>JAIOWV010000017.1 GCA_021741945.1 Pontimonas sp.
CTCGGATACCAGCTGGGGTGGTCGCCAAGGGCGACCACATGGGTGGAAATCGGTTGGCGGCCAGAGGGAACCATCCGAATCGTCGAAACATCAAGGTCACCGAACACCGTCATGGCAACGGTGCGGGGAATCGGCGTTGCGGTGAGAACGAGCACGTGGGGGTGCTCGCCTTTTTGGCGCAGAGCTTCTCGCTGGTCGACCCCAAAGCGGTGTTGCTCATCAATGACGACGAGGCCCAGGTCGGCAAATGTGACCCGTTCACTGAGAAGCGCATGTGTCCCCACCACAATCTTTGCCTGCCCGGATGCCGCTGCTAACAGCGCTTTCTTCGTCTCTGCCGCGCGTAAATTGCCGGTGAGAAGGACCGGATTCATCGTCGCCGCTCGGTCAGGCCCCAGCGTCGCCACAATCGAGCGAAAATGTTGCCAGGCCAAGACTTCAGTCGGGGCCAACAGAGCGCTCTGGCCTCCCGACTCTGACACGGTCACCATCGATGCGACAGCGACTACTGTTTTCCCAGATCCCACCTCACCTTGAACGAGCCGATTCATCGGGTGAGGTCTGGCCATATCCTGCTGAATTTCTGCCAGCACGCCCTGCTGATCGCCTGTCAATGTGAACGGCAAGCTACCAAGAAAACTTTCGGTGCCAGGCCCCGCGGTGCGAGCCACCGAGACTTGTGAGGCCGCCTGGATACGCCGCTGCACCAGGGCGCACTGGAGCACAAAGGCCTCATGGAAGCGCAGGGTTTCTCTAGCCTGACGCCAGTCGTTTTCTTCATTGGGTCGGTGAATCTTCTCCAGAGCGTCCTTGGAGGGGATCAAATTCTCAGCGGCGGCGATCTCAGCCGGGATCGGCTCTGGCACCGGGTCCAAAACGTCCAAAACCACACCCAGGGCCCGGGCGATCTGCCAACTCGCAACCTTGGCGGTTGCCGGATAGAGCGGAATCGGGCGCTTCGCCCACTCTTCGCCCTCGCTGCTGGTCAGTTCCCGTTCCTCAAAAAGCTCATAGTCGGGGTGAGCGAGCTGGCGCTCACCCCGGTAGAGACCTACTTTGCCGGCGAAGATTCCCTGAGCCCCTGGCACCAAATCTTTTGCCCGCCAGGCCTGGTTGAAGAACGTGAGGGTCACAAGGCCTGTTCCATCAGAGATGATGACTTCGAGGACGCTGCCTTTGCGAGCTCGCATGCCTCTCGTGGAGACGGAGACAACCTCAGCAACGAGGGTGGCCATCTCGCCCACGGGCACACCGGCAATCGATGTGAGCTCCCCCCTGGTGGCATAACGCCTGGGGTAGTGCGCGACGAGCTGCCCTACCAGCGTGTAGCCAAAGGCGCTCTGGAGGGCTTTCGCGCTGCGATCGCCCAGCACACTGCCAAGCTTCGTATCCAGGCCAACACTCACCCCTTCACGGTAGCGCCCACGGGCCACACACCCGACTAAGCCCGCTAGCGTTGTGGGATGACCAGGATCATCGGTGGCCACGCGGGCTCCCTGAGCCTGCGCACACCAGGACCCAAGACCAGGCCCACCTCCGACCGGGTCCGAGAAGCCTGGTTCTCCAAACTCGACGCCAGTGACGCTCTAGAGGGCGCCCGCGTTCTCGACCTCTACGCGGGCTCCGGGGCACTCGGACTAGAAGCCGCATCCCGTGGTGCGGCGCTCGTGACGATGGTGGAGGACCACCCGGGAGCGATCAGCGCCATCTCCGCCAACATCACAGCCATCGGCGCTGTCCTCCCCCATGCGCCAACGCTCGGCGCCACAAAAGCCCAGGTATCCACTTTCCTTCGCGCCACACCATCGACCAGCTATGACCTGGTCTTCATTGACCCTCCGTACGAACTAGACAGTGCAGTGCTCGATCAGGTACTGATCGAGCTTCTACCCTGGCTCGCTCCTGGAGCATGGGTCATGGTGGAGCGCTCAACGCGCTCGGCAGCACCGCAGTGGCCGGAGGTCCTCACCTCACTGGATACCAAGAAATACGGGGAGACAACCCTCTATTTCGCAGAAGCCCCATAAAACGGATCCCAACCACCGGGCTGGGCTCCGAGATCCATTCCCTCCAGAGCAACACGTGGCTCGGAGCTTTTTGAGCCAATGGAGCCAATCACCACAAAGCCCTCAGGAAGGGTGGCGCTTGGAGGGAAGGCTGCGAGCAAACCGTGGTCTTCGCCCCCCATCAAGCTCGCCTCGTCCCACGGATAATCGGGATCAAGCTCAATCATCACACCGCTGGCTTTCGCCATCCTGGTGGCATCCATCAACAACCCATCAGAAATGTCCATCATCGCTGTGGCACCGGCGTCGTTGGCCACCACACCAAGATGAATCGGCGGCCGGGGTGCAAGGTGATGTGCAACCGAGGGATCCGACTGTTTCAACCGGGCTATCTCTGCCACATCACCGCCCGCTCCCTGGAGCGCGACCAGTCCCCGGTGCGACAGGCCTAGTTCGCCAGCGACAGCGAGCACGTCACCTGGCCTAGCACCGGAGCGCGTTACCGCAGCACGCCCACCCAAGTCACCGAGAACCGTCACGGAGAGTGTTACCACCGGAGCTCTCGATAGGTCCCCTCCGCTCACCCCAGAGAGCGGAGCAAGCTCAGCAATTGCGTCCCGCACTCCGGCAGCGATTCCCAAGAGCACGCCAAGCCGGGTGGTTTCAGGAGCCGCCACCGAAATCTGAAATGCAGTCGGCGTTGCACCCATGGCCGCAATGTCAGCGGCATTGCTGGCGATGGCTTTCCATCCCACGTCTTCGGGGCTTGACCAGTCCCAGCGAAAATCAGGGCCTTCAATCATCATGTCCGTGCTGATGACGACCCGGGAGTCTGGAACACGGAGGATCGCGGAGTCATCGCCTGGCCCGAGGCTGACTGAGGCCGCAGAAGGCAACAGCGGGATGATCTGCGCGAGGGCTTCGCTCTCGCCAAGCTTGCCCAGCTGCAGGTCCTCACTCATGCCACCACGCTAGCCTGAGAGACGTGGAGTTGACGACCAAGATTGCCCTCGGACTGACTGGTCTTCTGCTGCTCTCCGGCTGCGCTCCCACGGTCAACCTCGAGGCCGCCGAAGAAGCGAACACGATCGAATGTGCCAACATGACCGTCCGCCTGCCCGACACGATTGCCGGCCACGCCAGACGCTCCGTGAACGCTCAGGCAACCGCCGCGTGGGGCGACCCAGTCAGCATCATCGTTCGCTGCGGGGTGCCCATGCCCGAGCCCACGCCACTGCCCTGTTTTGAGGTGCAAGGAATCGACTGGCTTCGCGATGATCGCGATGCCCCACGTTTCATCTTCACCACCTATGGCCTAAGCCCCGCCACAGAAGTCATTGTCGACTCCGAGCGAGCCTCTGGAACCGAAGCTCTTCTTGAGCTTGGCCGCGCTGTGGGTAGCCAATCAGAGCCCGTGCAGCGGTGCATCGACCCGAGCGACGCGCTGAACTAACAACCGGCTGACTTAGCCCCTGGGCCCATCCAAGCCGACAAGCTTTCCGGCAATGCCACCGGCCGCTCGCAGAGCAACGCCCTGGCCAAAACCACTGTGAGGAAACACCACAGGGTGGTCTTTTGCCTCCGTGAGGGCGTCACGCAAAACCGTCAGAGCCGGGTGCTTAGGCGCCCACAAATACAGCGAAAGAGCACCGGGGATGGAGTTGACCTCGTTCACAAATAGCTCACCCTTGGATTCATCCCAGAGCAGGTCAACGCGAACAATGCCCTGGAGTCGGGTGACCTCAGCAACGGCCTTTGCGAGCTGGGCCGCCTTGTCATGAATAGCTTGGGGCGCATTGGCAGGAAATTCGCGAGGAGCATGGGTCAGCCCAGCTCCGGAGCCGCCGGCCAAATACTTCTCTTGATACGAGTAAAGCCCCGTCTTTTCGCCTTCGCTGCGCAGTGGCCGCTCGAGATCCGTGACCTCAAGCGCTGGATAGGTGCGGAAGGAAATATTCAGGTCAACAAGCTCGGGACGATAGGGCTCAAGGACGGCTCCAGTCTGCAAGTGTGCTGAGGACTTAGCAATCGTCCGTGCGGTTGCGATGTCATCGACAATCTCGATACCAATCGACGATCCGCCAAAGCGTGGCTTGACGATATAGGGCCCAGCGAAGCTGGGGTCCACAACGTCCCTCAACGCTTCTCGTGGGAGGCTCGGGATTCCGGCGGAGTGCATGAGCCCGCCAAAGGCGAGCTTGTCCATGCCCACAGCGCCCGCAAAAACCGTGGAACCACTGGCCGGAATATCCAAGAAACTAAACACGGCGGCAGCGCCGCCGCCCTCCCCCAGTCCCCCGTGGAAGCACAGCAGCGCAGCGTCGATATCGAGCGGCTTCTTGCCCAGGCCCTTCTTGGGATAGATACCGGGCTGGCCGGAGAGCACAACGTCGAGCTCTTTGGACCCAGAGGGCGCGCCCGTCAAAAAGTCTTTGGCTTCGGAGCGGGAGGGCACCTGGAACCAGGCCCCATTGGGAGCCATGTACAGGGGCAGGACCTCATCCCCGCCCTCGACCAGGACACGTTCCGCCTGGAGACCGGTGAGAATCGAGATTTCGTGTTCGGGGCTAGGCCCGCCGAATACCACTGCCCAGGTTGAGCCAGCCATAGGGTTCCTTCCGGAGCTCACGCCAGAGCAGCGCCTCGTTAGGGGTAATGATCTGGCAGGTCGTTCTCATAGAGAATAACGCCGTTGGCTCCCGCAGCGTGGAGGGCCGCGGTGACCGCGTCGGCGCGCGTGGCGAAGACTTTGGCCGCCCCGGCGGAGCCTGTGACCATAGCTTTGCGGTTCGTGAGACCCACCACCATCAACACACCATCAGCGGCGATGACTCGCTCGGCCAATTCTCTGTTCCGCTGGAACTGAACCGGCCCAAGCTCGACCATTCCCGGTGTCACTACGACCAGTGGGCCGCCACGACCCTTGGCAAGCGCTGATGCATCATCAACCGCGCGTGCTGCGCCCACAGGGTTCGAGTTGTAGGTGTCATCGATGATCCAGACACCATCTGGCATCTTCTGAACTTCAGCGCGGTGAGCCGCCACTGGCAAGTCAGCCAAACGGGCGAGCGCCTCGTCCTTCGGCACATTCAACACATAGGCAATGCCAAGCGCCACGGCGACATTGACGCCGTGGCCAAAGGGTGGAACGGCCATCGGGGCCGGGGTGGCATCAGGACCATAGGTGACGAGACCCAGGTCTGGATCGACAATCACGTCCGCCTTTTTGCCTTGACCACTCACCGTAATGACTGTCTTGCCTTCTCGGCGACACTTCTCAATCAGGGAGACCAATTCCGGCTGGTCTACCGGCAAAATCACCGTCTTAGCCTTCTCAGTGATCTCGGCTTTTGCCCTAAAAATCGCTTCTTGAGATCCCAGACGCTCCATGTGGGCTTCACCGATCACGGTGATGGCAGCAATGTCGGGGTTGAAGAGCTCGCAGAGCTCGCGGATGCGACCCTCCTGGTTCATCCCCATTTCAGCGACAAAAACGCTGGTGCCAACCACCAAGTGTTCGTTGATTGTTCGTGAGAGCCCCATCATGTTGTTGAAGCTCGCTGGAGACGCCACGGTCTGGTGCGCTTTACCCACGATGTGGGCGACATAACCCTTGGTCGACGTCTTGCCGTAGGAGCCGGTGATGGCAACGACCTGGGGGCCAACGCGCTTGAGCTTGCGTTTTGCCTCGACCACAAACTTGTGGGAGAGCCTGCGCTCGACCTGCCAGAGAACGGCTAGGGCAAGGTCAGTGAGCGTTGCTCCGAGCAGCAGAGGAATCACAACACCGGCGGGGCCCGCGAGCCACACAGCGCCCGCTCCGGTCAGCACCTGGAGGAACACAACAGCGCCATAGACGCGCTTAGCGCGAGCGGTCCACTGCAGTGCGCTGGTTTTCCCCTTGAGAGGCAAACGCCACGGCGTAGGAAAAACGAGAAGAGGCGCAATCACTGCGAGCCAGGCCAGTGGCGCAAGGTCCCATTGTGCTGGTCCTTGGAACGAGATGATCGCGAGCACGACAGCCCCGGCCCACCAGAGCGCACCAATCGGGCGACGCTCAAACCACAAACGCTGATTACGACTGACTTCACCGGGGAGATAGTGCACCCGCTGAGCCACCCGAAGCCACTTGAGGTTCATCACTGCAGCAACAGCGAGTGCGACGATGATGGCCGCCAGCGTGATGATGAAATCCGCTGGAGTCATCGTGGTCCTTTACTGGGTAAGGGCCGCAGATACTGCGTCTTTTACGGCTTCCTCGAGGTTACCCTCCATGAGGTGGGAAGCCCCGGGAACCACACGCAGCGTGGCGTGGGGGAAATACTGGAGCGCTTTTTCAGCAGCCGCCACCGGTGCTGGGGCGTCAAGCTCCCCCCACACCATCGTGACGGGGGCAACTACTCGGGTCGCGTCATCGAGGTAGTCCTCGGCCACGGTCTTGACCAGGATGTCCCGCATCACACCGCGAGCGTTTCGATAGTCCTGGGATCCGTACTTGCGCCGGTAGCGCTCCATGGTGGCCTCAGGAATGAGCTTCTTGGCGTGGAGCACCTTGGCAATTTGAAACGCGAGTGGCACAGACTTCGGCGGCGTAACCCTGGTCAGGGGGACCCCGGTCAACACCAGAGCGCTCACCACCTCGGGGTGCCTGGCGGCCAAGCGCACAGCGACCCGCCCGCCAAACGAGTGCCCCACCACAACTAGTCGCCCTAGTCCCCGCAGCGCATCCGCCAACTGGTCGGCGTATTCCGCGGTGGACCAGGCTCCGGTGGGTTCTGGTGCCGGGCCAAAGCCCGGCAAATGAACGGCGAGAGCATCCTGCCCGGCAAGAATTCGCTCAAAATCGGATCCGCTTCGACCCCATCCGTGAAGCGCGATGATGCGGGGTTGGCCTGAGCCAAACTTTTCAGCAACCCAGTCGCTAGATCCCACTGTTCCTAACACGGCCGCCCTACTCGTCCTCAGGGGTGTCAGAGTCGGTGGCGAAGTGTGGCGCCAGTTCCCGCGGGTCGCGTTCACCATCGAGGACTTGCCCCACCTGGGTCACAATCGGCATCGCGATGCCCTTGCTCTTGGCTAGCGCGAGCACGGGCTTGACCGAGGCAAGTCCCTCGGCCGTTTGGTTCATCGTGCGAACGACGTCGGTGAAGCTGTGTCCCTGGCCAAGCATTCGCCCAGCCGTGTTGTTTCTGGAGAGCGGTGACTCACACGTGGCAATGAGATCCCCCAGGCCAGCCAACCCCGACATTGTCTGCGGGCTTGCCCCGAACGCGGCAGCAAAGGCAGAAATCTCTGCAAGACCACGGGTGATGATGGATGCCTTCGTGTTCTCGCCGTAACCCACTCCATCGGCGATACCCACCGCGACCGCGATGAGGTTCTTCAGAACGCCGCCGAATTCGGTGCCAACGATGTCGTCGTTGATGAAGGTCTTGAAGTAGCTGTTCGTGGAAGCCGTGGCAACAGCTCGGGCCGTGGCAACAGAGATCGATGATGCCACTGCGGCCGTCGGCTGTTCTTTGGCGATTTCGAGTGCAAGGTTGGGCCCGCTCACAACGGCAATCCGGTCGTGGGCAAAGCCGCCAACCTGGTGCATGACTTCACTCATCCGCAGACCGGTCTCTGCCTCAACGCCTTTCATGAGACTCACCACCGGAATATCAGATGGGATCAATGGCGCTGCATCCGTCAGGTTTGCCCGTAAATGCTGGCTTGGCACCGCCAGATAGATCTGCTCAGCACCTGCAAGTGCCTGCGCAAGGCTGTCGGTGGCATCGATGGCCTTCGGCAAATTGATGCCCGGCAGATAGTCCGTATTGCGATTCGTGTTGCGGATTTCCTTGGCGACCTCGGGTCGCCTGGCCCACAGGTTCACGGTGTTGCCGCCATCGGCTAAGACTTTCGCGAAGGTTGTCCCCCACGAACCCGCCCCCAAGACCGCGACATGAACCACTGCTAGACCGCCTTAGCCGGATCAAAACGTGTAGCCGGAGGCTTTTCGTTACGAAGCTCTCCTACCAGGCGGGAAATTTCGTCCATCAACATCTCGGTGGCCTCAGACAAGATCTCTCGAGTGAGGGGTTTTCCTTCGAACCTGGAGAGATCCAGTGGGCCTCCGATGACGGCGTCAATGGTGGTCCTAGGAAAGACGCGGATCTTCTTTGCATAGCGACCCATCAGGTTCTGAGTCCCCCAGTGGGCTGCCGGATAGAGGGGAATTCCCTGCTCGAGGGCCATCCGAATGGCTCCGGATTTACCGACCATGGGCCACAAGTCTGGATCCTTGGTCAGTGTGCCCTCCGGATAGACGATGACTCCCTGGCCTCGTTCCGCAAGCAGGGTCGCTGCCTTCAAGGGTTCCCCTAGACGGGACCCAGATTCCCGTTCGACCGGAATTTGCCCGGTGAAACGCAACAACCAGGCCAAGCCTGGAACTCTGAACAACGATGCTTTTGCCAAAAACCTAGGCGTGCGACGAAGCTTCCAGACAACAACGCCCATGACAATGGGATCGATTTCGCTGTAATGGTTCGGAGAGAGAATAAACGGACCCTGTGCGGGTAGGGCAGAGCCTGGCTTGATACGAAGCTTCACCATCGCCCCGAAGATCGGGAGCACAAGAAAAGCGATAATGCGCCAGCGCAACTCAGCACCACGCGTGACGCGCGGCGACTTCGAGGGAACCCGAGCCACCAGGGCTAACCCTTGAGCTCGTAGCTTGTGCCAAGACCAGCGAGCTTGTCGAGCAAGTGCTCATAACCGCGGGAGATGATGCCCATGTTGCTCACCGTGGAGTGACCCTGAGCGGTCACCGCCGCGATGATGTGGCTGAATCCACCGCGAAGGTCGGGAACACGAATGTCAGCACCGCGCAACGGAGTGGGGCCGGTAATGACGGCGGCCTGTTCGAGCGGGCGCCTCGGCACACGACGCGTGATGCTCGCGATGCCCTCTTTATAGACCTCAATGTTCGCGCCCATCTGGCGCAGCGCATCGGTGAAGCCAAAGCGGTTCTCATAGACGGTCTCGTGAACGATGGATCGTCCCTCAGCCTGGGTGAGTGCAACAACCATCGGTTGTTGCCAGTCCGTCATGAAACCGGGGTGCACATCGGTCTCGATGACGACAGGCCGAATGGTGTCACCGGGGTGGGTGAAGCGGATCCCGTGGTCGTCGACCTGGAAGTGCCCACCGACCTTTCGATAGACGTTCAAGAAGGTCATCAGGTCTTTTTGCTCAGCACCTCGAACATAAATGTCGCCCCTGGTCGCGAGCGCCGCTGAGGCCCAGGACGCAGCTTCGCTGCGGTCCGGAATGGCGCGGTGGTCATAGCCATTGAGTGAATCAACGCCCTCAATCACGATGGTGCGGTTTGGCTCGACCAGGATGATCGCACCCATCTTCTGCAAGATGGCGATTAAGTCCATGATCTCGGGCTCAATAGCGGCGTTGGTGAGTTCGGTCACACCTTGGGCGCGAACAGCCGTCAGGAGCACCTGCTCCGTGGCGCCCACACTCGGGTAGGGCAAATCAACTCGGGCGCCAACGAGCCGCCTCGGCGCACGAAGGCGAATGCCTTCGTGGCTCTTGTCGAGTTCCGCGCCAAACGCACGCAGAGCATCGAGGTGGAAGTTGATGGGGCGATCACCAATGCGGCAACCGCCAAGGTCCGGAATAAACGCCTCACCCAATTGGTGAAGCAGTGGGCCACAGAAAAGGATCGGAATACGGCTCGAGCCGGCGTGGGCATCAATCTCTGCAAAGTGAGCGCTCTTGACACCCCGGGGGTCGAGTTCCAAGACCCCGTCGGCAACGTCGGTCACCGTCACGGCGTGAGCTTCGAGTAGTCCGCGCACAACGGCAACATCGCTGATGACAGGGACATTTTTGAGAACGCTGGGGGTGTCTGCGAGAAGCGAGGCGACCATAGCTTTGGTCACCAAGTTTTTTGCGCCACGAACTTCTACTTCGCCAACCAGTGGACGGCCACCCTCAAAGATGACCGTGTCAGGGGATGCGGCCTGGGGTGACGCCTTACCCGCGGAGGCTGCCACCTGGCTCACCTAGCTACTCCTGACAGGCAGCGTTCTCGGTCGCCAAGCTTCCCGTCGTGCTTCAAACGCGGTGATCGCGTCGTCGTGTTGAAGGCTGAGAGCAATGTCATCAAGACCCTCCATCAAACGCCAGCGCGTGTAATCGTCAATGTCGAACGGTGAACTCACCGCTCCACACCGTACCTCACGGGCCACCAGGTCGACCGTAACGCTCATGCCCGGGTGTGCCTCAATTTCTTTCCACAGAGCTTCAACCACGCTCTCCGGAACAACCGCCGTGACAAGGCCCTGCTTGCCGGAGTTTGAGCGGAAAATGTCACCAAACCTGGAGGAAATAACGGCCCCAAAACCGTAGTCGCGCAGCGCCCAGACCGCGTGCTCGCGCGAGGAGCCCGTCCCAAAGTCAGGCCCAGCCACCAAAACACGACCCTGCGCAAAGGGCTCCTGGTTCAGGATGAACTCTGGATCTTGACGCCACTGATAGAAGAGAGCATCGTCGTAACCCGTCTTGGTCACGCGCTTCAAGAAGTTAGCGGGAATGATTTGGTCGGTATCAACATTGGAGCGGCGCAGCGGAACACCCACACCCTCGACCACAGAAACCTTGTCCACTAGAGCCTCACACTCCTCTGGTCTGCATGAAGATCAGCGGGGCTTGAGAGAGTGCCTCGAATAGCTGTGGCAGCCGCCACCACGGGCGAGACCAGGTGGGTTCTAGCACCCTTGCCCTGACGGCCCTCAAAGTTCCTATTCGATGTGGACGCAGCGCGCTCCCCCGGAGCGAGCTGGTCGGGGTTCATGCCCAAACACATGGAACATCCGGCAAAACGCCACTCGCCACCAAACTCTTCGACAATCTTGTCGATGCCCTCGGCTTCGGCCTCGAGCCGAACCCGCGCGGAGCCTGGAACCACCATCAGGCGGACATGGTCCGCCTTCTTCTGGCCCTTGATGATGGAAGCAAACGTGCGCAAATCATCCAGACGTGAGTTGGTGCACGAGCCCATGAAGACCGTGTCAACGCGGATGTCTTTCATGCGCGTCCCAGGACTCAGGTCCATGTATTCGAGTGCTCGAAGGGCCGCTGCCTTGTCATTGGGGTCAGTCATGGACTCTGGGTCTGGCACGACATCACCCAGTGGGACGCCTTGCCCAGGGTTGGTGCCCCAGGTCACGAAGGGCTCAAGCTCGTTAGCGTCAAGGAACACCTCAGCGTCGAAGACCGCTCCCTCGTCGGTGTGCAGTGTCTTCCAGTACTCCATGGCCTTGTCCCAGTCATCGCCTTCGGGCGCGTGAGGGCGGCCTTTCAGATATGCAAACGTGGTCTCATCCGGTGCCACCATTCCAGCCCTGGCGCCGGCCTCAATGGACATGTTGCAGATCGTCATGCGGCCATCCATCGACAGGGACCGGATTGCGCTGCCGCGGTACTCGAGGACATAGCCCTGACCGCCGCCGGTGCCAATCTTCGCGATGATGGCCAAAATGATGTCTTTGGCCGTGACGCCCGGGCGCAGCTCACCCTCCACGTTGATCGCCATCGTCTTAAACGGCTTGAGCGGCAGAGTCTGGGTGGCAAGTACGTGCTCAACCTCGCTTGTGCCAATGCCAAAAGCCATGGCGCCAAAGGCGCCGTGCGTCGAAGTGTGGGAGTCACCACACACCACGGTGATACCCGGCATTGTCAATCCGAGCTGCGGGCCCACCACGTGAACAATGCCCTGCTCAACGTCACCCAGGGAGTGCAGACGAATCCCGAACTCTTTGGCGTTTGCCCGGAGGGTTTCAATCTGAATACGGCTCGTTGGTTCAGCAATCGGCTTATCGATATCGATTGTCGGGGTGTTGTGGTCTTCGGTGGCAATGGTGAGATCTGGCCTGCGAACCTGACGTCCAGCCACACGCAAGCCATCGAAGGCTTGCGGGCTGGTCACCTCGTGAACGAGGTGAAGATCCACATAGATGAGGTCGGGCTCACCGTTCTCGCCCTTGGCAACAAGGTGGTCAGCCCACACCTTCTCTGCCAGAGTGCGGGGGGTGCTCGGTGCCATCGTGACATCTCCTGGAAAATCGGGATAAGTGGGGCGGAAAATCTCAGACCGCACTGGTGAGTCCTAGGACAAGAAAAGCCCGCTTAGACGCTGAAGGAGGCTTAGCCTGTGCCAGCTCCTAGGGTAACACCGAGGCAGACTTAGTGGCCCTTCGTCAGTGACTCCTGAGGAGCGGTGCGCATCTTCCACACACTGGCAATCACAGCAATCGCCATAGCGACCACGATGACGATCAGGGACTCCCAGGTACCAATATCTGGAGCCCAGGCCACGTGCTCACCACCATTGATGAAGGGCAACTCGTTTTCGTGCAGGGCGTGAAGCACCAGCTTCACGCCAATGAAGGTCAGGATGAAGGCGATACCCAGGTGCAAGTAGGCGAGCTTGTCGACTAAGTGCCCCAGCAAGAAGTAGAGCTGGCGTAATCCCATGAGGGCGAAAACGTTCGCGGTAAACACAATGAAGGGGCTTTCGGTAATTCCATAAATGGCAGGGATGGAGTCGACCGCAAAGATGACGTCCGCTGTTCCAATGGCGATGAACACCACGAGCAGAGGTGTGAACAACTTCTTGCCTGCGACCGTGACACGCACCTTCATGCCGTGGAATTCATCGGTCATGTCGAGGCGCTTGGTCAAAAAGGTGATGAGCGCGTTTTCGCGCTCGACATCATCCTCGCGGCCAGAGAAGAACTGTTGAAGGCCAATGACGACAAGGAAAGCGCCGAAGACATAGAAAATCCAGCTAAAGCTGGAGATCAACGCCGCACCCAACAGAATGAAGATTCCGCGGAAAACAATCGCCAGGAGGATTCCAATCATCAGAATCTCTTGCTGGTATTTCTTGGGAACCGCAAAGGTCGCCATGATCAAGACGAAGACAAAGAGGTTGTCAATCGACAGGCTGTATTCAGTGATCCAGCCCGCCAAGAACTCGCTACCGAATTGCTCGCCAGCAAACAGGAACAGTAAGCCTGCAAAACCCAGAGCCAAGAGCACATAGAAGCTCACCCACAACGCTGACTCTCGGTTGGAGGGGTGGTGAGGGCGCCAGACGACCAGTAGCAGGTCGACAATGAGCACAAGGGTAATGACAACGAGCGAACCCACTGTGAACCACAGCGGCAATTGAGAAGTCACACACAATCCTTAGGAGCAATGCGACAACAAACGCGTCGTTCGCAAGAGACACCATACTCCGGTTTCCCCTTGCTATCAGGGGAGAACCGCAGGGTGTGAAGCGTGACCCCAGCGGGATTCGAACCCGCGTTACCGCCGTGAGAGGGCGGCGTACTAGGCCGCTATACGATGGGGCCGATTACGCAACGCCTTAGAGTATGGCACCAAAAAGCCCTCTACACCAAACGATTAGGCGAACACCTGGAGGGCGAGTGGCGCCACCCTCACCTCCACCGGGAGCGGGGTCATCCGCTCACCATCGGCGTAGGCAATAACCCCTTCGGCGTCAACCCGAACAGAAGCGCCGCGAGCAATAATCACCCGGGGATCGGTGACATGTGTGCCCTTAAACACCCTGGGATAAATGCGCAGAAACTCGAGGCGGCCAAGCGGCTTCAAGAGCAATACATCCACTAGCCCATCCACCAGGCTTGCCTCAGGCGTGACCTTCATTCCCCCACCAAAGCTTTGAGAGTTCGCCACGGCCACCAACAGATACTCCCCTGAGAAATCCTTGCCATCAATGCTGACCTGATAGGACAGGGGCTTGAGCTTCCACAGCTCGATCAGCAGCGCCACCGTGTAACGGTGGCGGCCCTTCGGGAACTTAATCGCGTTGGCCCGCTCGTTGACGATGGCATCGAAACCCGCCGAGAGAACACAGACGTAAGGGGTTTCCGTGCCATCTGGTCCCCTGGAGATTCCCACATCAATGCGCTGAGGCTTCTGGCCCAGAGCGCTCAGGAAGCGCTCAACGGCGTCCGGGATTGACCCCAGTGGAATAGCGAGGTGCCTGGCCAAGTCATTTCCGGTACCGGCGGGAATAAGCCCCAGAGGAACATCTGCCTGCGTCGCAAGCTCAACACCCAGATGGGCCATCCCATCGCCGCCGACAACAACAATCACAGAATCCTTGCGCAGAGCCGCGCGGGTCTTCGCGCGCAGATCGGCGTAATTGCCCTCTTGAACGCCAACGACGTCGTGTCCCGCAGCGACCAGTGCGTCAATAACCTGCTGGCCAGCGCCCTCGTTCTTCCCAAACGACGCCTGGGGATTAATCGCAACAACCAAATGGCGCGCTGTCTTCGGTGACATAGTCACTCATTATGGCGGTTACGAGAGATAACTCAGAGCAGTCTTTGCTGGGGTGCCTGGACTCGAACCAAGAACAACTGAACCAGAATCAGCCGTGTTGCCAATTACACCACACCCCACCGCACCGGGAATTATCCCCGTTGTGGACCCGACATACTCTAGCGCACCCCTAGAGGGTGGCGCGAAGAGCACGCAATCGGTGAAGGCTCGAGTCTTTGCCGAGCACCTCCATCGACTCAAAAAGCGGCGGGCTGACCCGCGCTCCCGAGATTCCCACGCGCACCGGACCAAAGGCATGCCTCGGCGATACTCCGAGCGATTCAACAAGGGCGTCGCGGAGTGTCGCTTCAAGGGTGGCCGTGGCCCAGTCCTGAAGTGGCTCGAGGGCCGCAAGTGCTGCGTCGAGAACAGTAGCGGCTTGCTCACCGAGGGTTGACCGAGCGTCATCAGCGATGACGAGCTGGTCATCTGCGGTGAACAAGAACGCAATCATTGGTGGCACCTCCCCAAGTAGCGCAACGCGCTCTTGGACGTGGGGCAAAATGCCTTTCAGAGTCTCCTGATCCCTTGCATCGGGAGATTCACCGACAACCCCGGCCTCCTGGAGGTAGGGAAGACAGCGAGTGGCAAAATCATCAGCGCTGAGCGCTCTGATGTGGTCGCCGTTGATGGCCTCTGCTTTTTTGACGTCAAAGCGGGCCGGGTTGGGGTTCACATCCTCCACATCAAAGGCTTCAATCATTTCCTGCATGGTGAAAACGTCACGGTCAGCAGACAAAGACCAGCCGAGCAGCGAGAGGTAGTTGAGCAGGCCCTCTGGAATAAAGCCTCGGTCGCGGTGGTGGAAAAGATTCGATTCAGGGTCACGCTTGGAGAGCTTCTTGTTTCCCTCCCCCATCACGTAGGGCAGGTGGCCAAAGCGAGGGATGTGACTGGTAATGCCCACATCAATAAGCGCTCGATACAAAGCAATCTGGCGCGGCGTGGACGATAGGAGGTCTTCACCCCGCAACACGTGGGTCACACCCATCAGGGCATCATCGACCGGGTTCACAAAGGTGTAGAGCGCTTGGCCGCCAGCCCGCACGACCACGAAGTCTGTTGTCGCACCAGCGGGGAAGCTGACTTCGCCGCGAACAAGATCATCAAAACTCAGGTCGCCCTCTGGAACCCGCAGGCGCAGCGCTGGCTCGCGCCCCTCCGCCCGGTATGCCTGCTTCTGCTCCTCGGTCAGATCACGCTCGTGGTTGTCATAGCCCTGCTTAGGGTCACGACCCATCGCCTCATTGCGGGCAGTCATCTCATCGGCAGTGACATAGCTCTCATAAAGATGGCCGGAGGCCAGCAGGGTGTCGATGACGCCCTGATAGATCTCGCCTCTCTGCGACTGACGGTAGGGCTCATGAGGACCCCCGACTTCAACGCCCTCGTCCCAGGTGAGTCCTAACCAGCCGAGCGCGTCGAGAAGTTGGTGGTAGCTCTCCTCGCTGTCACGCTCCTGGTCGGTGTCTTCAATACGGAAGACGAAGGTTCCCCCGGTGTGCCTGGCATAGGCCCAGTTAAACAGCGCCGTGCGCACGAGCCCCACGTGTGGAGTTCCCGTGGGTGAGGGGCAAAAACGCACGCGCACATCAGCGCCGGTGGCCTTGGAGAAGAGATCAGTCATGAGCACCCCAGTCTAGAAGGCCTAAATGTCAAAGGTGAGAGCCTCGCTTGTGACCCCGGCGACAGGAGAGGCATGGCGCCAGGTCAGCAAAGCTCTTCCCACCACAGTGGCGACGAGCGCCAGGGCCACAAACGACAACCCGTCATAGCCGAGAAAAGCCAGAGCCACACCGGCAAGAGCACCACCCATCGCACCCGAACCACTCATCACGAGGTCGGAGATGCCCTGAACCTGGGGTCTGCGTGCGATTGAGGTCGATTCGGTCAGTAAGGTCGATCCGGCCACGGTTGCAGCACTCCAGCCGAGACCCAGCAGCACAAGCCCCACCACAACCGCCATCTCGTTCTCGGAACCAAACCCGGTGAGCAGAAGGCTTGCCACCAGGATCACTTGCCCTACGAGAATCGTTGGGAGCCGCCCAAGACGGTCCGACATCACACCAAACACTGGAGCCAAGGCATACATGCCAGCGATGTGCAGACTGATCGTGAAGCCAACAATCGCCAACGATGCGCCGTGGTGAACGAGGTGAACAGGCGTCATCGCCATCACCGCCACCATGGTGGCGTGAGACAGCGCGATCGACAGAATTGCGGTGCGCATCATGATGCGGTTGTCCTTCACATCCGCAGCGCCTGGCTTGCCAGCGCGAGCAGCGCTGGCAGCACGTTCCTGCGCCAGTAACAGGGGATCTGGTCGCAGAGCAGAAAAGTAGAGAAGCGCTGCGGTTGCCTGAGCGATTGTGGTCAACACGAACGGGCCGGCGAGCTCTGGCAGGCCGAGAAGCCCGCCAAGGAATTCACCGGGAGTGATCAGGTTGGGTCCAGACACAGCCCCCACCGTCGTCGCCCACACCACCAGCGACAAATCGCGACCTCTGGTCTTGGGGTCAGCGAGGTCAGTGGCGGCGAAGCGCGACTGAAGATTCACCGCCGTCCCCACTCCCACCAGCGCAAGTCCTGGAAGCAAAAGAAACACCGTGCCAATGACGCTCGCGATGATGGTGACGACGCCACCCAGAGAGGCCAGCATCGCACCGGTGGTCAAGGACACCGAGCGACCCTTCTTTGCCGCGAGCCTCGACAACGGGACGGCCGCCAGCGCGGCACCGAGAGTTGAGAATGTGGCAGCGAGACCTGAAAACCCATCGGAGCCAGCAAGCCGGCCGACCATGATGGCGCCCACCGCGAGGGTGGCGCCCATGCCCAACCCAGCCATCACTTGGCCCAGCATGAGAACGGTGCGAACCC
>JAIOWV010000018.1 GCA_021741945.1 Pontimonas sp.
GACTTGAACCCGCGACCTCCGCCGTGACAGGGCGGCACGCTAACCAACTGCGCTACAGGGCCTTGCGTATTAAATTATATGGTGACCCCAACGGGATTCGAACCCGTGCTACCGCCGTGAAAGGGCGGCGTCCTAGGCCTCTAAACGATGGGGCCGAAGCTATTCGCCGAAGCATAACAACAAGGTTTGAGTCTAGAGAGCGTGGGGTACTAATGCAAACCCCGCGCGATTAGCGCCACACCCCGCCTAAATACTGGCCTCTGGGGGAGATGTGGCTATCTTTATATTTCGTGACCCCCGCACGCCCTCGCTTTGTCGTGTCCACGCTTGCTGCCATTGGCGCTCTAGTGATGGTTCTGAGCATTGGCGTGCCCTTTCACTCCCCCGCGTTCGCGGATGAATACCCGACCTGGGAAGAAGTCCAGGAGGCCAGACGCGACGTCGCGAAGGCCGAGGCCAAGGTCAAGCAGATTATGGCCCTGCTCGAAAAGCTTGAGCAAGAAGCTGCGGAAGCAGAGATGGAAGCTGCTCGCCTCGGTGAGGTCTACTACGAAGCTCTCGCAGAGCTTGATGAGGCTACTTTCCGCCAACAGCAACTGCAGGGTGAGGCTGACGCAGCCCAGGTTCTCGCCGAGGAATCAAGGCTTCAAGCTGGACAATTCATCGCCGAGCTTGCCCGCGTTGGTGGCGCTGATCTCTCGGCAACCCTCTTCATTAGTGGCGACGACGCGACCGAGCTTTTGAGCCGGATTGGATATGCGGCAAAGATCGCCGAACAAACCGATGGCATCTATGCCAGGGCCTTGGCTGATCAAAACGCAGCCCAGTCACTCAGTGACCAGGCTGAAGTGGCGCGACAAATTAGGGAAGAACTCCAGGTCATTGCCGAGCAGGCCTATGAAGCGGCCAACGCCGCGGCTATGCGCGCCTACGCTGCTGTTGAGGCCCAGCTAGAGAACAGCGCTCGCCTTGAAGCCCAGCTCGAGGTGTTGATTGAGAAGCGCGAGGCAACCGAGGCCGACTATCAAAAAGGCGAGATCGAGAGAGCAAAGGCTCAACAGGGCGGCACTGTTGCCGGCATGATCGACCCCGG
The DNA here is from genome assembly GCA_021741945.1 of Pontimonas sp. Classification (GTDB taxonomy): domain Bacteria; phylum Actinomycetota; class Actinomycetes; order Actinomycetales; family Microbacteriaceae; genus Pontimonas. Next base: position 1,094 of record JAIOWV010000018.1, read on the forward strand.
GCAGATTAGCGCCTCCGGGTGGGCTAAGCCCTCCGGCGGATATGTCTCTAGCCACTTTGGAATGCGGGTTCACCCGATTTATGGTGTTGCCCGTCTTCACGCGGGAATCGACCTTGCGACAGCCTGTGGTCGACCGGTCTATGCCGCGCGGTCAGGGCGCATCAGTTATGCGGGCTGGCTCGGCACATCGGGCAACTTCATCCGCGTGACCCACGAGGATGGCTACACCACCGGTTATGCCCACTTGCAGAGCGGCTCTATCTACGTGCAGCTGGGTCAAACCGTTGCCACCGGTCAGTTGATCGGTCGCATCGGAAACACCGGTGGTTCGACCGGTTGCCACTTGCACTTAGAGACCAGGCAGAACATGGTTGCCCAGGATCCCTACCCCTTCTTCCTCAACCGAGGAATCCGACTGGGCTAAGTCCTAGTGGCCGGGAAAAGCCGCAATACCGGCCTGAATCACGGCCTCAGCATCAGCTGCTGAGCCCCAGCCTTCGGTCTTGACCCACTTGTTGGGCTCAAGGTCCTTGTAGTGCTCGAAAAAGTGCTCAATCTCTTTACGTGTGTACTCAGGGATGTCGCCCACGTCTTGGATGTGGTCCCAGCGAGGGTCACCAGCGGGGACAGAAACGACCTTGGCGTCGCTACCGCCGTCATCGGTCATGTTGAAAACGCCAACCGGGCGCACCTTCACGCCAACGCCTGGAAAGAGTGGATATTCGGCAAGCAGTAGCAGGTCCACGGGGTCGCCATCAAGGCCCAGCGTGTTCTCGAAATAGCCGTAGTCGGTGGGATAGACGAAGGTCGTGTAGAGGACGCGGTCGAGGTAAACCCTGCCGGTCTCGTGGTCAACTTCATACTTGTTCCGGCTGCCACGAGGGATTTCGATAACGGCGGGGTAATGGGCCATAACAGGGTCTCCTTGTTAAGAAAGTTTCGTGAAGTAACCTTACCGGGTGGACAAGGACGGCACTTCTGAAAGGCGTCCACGGTTGTCGCCAGCCATGGCTGACACGAGGCGCGCTGTTCGAGAATGGGCGCAATCACTGGACAATCAGTCCGAGGGCCTGTATCTCGTTGGTCTGAGTGGCGGCGGTGATTCCCTGGCTCTCGCCTGGGCGGCAGCTATTGAGCTCCCGAAACTCGGTCTCCAGGTCGGCGCTGTCATCGTTGATCATCAACTTCAGAAGGATTCTGCTGACGTTGCAGCAACCGCGGCCCGCACCGCCGAAGGGTGGGGGCTCTCGCCCGTGTTGACCAAGGTTGTGAGGGTCGGTAGTGGAGAAGGCCCCGAAGACGCCGCACGACAAGCCCGCTACGGAGCCTTTAGCGAGGCTCTCAAGGAAACGGGCGCGCTGGGGCTGTTGCTTGCTCACACCGAAGACGACCAGGCTGAGACCGTTCTGCTGGGTCTGGCCCGCGGAAGCGGCCCAGGCAGCCTTAAAGGAATGGCTAAGACCGATGGCGTCTATCACCGTCCACTCTTGGGGGTGGGACGAGAGGTGTTGCGGAGCGCGCTGAGCGATGCCGGTGAGCAATGGTGGGAAGACCCTCACAACTCGGATCCCCGGTTCACGCGTGTGCGGGTTCGGACAGAAGTTTTGCCAGCGATGGAAAACGCTCTCGGCCCCGGTGTGAGGGAAGCGCTCGCCAGAAGCGCCGAGCTCTTTCGCAACGACTCCGCAGTTCTCGATGATCTCGCGCAAACGCTCTTTGCTAGCTGCTCACACGAACACTCTCCTGACCACTGGAGCGTGGAAGTGGAGGCGCTTGCCGAAGCCCCAGAGGCTCTGCGCTCCAGAGCGCTCCGCCTCTTGATCGCCAGCGTTGGCGCGACAAGCCCGAGTTATCAGCAGATTCGTGAAGTTTCGGCGCTGATTACCCACTGGAAGGGCCAATCTGAGGTTTCTCTTGCGGGGGCCCGTGTTGGTCGCGAGGGCACCGCCATTCACGCAAGAATTGTGTCCTAGAGCAAGGGGAGAAACGGGCCATGGAATTTAGCGACGTCGCGGATGACATTGAATCGGTTGTGCTCACACCCGAACAGATTGCCGAGGGTGTTGCCCGCATCGCCCGGGGTATTGAAAAGGATTTTCCCCACTCGACACCCCTTCTCATTGGCGTGCTCAAGGGCGCTGTGATGGTGATGGCAGATCTGGTGAGAGAGCTCCACATTCCGATTGAGATGGATTGGATGGCGGTATCAAGCTATGGACATTCCACTCAATCCAGTGGCGTCGTGAGAATTGTGAAGGACCTAGACATCTCGTTGGAAGGTCGCGACGTCATCATCGTCGAAGACATTGTCGATTCGGGGCTCACGCTCGCCTGGCTTCTGGAGAACTTCTCCAGTCGCCAGGCAGCAACAGTGAAAGTGGCAGCCCTGCTGCGGAAACCGGATGCGATGAAGGTTGATGTGGCAGTCGACTACCTCGGTTTTGATATCGCGAACGATTTCGTCGTCGGGTTTGGCCTGGACTACGCCGAGTCCTATAGAAACCTCCGCGGAGTGGGCGTTTTGAAGCCCTCCGTCTACAGCGACTAAGGGCCTGTGCCCGGGGCGAACACTTGCCCGGGCGTCAGCCCGGCACGCTAGCCTGGTAGATAGTCGCTACTGACAAATTTGATGGGGAAAGGTACCGCAGGCAGGTATGGCTCGGACAAAAACGACCTTTAAGTCGCTCATCAAAGGCCCACTTCCCTACGTCGTGGTGGGTGCTCTCGTTGTGGTCATTGGAGTGTCTTTACTCACTGCTGGGGGCTTCCGTGAGGTATCGACCCAGGAGGGCCTCGGTCTACTTCGCGACAACCAGGTCCGAAGCGCCACCATCATCGATGGCGAGCAGCGCGTTGATCTGGAATTGACCAGCAGTGTCGATGGCCTTGGCACACAAGTTCAATTCTTCTATGTGGCCCCCCGTGGTGAAGAAATCGTGGACGCTGTCACGAACTCGGACGTTGCTGAGTTCACTGACGAGGTGCCCAAGACCAACTGGTTTGTCAGCCTCCTTGGCCTGCTCCTTCCCTTTGTCCTGATTGGTTTGATTTTCTGGTTCCTGTTGAGCTCGATGCAGGGCGGCGGTTCGCGCATTATGCAGTTTGGAAAGTCTCGGGCGAAGTTGGTCTCCAAAGAGACTTCGTCCGTGACATTTGAAGACGTTGCCGGCGCTGATGAAGCAATCGAGGAACTCCACGAGATCAAAGAGTTCTTGAAGGACTCAGAGAAGTTCTTGAAGGTGGGGGCCAAAATCCCCAAGGGTGTCTTGCTCTATGGGCCTCCTGGAACGGGCAAGACTCTGCTCGCCCGGGCTGTCGCTGGCGAAGCCAACGTGCCCTTCTATTCCATTTCCGGGTCTGACTTCGTAGAAATGTTTGTCGGTGTTGGCGCATCTCGCGTTCGCGATCTGTTCAAAGAGGCCAAGGAGAACGCGCCGGCCATCATCTTCGTTGACGAGATCGATGCCGTTGGTCGCCACCGCGGTGCCGGCATGGGCGGCGGTCACGACGAGCGCGAGCAGACCTTGAACCAGTTGCTGGTGGAAATGGATGGTTTTGACCCCAAAACCAACGTGATTCTGATTGCTGCGACCAACCGGCCAGATATTTTGGACCCCGCGCTACTGCGTCCGGGGCGGTTTGATCGTCAGATTCAGGTCGATGCCCCCGACATGAAGGGTCGCCAGAAAATCCTTGAGGTTCACTCCAAGGGCAAGCCGATGGCGAAGGGCGTTGACCTGGCTGTCATGGCGCGAAAGACTCCGGGTTTCACCGGCGCAGACCTCGCTAACGTCTTGAACGAGGCCGCCCTGCTCACCGCCCGAGCCAATAAGAAGACGATCACCAACGAAACTCTCGATGAGGCTGTAGATCGCGTTATGGCCGGGCCACAGCGCCGTAGCCGGATGATGAGCGACAAAGAGAAGCTGATTACGGCGTATCACGAGGGTGGCCATGCGTTGGCGGCTGCTGCCATGCGCAACACCGACCCGGTGACGAAGGTCACCATTCTGCCCCGCGGGCGGGCACTGGGGTACACGATGGTCTTGCCACTGGATGACAAGTATTCGGTGACCCGCAACGAGCTACTCGACCAGCTCACCTACGCCATGGGTGGTCGGGTTGCAGAGGAAATCGTGTTCCACGATCCGACCACTGGTGCGTCGAATGACATTGAAAAGGCCACCTCTATCGCAAGGCGCATGGTCACCGAGTACGGCATGAGTGCTGGGCTTGGCGCTGTGAAATTGGGGCAGGCCAGTGGTGAAGTTTTCCTAGGGCGCGACATGGGCCACCAGCGTGATTACTCCGATTCCGTTGCCCAGAGCGTCGACGAGGAAGTCCGTCGTCTGATTGACCAGGCTCACACGGAGGCGTGGAAGGTCTTGAATTCGAACCGCGCCATTCTTGATCGGCTCGCTACAGAGCTCCTCGAGAAAGAAACGCTCGATCACATCCAGCTGGCCGAGATCTTCCGCGGCGTGAAGAAGTTGCCCGAGCGACCACAGTGGCTCTCGAGCACCAAGCGGCCAGTCTCGACAAAGGGGCCAGTCTCGGTTCCGGTCAAGAAATCATCGTCGACCCGAGCTGCTGGAAAGAAGCCAGCGAGTCGCACCGACCAGGCGAAGCCGAGAGCGATGAGGCGTGAGGCAACCGACGGTGACCGTGGATAGCGAGGCGCTCAAGCGGGTCGTTCATGACATTCTGGTCGCGGTGGGCGAAGACCCACAGCGCGAGGGGCTTGTGAATACCCCCGAGCGGGTTGCCGAGCTCTTTGCCGATCTTTACTCCGGGGTCGGTGTTGATCCGGTTCAGCTCCTTATGGACGCAAGACCAGTCGCTGCCGATGATGACGAACGCGGCGAGCTCGTGGCAATGAGGGACATCAGTTTCCATTCGCTCTGCGAGCATCACCTCCTGCCCTTCGAGGGCGTCGTCAGCGTCGTCTATGCACCTGGCGATCGGATTCTGGGCCTCGGAACGCTGGTGTCACTCGTCGAAGTAATTTCGCGCAGGCCGCAGCTTCAGGAGCGAGTGGGCGAGATGATCGTGAGCGCGTTGGTGTCTTCCGGGGTCGCGTCGGGGGCGCTCGCACTCATTTCAGCAGTCCACGGTTGCGTGGCCTACCGCGGGCCAAAGCAGAAGCTCACCACGGTTACCGTGGCGGCGCAGGGCACTCTTGCCGAGGGCTCGCCCCGGCACGAGGCGTTGATGCTTGCTGGAGGAGAAGACTGGGCGTGAACGCGTCCCGGCCTGTGCTGTGGGGCGTGCTCAACGTCACCCCCGATTCCTTTAGTGATGGCGGTAAGTTCCTGTCCCAGGACCTAGCGGTCGCTCACGCAGCATCGCTCGTCGAGCAGGGCGCTGCGGTAATCGACGTGGGTGGTGAGTCCACAAAGCCTGGAGCACAGCGCGTTGCCCCAGAGGTTGAACAAGAGCGGGTGATCCCCGTCATCCAGGCGCTCGCGAAGCTCGGGTATGTCCTCAGCATCGACACGATGAACGCTTCGACTGCGAGCGCGGCAATTGCTGCTGGCGCCACGATTGTCAACGACGTGTCGGGAGGACTTGCAGACCCCGACATGTTTGCCACAGTCGCGCCGTCGGGGGTCGATTACGTCATGATGCACTGGCGGGGCCACAGCGATGTGATGGATGACCTTGCTCGGTATCGGGACGTGGCGAGCGAGGTAAGGAGCGAGCTTCAGGAGCGGGTTGCCCTGGCGATGGAGGCGGGGATTAGTCCCAATCGCATCATCCTCGACCCGGGCGTGGGGTTTGCGAAGACACCAGCGCACAACTGGGCACTCTTGTCTCGGATTGACGAAGTCATCTCGCTGGGACACCGCGTGCTCGTGGGCGCATCGCGTAAGCGTTTCTTGGGTGAGCTACTTCCTGAGGGCCATGCGATGACAGAGCGCGATGAACCTTCTGCCGTCCTGGGTGCTCTTCTTGCCGAGCGAGGAGTGTGGGGGCTCCGCGTTCACGATCCCCTGATTCATACTCGTGCGTTGGATGTCTGGCAGGCTTTATCCGAAGGGAGCGCTCAGTGAATGACACCATTCACCTCAGTGGCATTGAGGTCTTTGCCCATCACGGGGTCTTTGACCACGAGCGTTCGGACGGCCAGCTCTTCGTCGTCGATGTAGATGTAGAGGTCGATGCCAGCGCTGCGGCAAGGTCTGACGCGTTGGAGGACACTCTGGATTACGGTGCTCTAGCGGCAGCTGTGAAGGAAGCCGTCGCGGGGGAGCCACTGAACCTTCTCGAAGCAGTTGCGATGCGCGTTCTTCGGGCCATTTTTCTTTTCGACCAAGCCCACGCTGCCCGCGTGACGATTCATAAGCCCTCAGCGCCCATGCCGGTCACGCTTGCTGGGGTTTCCGTGACGCTGTATCGAGAGAGATCCGAGGTGATGTCATGACTGATGGCTGGACACCGTGCGTGGTCGCCCTGGGATCAAATCTTGGAGACAGGGAAGACTTAGCTCACAGCGCGCTCGCGGATATTCGGGCCACCGAAGGCTTCAGCGTTCGCGCCGCCTCGAGCTTGGTAGAAACCATCGCGCTTGGCGTAGACGGCGCGGACCCGGACGCCCCGCGCTATCTGAACCAGGTGATTCTGTTGGACTCAGCGTGGTCAGCCGAGCGGACCTTGGGGCTTTTGTTTGACATTGAGCAGGCCCACGGGCGTGTGCGCGGGGACGAGCGTTACGCCAATCGCACCCTCGATCTCGACCTCATCACCTATGGCGATCTAGTGAGTGAGAGTGAACACCTGAGCGTTCCGCACCCTCGGGCTCATGAAAGACGCTTTGTATTGGAGCCGTGGAACGAGGTAGACCCGGGGGCTGTGTTGCCAGGGCGTGGTCTGGTGGCCACTCTTCTTAGTGACCTAGCCTCGGACACCCCGTGACTCACACCAGGCCCGTGACGATGGTGATCGTGGCGATCATCGGTGGCGTGGGAGCCTGGGCGCTCGAGGGCGTGCTCAGCGCGCTCGGCGAGCCAGTGATTGTTCCTCCGTGGTCGTGGGGGGTGGGTCTCACACTTCTCGGGGCTCTGGTTCTCGCGATTGCGTGGCCGATTCGACAGCGCCTGTATTCAACCTCCAAGCGGGATTTACTCGACCCCTTTTATGCAACGCGGGTTGTGCTGCTTGCCAAGTCGACCACTGTCGCTGGGTCACTCTTCTTGGGCGCAGCGGCTGGTGTGGGGGTGTTCTTTCTCACGAGGCCTGTGGTGGCAGAGGACACCGTGTGGTCGAGCGCATCGGCACTGCTGGGGGCCATACTGTTGATGGGTAGTGGATTGGTGGCTGAGCGGTGGTGCACACTGCCGCCTGATTCGACCGGGGAATCGGTGCTGGAAGCACCCGGAGGGGAAATCGCATGACGTCTGGCGCGACCATCGATTGGAAGCCGGTGAGCCGACGCTTTGTTCTCGTGGCTGTTATCGAAGCTTTGGGCATTCTGGCCGGCCCACTGTTTGTGGCGACCTTGCCTCTGTGGGTTGACGATCCGGATGTGGAGAGATTTTCGTGGTACCCCTTGGCACTTGTTGGCGTGGTCGCACTGGTCACGCTCGCCTTGGTCCCCCGCAGAGTGAGGGCAATTGGCTATTGCCTGCGCAACGATGATGTTCTTCTCAGGCGGGGGATCCTTTTTCGCAGGCAAGTGGCTGCGCCCTACGGTCGTCTGCAGCTGGTTGACATATCGCGAGGTCCACTGACGAGGCTCCTTGGCCTTTCGGAACTGCGGGTGGTCACGGCAGCAGCCTCCAGTGGGGTGACCATTCCAGGGTTGCCGATTGCCGAAGCCGAGGAGCTCCGTGATCACTTGATTGCTGTGGCGGAATCCCGGCGGGCGGGTCTTTAGTGGTGGCCACCCCCACGTTGCACCGCGCCTCGGAGTTGCACGACGGGCGGTGGTACCGCCTGCACCCGTTAACGCCTGTGCTGCAGGGGGGCATCGCCATCGCTGGCATCGTAGGTTTTCTCCTTGCGGCGAGCTTGGAAGCGCTGGTCTTTCGGTTTCTTCTTGACGTAGCCAAGGTGGACCCCGACGAGATTGCTGAGGGTGATTCGCTGGCTCGCCTGGTTGAGTGGGCCGTCTCCTTCTGGGGTGTGGTGGCAACTGTGGCAGTCCTGGGAATTGTCGTGATTTGGTTGCAGTGGCGTCTCCACGTAGTCCGCATGAGTGACGACGCGATCGAGCTGAAAAAGGGCGTTCTCTTTCGCACGTCACGGCGCGTGAGGCTCGATCGGGTGAATGCGGTTGGTGTTCGCCGGCCCCTCATTCCCCGAATGTTGGGACTCGCCAAACTCGATGTCCAAGCAGCCGGCAATGACGCGAGCCTTGTCCTTGCTTATCTCCCCAAGGCCATCGCTGAAGAGGTCCGTCGGGAGATTCTGGAGCCCTCGTCCGCAGACCCGATCGATGCAGGTGAGACCGACCTCACGGTAACCCGCGAGGTCGAGGTGCCCTTGTTTCGTTACCTTGCCTCGCTCGTAGTCAGTGTGGAGATGATGGTCTTCATCGGCGCGATTGTGATTGCTGCGGTCGTCTCGATTAGATCGGGGGAAGCGCTCACCTGGTTGAGCGTGGTTCTGGTCCTGTTTGTTTCCGTCGCCTATCTGGCAGACAGATTCTTTCGAGTGGGCAGCTTCGTAGTTGACACCGTGGAGGATGACATCCGGGTTTCGCTGGGGCTACTCGCGACAAGCGTGGAGACGATCCCGCCGCTTCGAATCCACGCGCTTCAGCTCAGTCAGCCGTGGCCCTGGAGGGCTCTTGGCTGGTGGCGCCTCGAGGCCAATCTCGCGTCTACCCCAGGCACGCAGGTCTCCAAAGCGCCCTCCCACACCGTCCTGCTGCCGGTGGCCACGTTGTCGGAGGCCCTGCGCGTGGTCGCGAAATGTATCCCTCACCTCGCGGGCGAGGAGGCCCGGGAGGTCGTCGTGGCTAGCCTCCAGAACACGCACACGCAGTGGATTTCTGCCAACCCAAGCCTGTCGGTCTCGATCGGTTCCCCCCAACGGGCCCGATACCGAATTCCACTGAGCTATCGGGTTAACGGCGGGGCTTTGCTCTCCGACCTGCTTCTTTTGCGAACGGGCAACTGGGTTCGAAAGCTCTCGATCATTCCACTCGCTAGGGTTCAGAGCTCAAGTGTTTCTGTGGGTCCGTGGCATCAGGCTCTTGGCCTTGGAGTCTTTGCGTTGCAGGGCGTGGAAGGACCCGTCGCCACCCGACTTCCTGCCCTCGATAGGGTTGCTCTCGAGCACTGGTGGCTCGAGGTCCAGAGGGGCATCATCAAGGCAATTGCCAAGCCCCAGTCGGCAAAAAAGCGTCGAGCGGTGAAGCGAGGAGCGTCGTGATGGATCCCACCCGCTTAGGTGTTGGCATTATCGGTGCCGGCCGGGTGGGCCCCGTTCTTGCCGCGGCACTGGCAGGTGCCGGGCATCACTTGGTCGGCATGAGCAAACCTTCTGATGGCGAGCTCGAGCGAGTGACGAGTGTCGTTCCAGGAGTCACATTTCTAGATGTCCCCGACATCATCGAGCGCAGTGAACTGGTGGTTCTCGCTCTTCCCGATGGCGACCTGGAGGGGTTCGTCTCCGGATTGGCTGAATCTGGCGGGTGGCAGTCGGGCCAGATTGTTGCCCACACCTCCATCCGCCACGACCTTGGCGTTCTAGGGCCAGCACGCGATCTGGGCGCAATTCCGATCACGCTTCATCCTTTGATGGAGTTCACCGGAACCAGCGTTGATCTGGTGCGGATGAGGGAAGCCTGGTGTGTGGTGAGCGCGCCTTCGGTCGCGACGCCAATTGCTGAGGCGTTGGCTGTGGAAATGGGCATGGAGCCCCTGGTTATTGCGGAGTCGCTGCGGGAGCACGTGGCTAGCGCCATCGCTTTGGCCACCAGCTTCTCTGCGACAACGATTTATGAGGCGGCGTCTCAACTGCGCAGCGCCGGTATTCCCAACCCTGGTGTGGTGCTCTCGACCCTGGTCCGCTCCAGTGTGGAAAACGCTTTGCGAGAAGTCGCTGGCAATACCGAGGATGTGGGGGCGCAAGGGTGAGCGGTCTCACGATCGTCACGTCGTCGGCCCAGATGAGCGACATCGTCGCACGTTGGAAGTCCCAGGGCGAGAGCGTCGCTTTCGTTCCCACCATGGGCTCCCTGCATGAGGGACATGGCGCCCTCATTCAGAGGGCTACTGAACTGGCAGATCGCGTCGTGGTGAGTATCTTCGTGAACCCCTTGCAGTTTGGCAAGGGCGAGGATTTCGACTCATACCCCAGGGACCGGGAGGCTGATGAGGCGTTTGTCCGCAACAGCGCTGTCGACGTGCTCTTTATGCCAAGCGTCGATGAGGTTTACCCGAGTGGCCAGGAAACCACCGTGTCGGCAGGGCCTGTGGGGGAGCGCTTCGAGGGGGCATCACGACCCGGGCATTTCGATGGCGTCTTGACCGTGGTGAAGCGACTCTTTGCCATTGTCAGTCCTGACTTCGCCTTGTTTGGGCGCAAGGACGCCCAACAACTCTTCCTTGTCGAGTCGATGGTGCGCAGCGAAGGTTCACCCATCACCATTGTCCCCATCGACACGGTCCGCGCACCGGATGGACTAGCGCTCTCGAGTAGAAACACAAACCTGAGCGCCGACGAGCGAGCCCGGGCTCGGGTGATCCCTGAGGCTCTCAACGAAGCGGAGGCCACACCGACGCTTAGTGCAGCATTGGCCGCTGTGCGGCAGCGGCTACATGCAACGCCTGGCGTCGTCATCGACTACGTGGCAGGTGTCGATCCTGATACATATCGGGAGCTCGATGAGGGCTCGCTCGCGTCTGAGGCAACGTTGATTCTCGCGGTCCGCGTTGGGAACACCCGATTAATAGACAATCGGCGCCTGCACTTTCCTCAGTAGGCTAGCCACGACGACCTGCCGATCGGAACGAAGACGACTTTATGAGCGACCACGACGAGACCACCGAGTCTCCCGAGGACATTGCCGAACAGCATGCTGTTCGGCTCGCTAAGCGTGAGCGGATGCTCTCGGAGGGCATTGAGCCCTATCCGGTGGGTGTCGCCATCACCACGACCATTTCCGAGGTTCGCTCCTCATTCCCCGAGCTGGCGCCAGAGGAATCCACCGGGGTGCGAGTAGGCGTCGCGGGACGCGTCGTGCACATGCGAGTCACAGGCAAGCTGGCGTTTTTGTCGCTTCAAGAAGGCTCCGGTGAGCGCTTGCAGGCCATGGTGTCCTTTGGTGACATCGGCGAAGAGTCGTTTGAGCGTTTGAAAGACCTTGTTGATCTTGGCGACCACGTCTTTGTCGAGGGGGAAGTAATCGCCTCGAAACGCGGGGAGCTCTCCGTGATGGTCACTGCGTGGGAAATCGCTGCGAAGGCATTGATGCCACTGCCAAACCTGCACAGCGAGCTCAACGAAGAAACCCGCGTTCGCCAGCGCTATCTGGACCTGATTGTTCGAGAGCAAGCTCGGGTGACGGTCCGCCAGAGGGCGCTCATCAACCAGTCGTTGCGCTCCACCTTTGCCTCCCACGGGTATCTCGAGGTGGAAACGCCGATGCTGCAGACACTCCACGGAGGTGCAACAGCAAGGCCATTCAAGACCCAGTCGAACGCGTTCAGTACTGAACTGTTCTTGCGGATTGCGCCCGAACTCTTCTTGAAGCGCGCTGTCGTGGGCGGGATCGAGAGAGTCTTTGAAATCAACAGGAACTTCCGCAACGAGGGCGCTGACTCTACCCACAGCCCGGAGTTCGCGATGCTCGAGGCGTACCAAGCGTATGGCGACTACAACCAGATGGCAGATCTGACCCAGGAGCTGGTGCAAAACGCGGCGGTCGCAATTTCTGGCAGCCACACCGTCACCTGGGCCGATGGGACCCAGTATGACCTCGGTGGAACATGGGATCGGATCTCGGTCTATGACAGCCTGAGTGAAGCTAGCGGAACGAAGATTACTCCCCAGACCGATCTCGAGACGCTGATGGTTATGGCGAGCAAGCTCGAGATTGAGGTGGCGCAGCCCACTCACGGCAAGCTGGTGGAAGAACTCTGGGAGCACTTCGTCATTGGTTCCCTGAAGGCCCCCACCTTTGTGATGGATTACCCCGTTGACACCTCACCGCTGGTTCGGGAGCACAGGAGTATCCCTGGCGTTGTGGAGAAGTGGGACCTCTATGTTCGAGGCTTCGAGCTTGCCACTGGATACTCGGAACTGGTGGATCCCGTAGTGCAGCGAGAGCGTTTCGTTGCGCAGGCAGCTCTTGGCGCCAAGGGTGACGACGAGGCCATGCGAGTGGATGAGGATTTCCTTCGCGCCCTTGAGCACGGCATGCCACCGACTGGTGGCATGGGAATGGGCATCGACCGTTTGCTGATGGCAGTCACCGGTTTGGGTATTCGCGAGACGGTGTTGTTCCCGCTGGTCAAATAGACCTAGTCGTCGACGGGGAGTCCCCGCTTCAGGCGTTCTTCGCGCTCAATGGCGGCGTAGGAATCGCGTTCGTTGCGGTCTGCGCGAAGAATCGAGCGCATCACAAACCAGAAAAGAATGCCCATAAGAATCGTGGGGGTTACCGAGAACAGCGCGTTTGCCCAAAAGTTCTCAATCATGACTGACCTCCACCTAGTTCCACAGGCTCAGAGCGCCATAGATGGCGACCCCAAGAACGATAACCAACAGTCCCAGACGAGCGGGGGGTAGTGCCGACTTCTTGGGCTGTTGTTTTTCCATCCTGAGGGAAGTGTAGGACCAGAAACCGGGTATCTGCCGAAGAAGCGGAGGGGACGATTCGAGCCCTCACGCTGGGGGCGAACACAGCCCCACGGGCAGTGGCGACCCTTTACTCTTCAAGTACGAGCACAGAACTGGGCTCGATTGTCATAGAGGAGCTGGACACATGTTTGAGCGGTTTACCGACCGGGCGCGCCGAGTCGTTGTTTTGGCACAAGAAGAAGCCAAGATGCTCAACCACAACTACATCGGCACCGAACACATCCTCCTGGGTCTCATCCACGAGGGCGAAGGTGTTGCTGCCAAAGCGTTGGAGTCCCTCGAAATTTCGCTGGAGGCTGTCCGCGAGCAGGTCCAGGAGATTATTGGACAGGGCCAGCAGGCTCCCACCGGCCACATTCCCTTCACTCCCAGAGCCAAGAAGGTTCTTGAGCTGAGTCTGCGCGAAGCACTCCAATTGGGCCACAACTACATTGGCACCGAGCACATCCTGCTCGGCCTCATTCGTGAGGGCGAAGGAGTCGCCGCTCAGGTCTTGGTGAAGTTGGGAGCTGACCTCAACCGCGTCCGCCAGCAGGTTATTCAGTTGCTCTCTGGGTATCAGGGTAAAGACCCTGTTTCGGTGGGCGGGTCTGAAACCACCGGCGGTGACAAGGGGTCCCAGGTCCTCGATCAGTTTGGACGCAACCTCACCCAGGCGGCTCGCGAAGGCAAGCTTGACCCCGTGATTGGTCGCGAGCGCGAAATGGAGCGGGTTATGCAGATTCTTTCTCGCCGCTCCAAGAACAACCCTGTTTTGGTCGGTGAACCAGGTGTCGGTAAGACCGCGGTTGTCGAAGGTTTGGCCCAGGCCATCGTTAAGGGTGATGTTCCAGAGACTCTTCGCGACAAGCAGCTCTACTCGCTGGATTTGGGCTCTCTGATTGCGGGCAGCCGTTACCGCGGAGACTTTGAAGAGCGTTTGAAGAAGGTCACCAAAGAGATTCGCACCAGAGGCGACATCATCGTGTTCATCGATGAAATTCACACCCTTGTGGGCGCGGGTGCTGCCGAGGGTGCCATCGACGCTGCGAGCATTTTGAAGCCGCTTCTTGCTAGAGGTGAGCTTCAGACCATTGGTGCCACGACGCTTGATGAGTACCGCAAACACTTTGAGAAAGATGCCGCTCTCGAGCGGCGCTTCCAGTCCGTGCAGGTGCACCAGCCGAGCCCCGCTCACACAATCAACATCTTGAAGGGCCTGAGGGACAAGTACGAGTCGTTCCACCGCGTTTCCATCACGGATGGCGCCATCGAAGCGGCGGTGAACCTCTCCGACCGCTATGTCCAGGACCGGTTCCTGCCAGACAAGGCAATTGACTTGATCGATGAAGCAGGCGCACGCCTGCGGCTGTCGATTCTCTCCAGCCCGCCAGAGTTGCGGGAGTTCGACGAGAAGATCGCCGATGTTCGCACCCGTAAGGAAGCGGCCATCGAAGGACAAGATTTTGAGAAGGCAGCGTCGCTGCGCGACGAGGAGAAGACTCTCCTTGGCGAGCGTCTCCAGTTGGAGAAGAAGTGGCGAAGCGGCGAAGCCGGTGGCACCGGGGTCGTTGACGAGGGAATCATTGCAGAGGTTCTTGCTGCTGCGACGGGCATCCCCGTGTTCAAGCTGACTGAAGAAGAGACAGCCCGCCTCATGTTCATGGAGAAGGCTCTTCACCAGCGGGTAATCGGTCAGGAGCAGGCTATTTCGGTGCTCTCCAAGACCATCCGACGCACCCGCGCGGGTTTGAAAGATCCCAAGCGTCCGAGCGGTTCCTTCATCTTCGCTGGTCCTACCGGTGTGGGAAAGACCGAGTTGGCCAAAGCCCTGGCCGAGTTCCTCTTCGACGACGAGGACGCGCTGATTGCCCTGGACATGTCCGAGTTTGGCGAGAAGCACACGGTCTCGCGCCTGTTTGGTGCTCCTCCAGGATTTGTCGGATTCGAAGATGGTGGGCAGCTCACTGAGAAGGTGCGCCGCAAGCCCTTCAGCGTGGTCTTGTTCGACGAGATCGAAAAAGCCCACCCCGATATCTTCAACTCCCTGCTTCAGGTCCTCGAAGAGGGCCGCTTGACCGATGGTCAAGGTCGTGTGGTGGACTTCAAGAACACTGTCATCATCATGACGACGAACCTCGGCACCAAGGACATCACCGGTGGGCCGGTCGGGTTCACGCTTGAGGGCAACACCGAAGCCAGCTACCAGTCGATGAGGGCCAAGGTTGTTGAGGAGCTGAAGAAGAACTTCAAGCCTGAGTTCCTGAACCGTGTCGACGAGACGATTGTGTTCCCGCAGCTCAACGAGGAAGAGCTCATGCAGATTGTGCACCTCTTCATCAAGCGCCTCGGCGACCGTCTGCTGGATCGCGACATGACGATGTCTGTCTCGGAGAGCGCGAAGAAGGAACTCATTCGTCTCGGATGGGACCCCACCATGGGAGCGCGGCCATTGCGCCGTGCTGTTCAGCAAAATGTTGAGGACCCGCTGTCCGAGCGCATCCTGCAAGGAGAGCTCTCTCCTGGCCAGCAGGTTGACGTTGACTTTGTTGATGGCGAGTTCACCTTCGTCGCGACTACCAGAGACGTGAAACCTGTGGAAGCCGGCGCCCTCGAAAGCTAGGCGCTACGCTGTCCTGGTGAATCCTGCGCAGACGATGGCTTGGGAGGTCCGCCCTGCCCGGACTTCGGACATCAGAGCTATTTCGGCGCTGGTGACGCCTCTCGTTGAGCAGCGAGTGCTGCTGGGCAAAGACCTGGTTGTGCTCTTTGAGTCCGTACAAGAATTTGTTGTTGCGGTCACAGCCGATGGCACAGTAATTGGCTGTGGAGCTTTGCACGTGTTTTGGGAGGATCTGGGCGAGATCCGAACACTGACAGTCGCACCTGACTTCCAACAGCAAGGCATCGGGCGGGCGCTGCTTGGTGCCCTAGAAGGTCAGGCTCGTGAGCTCGGACTCCGCCGGCTGTTTTGCCTCACGTTCGAGGAGAAATTCTTTGAAAGCAACGGCTTCACTCACCACGATGACACCCTTGTTGACGCGGAGGTGTATGTGGAGTTGGTGCGCTCGCCGGACGAGGGCATTGCGGAGTTCCTTGATTTGGCCAGGGTTAAGCCCAACACCCTCGGAAACTCGCGTTTGGTGAAGACGCTTAGCGTCTAAGGGAGTTCTCAGGGGGCTCGCCGGGTCGAACACCCGAAAATTTGGCCCCCAGTCGTAACCTAGGGCTATGTCCCAACCGCAACGACGACTTCCCGCTTCGGTGTATTGGCGCCGTCGGCTTGTGGTGTTCGGCGGTTTGTTGGCTGTCATCGCCGTCATCGTGTTGATCATCGTGCGGCCTGGTTTTGGTGTGGACTCTGGGCCAAGCCCAGAAGAGACAGAGGCCTTGACCGAGGAACCGACAATCG
>JAIOWV010000019.1 GCA_021741945.1 Pontimonas sp.
ACACCAGCACGCGAGAGCGAGCCGGAGGTAGTTGCCGAGGAAGCCCCCGCTCCCGCGAAAGCACCACCGGCGGAGAAAGCGCCGGTAGCAGCCAAAAAACCAGCCGCGAAGGCGCCAGCAGCTCCGAAGGCAGCCAAGGCCGCCCCCAAGACCACCACAGAAAAGAAGGAAGAGACAGATGCCTAAGCAGAAGAGCCACTCGGGAACGAAGAAGCGCTTCAAACTGACCGGCACCGGCAAGGTCATGAAGCAGGGCGCAGGAATGCGCCACAACCTGGAAAAGAAGTCCAGCAAAGTCACCCGCCGCCTCAACCAGGAACAGGTTGTCGCACCGGCGGACGCCAAAGTCATCAAGAAGTTGCTCTCGAAATAAGCCTGACCACAAAGGACAAGAATCATGGCACGTGTAAAGAATGCGGTTAACGCACACAAGAAGCGTCGGGTAGTTCTCGAGCGCGCTCAGGGCTACCGCGGGCAGCGCTCCAGGCTGTACCGCAAGGCAAAAGAGCAGGTCATCCACTCGCTCGTTTACAGCTACCGCGACCGTCGCGCACGCAAGGGTGACTTCCGTCGCCTCTGGATTCAGCGCATCAACGCTGGCGCTCGCGCGAATGGCATGACCTATAACCGCTTTATCCAGGGTCTCGGCCTTGCCGGTATTGAGGTTGACCGTCGCATGCTCGCCGAGTTGGCGATCCACGAGCCTGGCGCGTTTGCCACGCTCGTTGAGGAAGCCAAGAAGGCTCTGCCCAAGGACACTTCGGCACCAGTCATCAAGTAGTTTCTGGTTCCTCACAAACGCCACGCGCATGATGCGCGTGGCGTTTGTCGTTAGGAGCCGTTAAGCGAGTCTTCAGCTGGCGTTTGGCACAGACACATACTCTGGTCACGTGCTAGAAAACCCCAGGTCACCCGCTGTTCGTGCTGTGGCGAAGCTTGCGAAAAAGCAGCGTCGTATGGAGGCACGTCTCTTCTTGGTGGAGGGTCCTCAGGCAGTGAGGGAAGCGCTGCTCACCAGGCCAGAGCTTGTTGTCGACGTGTTTATCACGCAAGCAGCTACGGACCGACACAAGGACCTCGTGTCCTTGGCTGCCAAGCACCAGGTTCAATTGAGCCTCGCCACGGAGAAGGTGCTCGAGGAGATGGCGGACACTGTTACCCCGCAGGGCGTGGTGGCGGTCTGCGGTTTCACCGATGTCTCCCTCGATGAGGTGCTGGCGAAGAAACCCGCGCTAATTGCGCTTCTGCACCAGGTTCAAGATCCCGGCAATGTCGGCAACATCATCCGCACCGCAGACGCAGCCGGCGCGGATGCGGTTGTCGTTACCGCTGAGAGTGTTGATGTGTTCAACCCGAAGGCGGTCCGGGCGAGCACCGGAAGTATTTTTCATGTCCCGGTTGTCGTGGCTGCAGATTTGGGGAACACTGTGGCGGCTCTTCGCGCCGCCGGGGTCTCGGTTCTGGCCACTGATGCTGGCGGTCAAAACCTGATGGAGGTCCGTGACGCAGGCGTTCTCGCAAAGCCTGTGGCCTGGCTGCTCGGCAACGAAGCGCACGGCCTGAGCGATGAGGATGAAGCGTTGGCCGATGGTGTGGTGTCCGTGCCGATCTTTGGCCAGGCAGAATCATTGAGCCTTCAGACTGCTGCCGCAGTGTTGTTATACGAGTCGGCATTTGCCAAGCGACGCTAGCCCGGAGGGCTTGTAGACTTGGCCCTCGTGTCCTCGTCTCATCAAATCTCAGCGGAAAGTGTCGCTTCGGCTGTTGCCGCAGCGGTTGATGCCTTCGCGCGCGCGACGACACTAGACGAGCTCAAGAAAGAGAAGACCACCCACCTCGGTGAGCGCTCAGAACTGTCGTTACTAAATGCCACCCTGCGTGATGTGTCAGCAGATCGGAAAGCCGAAGCCGGCAAGCTCATGGGCGAGGCCAGGGGTGCAGTTCAGCCTGCATACCAGAAGGCAGAAGCCCTCCTGGAAGCCGCCGAAGAAGCAGAGAGCCTCCAAGCGGAGGCTCTCGACATGACTGCTATTGGGGCAAGGCGCCACCAAGGGTCCAGGCATCCACTGAGTGTCCTCATGGAAGACATGGCTGATGTCTTTGTTTCGATGGGGTGGGAGATTGCCGAAGGCCCAGAACTCGAGCACGAATGGTTCAACTTTGACGCCCTAAACTTCGACGCAGATCACCCGGCTCGGGCCATGCAGGACACATTCTTCGTTGAGCCGGTGGAGCGCCACATCGTGCTGCGCACCCACACGAGCCCCGTCCAGATTCGCTCCCTTTTAGAGCGGGAACTACCGGTCTATGTGGTTGCACCTGGTCGGGTGTATCGCACCGATGAGCTTGATGCCACCCACACCCCGGTGTTCCACCAAATCGAGGGAATCGCCATTGATAAGAACCTCACCATGGCTCACCTTCGGGGGACGCTGGAGCATCTAGCCCGCGCGATGTTTGGAGACGAGGCAAAGATTCGGTTGCGGCCCAACTATTTCCCCTTCACCGAGCCAAGCGCAGAGCTCGATATTTGGCACCCGACCTTCAGCGGGGGAGCGCGATGGATTGAGTGGGGCGGCTGTGGCATGGTGAACCCCAACGTCTTGCGCGCGGCCGGGATTGACCCCGAGGAATATCAGGGCTTTGCCTTCGGTATGGGCATCGAGCGCACGCTCATGTTCAGAAATAACGTGCAAGACATGCGCGACATGGTCGAGGGCGATGTTCGATTTTCCGGTCAATTCGGGATGGTGGTCTAGTGCGCGTCCCTCTGTCCTGGCTTGGCGAATACGTCGAACTTCCGGCAAAGACCACTCCAGAATCTGTTCACGAGGCACTGGTTTCGGTCGGGCTTGAAGAAGAAGACATCCACCGCTTCGAGGTCACCGGCCCCGTAGTTGTGGGGGAGGTCCTCGAATTTGTGGATGAACCCCAAAGCAATGGGAAGACCATTCGCTGGTGCCAAGTGAAGGTGGCGGCTAAAGACGCACCTGATGCTCCGGCGGTCCGCGGGATCGTCTGTGGCGCTCATAACTTCGTGGTGGGCGACCACGTTGTCGTTGCGCTCCCGGGCTCTGTTCTTCCGGGGCCATTCCCCATCTCCGCCAGGAGCACCTACGGACACACCTCCGATGGCATGATTGCCTCTGCTAAAGAGCTTGGTCTTGGTGATGACCACACCGGGATACTGCGCCTAGTCACGATGGGTATCTCTGCCGAGGTCGGCACTGATGCGATTAGCCTGCTCGGTCTTGACGGTGTGGCCGTGGAGGTCAACGTCACACCGGATCGGGGCTACGCGCTGTCAATTCGGGGAATTGCCCGCGAATACCACCACGCCACGGGCGCCAAGTTCCAAGACCCCGCTCACAGTGTCACCCCTGCTGCCGGCTCTGGGTTTGAGGTCTCGCTCTCCGACAGCGCACCTATTCGCGGAACGCAGGGGTGTCACGCTTTTGTGGCCCGCACGGTCCGCGGTATTGACCCGACCCTGCCCACTCCGCCGTTCATGGTCGCAAGGCTTGTGCTTGCCGGGATTCGGTCGATCTCGTTGCCAGTAGACATCACCAACTACGTGATGCTCGAAATGGGGCAACCTTTGCACGGCTATGACCTTGATCGGCTCACCGGCGGAATAACCGTCCGTCGAGCGAAGGCGGGGGAGAAGCTCACGACTCTGGATGGGCTCGAGCGCACTCTGGATTCTGAAGACCTTCTGATTACGGATGGCTCTGGACCAATCGGACTTGCCGGGGTGATGGGTGGCCTCTCCACCGAGATTACGGATGCAACCCGCGACGTTCTGATCGAAGCGGGCGGCTTCGATCAGGTCTCGATTGCCCGCACCGCCAGGCGCCACAAGTTGCCAAGCGAAGCGTCCAAGCGCTTCGCGCGCGGCGTTGACCCGATGGTGGCTGCTGCCGCCGCCGAACGGGCCGTGGAACTCCTCGAGCGCTACGCCGGCGGAACGAGAGACACTCTCGGCGCCTCCGTTTTTGAGCCAGGAGCTGGCCAATACCCTTCTGTTCACCTCGCTCACGACGCAGTGATGGCGCTGACAGGGATGGAAGTGGACCGCTCGTCCACCGCCGAAATCCTGCGCTCCATCGGTGCCACCGTGGAAGAAACGGCCGCTGGCCTCACCGTGACCCCGCCATCCTGGCGCCCCGATATTGTCGACGCACCTGGCCTGGTCGAAGAGGTTGCTCGCATTGTCGGGTACGACAAGATTCCCTCCGCTCTTCCCCCAGCCCCCTCTGGTCGTGGCCTCAGCCACGCCCAGGCAGTCAGGCGTCGGATTATGAACTCCTTGGCAGCGGCCGGAATGACCGAAGTTCTGACCTACCCTTTTGTTTCCCACGAGGACAACGTGCTTTTCGGCGAGACCGAAAAGGACGTGGTTCTTGCCAATGCTCTTGATTCCCTAGTCAACCGGATGCGAGTGAGCCTGGTTCCAGGGCTACTAGAGACGGCTCAGCGCAATTTGTCCCGTGGCTTCACATCCCTGGCCCTTTATGAGGTCGGACTCGTTTTTCACATCGAGTCCGGAGCGCTGGGCACCACGGACATTCCGGAGGGCTCCAAGAAGCCTGACGCGAAAGTTGCAGCCGAGCTCTATGGCTCCACTGGCAACCAGCCATGGAATGTGACCGGTGTGTTCCTCGGCAACGCGCTGGAGAAGACCCCTGGCTCCAAGCCGAGAGCATTCGAGGTTGCGGACGCGGTGGATGCTGCGCGCAGCGCAGCCAGAGCCGCTGGCGCGGAGCTCACTGTTGTCCAAGCCACACATCCCGCTTTTCACCCGGGTCGCTTTGCGAACCTTGCGGTTGGTGAGACGGTCGTCGGCTACGCGGGAGAACTGTTGCCCCGCATCGCTAAAGCGCGCGACCTGGTCGGTCGCGTCTCGGTGTTCTGCCTCGATCTTGACGCACTCATCGCAGCGCGCGGCCTGGAGCCTCATGTCGCGCACCCCCTGTCGATCTATCCCGCGGCAACCCAGGACCTGTCCCTGGTTGCCTCCCTCGATGTCCCGGCGGCCGCGCTGCGGGATGTTCTTGTTGAGGGCTGTGGCGAGCTCCTGGAATCGGCCTTTTTGGTCGATGATTACCGGGGCGAGGGGATCGACGCGGGTCAGCGCTCCTTGACCTTCGCGCTGAGATTTCGGGCCAGCGACAGAACGCTGACGCAGGGTGAGGCGACCGAGGCCAAAGAGCGAGGCGTCGCTCTTGCCGCCAAGAAATTTGGTGCGGTACTTCGCGCCTAATTCCCCTGCCCTAGGTTCAATAACTGGTCTAAGGTTGTCGTTATGACTTTGCGGGTTGCGATTGCTGGCGACAGTGGCTACGCCGGGGGCGAAGTGGCGCGCCTTCTGGCTGATCACCCGGAAGTTGGCGCACTGACGCTGACCGCCCACTCGCATGCGGGGGATTCGGTTGCCTCGGTGCACCCGCATCTGGCAAGCCTTGCCGGTCAGAGTTTTCAGGCGACAACTCCCGAGGTTTTGGCTGGCCACGATGTCGTAGTCCTGGCGCTTCCCCACGGGGAATCGGGACCGCTTGGCGAAACGCTCGTCGCATCGGGAAATCAGCGGCTCCTGATTGATCTCGGCGCCGACCGGCGCCTCGTAGATTCCACCGCCTGGGCCAAGTTCTATGGCGGGGTTCACCACACGCCTTTTGTTTATGGCATGCCAGAGCTTCCCCGGCATGATGGTGCCAGCCAACGCGAGCGGATTGCCGAAGCCTCGGCAATCGTTGCCCCCGGCTGCAACGCCACGGCCGTGACACTGGCGATGGCCCCACTGTTGGCGGCCGGGGTTATTGCGGCCGATGACATTTCGGCTGTGCTTGCCGTGGGCCCCTCGGGCGCTGGTCGGTCACTTCGGGCTGATCTGTTGGGCGCCGAGCTCATGGGCTCAGCAAAGCCCTACGCGGTGGGTGGCATTCACCGGCATCTGCCAGAGATTGCTCAGAACCTTGAACTTGCCAGTGGCTTGTCAGTCAGCCTCTCGATGACCCCCGTGCTCGTGCCGATGTCGCGGGGCATTCTCGCCACTGTCAGCGCAAAGCTTGCCTCCTCTCAAAGCGCTTCGAAACTCCACGAATTGCTCTGCTCTGCCTATGCCAACGAGCCCTTTGTGCGCGTCATGGAGCTTGGTAGCTTCCCCGCAACGGCTGACGTGCTGGGGAGTAACACGATTGCTCTGGGTGTAGCGCTTGATGAGGCCGTCAATCGCGTGATTGTGGTGGCAGCAATCGACAATTTGGTGAAGGGCACCGCAGGTGCTGCGGTGCAGAGCATGAACATCGCTCTTGGTCTGCCGGAGACGATGGGGCTTAGCGCCAACGGGGTTGCTCCGTGAGCGTGACTGCCCCCGCTGGTTTCACGGCCGGGACCGTTGCTGCTGGGCTCAAATCACAGGGGGGTCCCGACCTGACGGTGGTCGTGAATGAGGGACCGTCTTTGAGCGCCGCCGCTGTTTTCACGAGCAATCGGGCCAAAGCGCACCCCATCCTCTGGTCAGAACAGGCAATCGCTGATGGCCAGGTAAAGGCCATTGTGCTCAACTCCGGTGGGGCCAACTGTTTCACTGGGCCTGAAGGGTTCGCTTTGACACATCGCAGTGCCGAGACACTTGCCGAGGCGCTGGGCGACACGAGCGCCTCAGACATCTTGGTGTGCTCCACTGGATTGATTGGCGAGTTGTTGCCAGGTGGCGCCCTCATCAACGGAATTTCTCAGGCGGTTGCCCGCCGTGATTCGTCAGAGGCCTCCGGCCAAGAGTCCGCGCGCGCCATTATGACGACGGACTCTAAGCCCAAGATGGCTCAGCTCACGTTCACTACGCCCTCTGGTGTCGTGACTTTAGGTGGGATGGCTAAGGGTGCCGGCATGTTGGCACCGGGACTTGCCACCATGCTCGTAGTAATCACAACGGATGCACTGATGGATTCCCAACAGCTTGATCGTGCATTGGCCCGCGCGAGCGAGCTCACTTTCAACCGCCTTGATTCCGATGGTTGCATGTCCACCAACGATCAGGTCAGCGTGCTGGCCTCTGGCGCTAGTGGCATCAGGCCGGATTACGACGAGTTCGAGAGTGCCCTCATCGCCATCTGTAGCGACCTTGCTCTTCAGCTCCACGCAGATGCCGAGGGCGCCAGCCACGAGATTGCTATTGAAGTGACCGGCGCGCGGAGCGACACCGAGGCCGTTGCTGTAGGTCGCTCGGTAGCCAGGAACAACCTTTTCAAGGCCGCAATCTTTGGCAACGATCCCAACTGGGGCAGAGTGCTGGCCGCCATCGGGACCGCGGATGCCAGCTTTGATGTGTATGGCGTTGATGTGTCGATGAACGGTGTGCGGGTCTGTCACCAGGGCGCGCCGGATCGACCCCGCACCGAGGTTGACTTGACCCCTCGCAAAACACATGTCCTCATTGAGTTGCACGCCGGTGATGCGAGCGCGACCGTGTGGACGAACGATTTGACCAACGACTATGTCCATGAGAACAGCGCGTACTCGAGCTAGCGATGGAAGCCATGACGAACTCGTCCCTTGAGGCGTTGCGCAAAGCCGCAACGCTCACCGAAGCATTGCCGTGGATGCGCAGGTTTCAGGGCAGCATCTTTGTGATCAAGCTGGGCGGCAACGCCATGGGCGACGACGACTTGATGCAGTCCTTCGCCGATGACATGGTCTTTCTTTCCACAGTCGGTGTGAAGCCTGTGGTTGTTCACGGAGGCGGTCCCCAAATCACTGAGGCGCTCAAGGCCCAGGGAATCCCCAGCGAGTTTCGGGGCGGCTACCGCGTGACCACCACCGCGGCAATCCCTGTTGTTCGCGATGTCTTGCGCAACACGATCAGCGCTGATGTTGCCGGTCGAATTAATCGACACAGCGATTTGGCCGTAGTCCTCTCCGGAGAGGACGAGAACCTTTTTGTTGCCAGTAAGCGCGGTGCTCTAGTCGATGGTGCGATGGTTGACCTTGGACACGTGGGCGATGTGGTGGAGGTGAATCCCGGTGTCATTCTCGACCTACTCGATCAGGGCAAAATTCCTGTGGTGTCGTCGGTCGCCCCAGGGGATGAGGGGACAACGCTGCTCAATGTGAACGCTGATTCTGCGGCAGCAGCGCTTGCCATTGCTCTTCGTGCCGAGAAGATGGTTCTCCTGACTGATGTGCAGGGTCTCTATCGACACTGGCCAGACACCGACTCGTTGATTTCCAGTCTGAGTGCTACCGAGTTGGAAGGCTTGCTTCCGGGGTTGGAGAGCGGAATGATTCCGAAGATGGCCGCGTGTCTGGATGCGGTGCGAGGCGGCGTAGCCAAAGCGGCCATCATTGATGGCCGCCTCGCTCACTCTGTGCTGTTGGAGGCCTTTACCGCTGAGGGAATAGGAACCGAGGTAGTCGCATCATGACCAGACACTTCTTGCGTGATGATGACATCACCCCGGCGGAGCAAACGGAGATCCTCGATCTTGCTATTGCCATGAAGGCTGACCGCTACGGCCAGCGTCCCCTGTCGGGGCCACAAACAGTGGCGGTCATCTTCGACAAGTCCTCCACCCGAACCCGGGTGTCCTTCGCAGTGGGTATTGCTGATTTAGGCGGCCAACCACTGATTATTTCCACCGCAAACTCGCAACTTGGTGGCAAAGAGACGCCCTCTGATACCGCCCGGGTCCTCGAGCGGATGGTGGCTGCCATTGTCTGGCGGACGTATGCACAATCCGGTCTCGAGGAAATGGCTGCTGGGACCACGGTGCCCGTGGTGAACGCTCTGAGCGATGACTTTCACCCCTGCCAACTCTTGGCGGATCTCCTCACCATTCGAGAGCACAAGGGTTCCCTTCAGGGAACTACCGTGGCTTTCCTCGGTGATGGTCGCTCGAATATGGCTCAGAGCTACCTGCTGGCTGGTGCAAACGCGGGAATGAACGTGCGCCTCGCCTGCCCAGCTGGGTTTTCCCCGGATCCTGGGGTAGTCGCCGATGCCACGGCTTTAGCGGCGCAGACCGGGGGCTCAATATCGGTTCTTGATGATCCTGAAGCCGCTGTTGCCGGTGTGGACGTTGTCGTCACCGACACGTGGGTGTCCATGGGTAAAGAAGATGAGAAGGCCCAGCGCCTTGCCACCTTCGCCGGATACCAGGTAGACAACGCATTGATGGCAAAGGCGGCCGGTGACGCGATATTCCTGCACTGTTTGCCTGCAGACCGCGGGTATGAGGTAGCCGCTGAAGTCATTGACGGCCCGCAGAGTGTGATTTGGGATGAGTCAGAGAACAGGCTTCACGCTCAAAAAGCGTTGATGGTGTGGCTTTTGGAGCGCGCAGAGCGACGACAGGCTGGCCAGTAGACTTAAGTTTCACCCCGTGTTGGTGTGCACATTTGAGAGAAAGCAGTGGCGTCAGTGTCCGAAAGAGTGGTTTTAGCGTATTCCGGTGGCCTCGACACATCCGTGGGTATCGGCTGGTTGAAGGACGCAACCGGCAAAGAGGTTGTCGCGCTTGCCGTTGATGTCGGCCAGGGTGGCGAGGACATGGAAGACATTCGCCAGAGGGCACTCGATTGCGGTGCTGTTGAGGCGATTGTTGTCGATGCCAAAGACGAGTTTGCCGCTGACTTTGTGATGCCAGCACTTCGGGCTAACGCTTTGTACCAAAAGCGCTACCCCTTGGTGTCCGCACTGTCTCGGCCGCTGATTTCCAAGCACCTCGCCCGCGTAGCGCGGGAGCTTGGCGCCGACAGCGTGGCGCATGGCTGCACTGGTAAAGGAAATGATCAGGTGCGGTTCGAAGCAGCCGTTGCTGCGCTGGCTCCTGAGCTCACCAGCATCGCTCCGATTCGTGACCTGGCCTTGACCAGGGACAAAGCAATTGCCTACGCCGAAGAACACGGTCTTCCTATCAAGCAGAGCAAGAAGAACCCGTACTCCGTGGACAAGAATGTTTGGGGTCGAGCGGTGGAGACCGGATTGCTCGAAGACCCGTGGAATGCGCCAGGGGATGGTGTCTGGGAATACACCGATGACCCCGCGAAGGGCTTGCCAGCAGAAGATGTGGTCATCCGCTTCGCGGAGGGCATCCCTGTTGCGATCGATGGCAAGGCCGTCACCCCACTGCAGGCCATCGAGATCATGAACACCGTGGCTGGTCGCCACGGTGTCGGCCGCATTGACATCATCGAAGACCGCCTGGTCGGCATCAAGAGTCGCGAGGTCTATGAGGCACCGGCTGGCATTGCTCTCGTTGCGGCACACGAGGAGCTCGAGAACCTTGTCCTAGAGCGCGATCTGGGCCGTTACAAGCGCAAGATTGAGGCCGACTGGGCGAACCTGGTTTATGACGGCCTGTGGTTCTCCGACCTGAAGCGCAGCCTTGATGTCTTCATCGCGCACACCCAGCGCCACGTCTCTGGAGACATTCGCCTGAAGTTGCAGTCGGGCGTTGCCATGGTCACAGGTCGCATGTCGGATCAGAGTCTCTATGACTTTGACCTTGCCACCTACGACACCGGTGACACCTTCGACCAGTCGCACGCGAAGGGCTTTATCGAGCTGTGGTCTCTGCCGAGCAAGATCTCCGCCAAGCGGCACGCGAAGAACGAGGGATAGCTGCTATGTCCGGCCAAACACACGAGGGCGCCCTGTGGGGCGGCCGGTTTGGCTCGGGCCCAAGCTATGAGATGCAGCGGCTGAGTAAGTCAACGCATTTCGACTGGCGGCTAGTGCCCTACGACCTTGATGCCACCGCTGCTCACGCCACGGCGCTCAAGGAGCGGGGACTGATGAGCGCGGACGCGTTGGCTACTGTCCTGTCTGCTCTCGAGAAAATTGGCCACGACTTCCAGTCGGAAGCTATCGCTCCTGGGGAACAGGATGAGGATGTTCACGGCTGGCTCGAGCGAATCCTTATTGAGGCGGTCGGCCCTGCAATTGGCGGAAGTTTGCGCGCTGGTCGCAGTAGAAACGACCAGATTGCCACATTTATTCGCCTATATATGCGAGACACATCGCGGGCAATACGCCACATCCTGATTGAACTGGTGAGAATCTTGATCTCTCGCTCGGAGGAAGCGGGGGAGCGGGTGATGCCTGGGCGCACCCACTTCCAGCACGCTCAGCCTGTGCTCGTGGCTCACTACCTTCTTGCACACGCCTGGCCTCTGGTTCGTGATATTTCGCGCATCGATGATTGGGCCAAGCGCAACAATGTTTCTCCCTACGGCGGGGGCGCGCTGGCCGGGGGAGGGCTCGGCATAGACGCCGAGGGTATTGCCCGCGAGCTAGGTTTTCAGGGTGTCATGGAGAACTCGCTTGATGGGACCTCGTCGAGGGACTCGGTTGCTGAGTTCCTCTACATCACCACCCAGATTGGAATTGATCTTTCCCGCCTTGCTGAGGAGATTGTGATTCTCACCTCGGCAGAGTTTGGCTACATGTCGCTGCATGATTCTTATGCGACGGGATCCTCGATGATGCCTCAGAAGAAGAACCCGGACATCGCCGAACTCACTCGAGGAAAAACCGGGCGCCTCATTGGGAATCTGACCGGCTTGCTTGCCACGCTGAAGGCCTTGCCACTGGCCTATAACCGCGACCTGCAAGAGGACAAGGAGCCAGTGTTCGACTCTGTCGATACTCTCTTGCTGGTCATGCCAGCCATGGCCGGCATGATTGCCTCACTGACGCTCAACTATGAGCGGATGGAAGAGCAAGCGACCAAAGGTTTCTCCTTAGCCACCGATGTTGCTGATTTCTTAGTCGAGCAGGGTGTGCCCTTCCGTGACGCTCACGAAATTGTGGGGCAGCTCGTTGCGCACTGCGAGTCGAAGGGCCTCGAGCTCCACGAGTGCTCCGACGAAGAGTTAGCCTCCATCTCACCCCACCTCACACCTGCGACGCGCAGCGTTATGACCGCGGAGGCCTCCGTGGCCAGGAAATCGGGCGTCGGGGGAACCGCGCCTGATCAGGTGGCCAAGCAGCGCGCGGCCCTGGCGGCACTAATCGAGTCGCTCGATACCGACTAGTTTCCGCCGCGAAAGCGCTGCAGAAACTCTTTCGTTCGCTCTTCACGCGGAGCCCCGAAAACCTGCGATGGGGGACCTTGCTCGGCCACCAAACCCTGGTCGAGGAACACAATCCTGTCTGCCACGTCCCTCGCAAAGGCCATTTCGTGGGTGGCCATAACAATCGTGGTGCCATCGTTTTTGAGATCGGTGACAAGATCCAAGACTTCGCCGACGAGTTCGGGGTCCAAGGCACTCGTGATTTCATCAAGGAGCAAAACCTCGGGCTCGTTGGCAATCGCGCGCACCAGCGCGAGGCGCTGCTGCTGCCCACCGGAGAGGCGATCAGGGTATTCCTTGGCCTTGTCAGCAAGCCCCACGCGCTCGAGCAGCTCGAGGGCGCGGGATGTCGCCTGCTCTTTGGAGACGTTGAACACGTGCCGGGAGGCAAGAGTGATGTTGCTCAGCACGCTGAGGTGCGGGAAGAGGTTGAACTGTTGAAACACCACACCGATACGCGCGCGAACAGAATCAGCGTTGACGGAAGGATCGCTGATGTCGTCGCCGCTCAGCCAAATCTGTCCGTCATTGAGCTGCTCGAGCAGGTTGATGCAGCGCAGCAGGGTTGATTTTCCTGACCCGCTGGCCCCAATCACGGCGACAACCTCGCCGTGATGAATGTCGAGGTCAATGCCCCGAAGAACCGGGGTGTCACCAAATACTTTGGTCACACCGGAGAGCGAAAGAACAGGTTGGGTCATACGATCGAGCCCATCTGCTCACGAGCGCGGAGGCGCGCGGTGTACCAGTCGGTCAGTCGAATCATTGGAAGCGCAAGCAGGACAAAGAGCAGGCCCGCCAGTACATAGGGGGTGAAGTTGAAGGCCTGCGCTGTTTCAATTTGGGCGGCGCGCACTGCGTCGACGGCGCCGAGCACAGAAATCAGGCCGACATCCTTTTGCATCGCAATGAAGTCGTTCATCAGTGCAGGGGTTACTTTGCGCACGGCCTGTGGCATCACCACCAACCGCAGAGTTTTGCCGTAGCTGAGGCCAAGCGATCTGGCGGCTAAGCGTTGCGAGGGGTGCACCGATTCGATACCGGCTCGGAACACCTCAGAAACGTAGGCGGAATAGGTCAGAATCAGAGCGATTGTTCCCCAGAATTCCAGTGGCATTCGAGGCAAGGCGTTGAGGCCGGGGATTCCAAAGCCCACCAGGTACAACACGATGATGAGGGGCATCCCTCGGAACAGGTCCGTGTAGCCGGCGGCCAGAGCGCGCAGGGGAAAGAAGATTGGCCCGCTGAGAGTGCGCAGCGTTGCCAAAACGAGCGCGAGGATCAGCACTCCAACCGCTGCGAAGAGCAGCACGCGGATGTTGAGAAGGATGCCCTCGAAGACCCTGGGCCACGCTCCAACGAGCACGTCGATGTTGAAGAAGCTCTGTTGAACAAGTGCCCAACCTGGGGTGTTGATGACGGTGAACCAGACGATGATGGCGAACACAATCGTGCTGATGAACGAGATCGCAACTGACTTGGTGTTCTGTTGACGCCGAAACGCCCGGCGTTCCAGCTCAATTGCGCTGGGGCGGCGGGCATTAGGGTCGTTGTTCACTCTTAGACAGTAGTAGAGGATCAGGCGGCGTCCTACTGGAGGACAGGTGCTCCCTGGTCGCTACCAAGCCATGCATCCGTGATCTCAGCGAGCTTGCCGCTGTCGATCAGGCGCTGCAGTGCGGCGTTGACTGCCTCAGTGAGTGGGCTGTCTTTCTGGAGAACAAAGCCCCACTCGTCAGACGTGCCTGCTCCGGGAGGGAGCTGCCCGACGAGAACACCATCGGTGATTTCTACGGCGATCAAATAGAACGCGGTCGGCAAGTCAACAACCAGAGCGTCGATCTGACCCGTCTCCAGAGCCAACTTTGCGTCGTCGTTGTTGTTGAAGGCGAGTGCGCCAGCGCTTGGCTGGATGGACTCTTCGATGGCCTGGAAGCTCGTGGTGCCGCTTGCAGCACCGATGTTGAGCTCCTTGAGGTCGGCAAGGGAGGTCGCTTCAGCTGCGGCGCTACCAGCAACCGTCAAGATTGCCTGAGGCGTCTTGTAGTAGGCGGTCGAGAAGTCGACGTTCTCAGCGCGCTCGGGGGTAATCGAGTACTGCTGGAGGTTCAGGTCGAAGTCCTTCGGGCCTGGCTGGATAGCTGCTTCGAAGGTGGTGCGAACCCACACAACGTCCTCGGGGGCGAAGCCGAGTTCCTCAGCCAGAGCGTATGCAACAGCTGCCTCGAAGCCTTGGCCACTTTCAGGGGCGTCGTCGAGAACGTAGGGGGGATAGGCGGGCTCGCCAGTTGCAATGGTCAGCTTGCCTTCGGTGAGGGTCGCCAGCGCCGGTGCCTCTTCGGTCGCTGCGGGTGCCTCAGCCTCGGGTGCGGCAGGCTCTGCAGCTCCACCGGCACACGCGGCAAGGCCGAGAACAAGTGTTCCCACGCCCAGGGCAGCGCTCAGGCTGCGTAAACGAGATTTCAATGACATGGAGTTACTCCTTAGTAAAGGGAAAATGGTACCTAGGTATTCTGGGGCAAAATTCTTCGCGATGTCTCTACATGACCCTGTGTTACGCGCTGATAGCCTGGGGCGCGTGTCCGGGCTAGATAATCGTGTCGTGAGTGAGCAGTCCAACGACCCAGCCTTCCCGTCGCTCTGGGAAGAGCTGGTTTGGCGTGGGCTGATTCATGTCTCCACCGATGAGAAGGCCCTCGCCCAGGCGCTAGCTGGTGACCCCATCACCTATTACTGCGGCTTTGACCCCACAGCCCCAAGCCTTCACCTGGGTAACTTGGTCCAGCTCTTGGTCATGCGCAGGCTTCAGCTCGCCGGCCACAAGCCTTTGGCCTTGGTTGGCGGTTCCACTGGCCTTATTGGCGACCCGAAGCCAACAGCAGAGCGAGTCCTCAACGAACCCGAGGTTGTCGCTGCGTGGGTGGAGCGCTTAGGGGAACAGATCTCGCGCTTCCTGGACTTTGCCGGCAGTGCTGCCGCACGTTTGGTGAACAACCTGGATTGGACCAAAGACCTCTCAGCCATCGACTTCCTGAGGGATGTGGGGAAGTACTACCGGGTGGGCACCATGCTCAAGAAGGATGCCGTTGCTGCCCGGTTGAACTCCGATGCGGGAATCTCCTACACCGAGTTCTCCTACCAGATCCTGCAGGGCATGGACTTCTTGAAGCTGCATGAGAACTACGGGTGCGTGCTGCAGACGGGTGGGTCCGACCAGTGGGGCAATCTGACGAGCGGGACGGATCTCATCCACAAAGCACTCGGTGTCAGTGTCCATGCTCTGGGGACACCGCTGATTACGAACGCCGATGGCACCAAGTTTGGTAAGTCAGAGGGCAACGCGATTTGGCTCGATGCCGAGCTGACGAGTCCCTGGGCGATGTACCAGTTCTGGCTGAACACCGATGACCGGGATGTCATCGACCGCCTCAAGATTTTCACCTTCCTCACGCGCGCCGAGATTGACGCTCTCGCCACCGAAGTGGCGGAGGAGCCCCACCGTCGCAGCGCGCAGAAGCGGCTTGCCCACGAGGTCACAGCCCTCGTCCACGGAGCAGAGATCACTCAGAGCGTCCAAGAAGCATCCGAGGCGCTCTTTGGAAAAGACTCTCTGGAAACTCTCAATCCTGACGTGTTCGCTCAAGCGCTCGCGGAGCTGCCCGGCGCATCGGTGAGTCCCTCGACCACGGTTGCGGAGGCCTTGGTTGCAACAGGGCTGTGCCAGAGCGTTTCTGAGGCCAGGCGGGCGATTAGCCAGGGCGGTGTGAGCGTCAACAACGTTGCGGTAACCGAGGAAACAGCAGAAATTGGGGTTGCCAGGCCGCCGCACCCGACCGCTCTTCTCCTCAAGAGAGGTAAGAAGACCCTCGCTGCCTTGAACTATGCCTAGCGTTGAGTCCTTGGAAGGGAGGCTCAGCGGAGGTCACCCAAACTCTTTGGGAAATACCGTCTCGGTGGCGCAGGACGTCATTGGGAATCGCTCGCTCCTCCCGGAGCTAATAGGAACTTATTCCAGCGAGGATGAGGTTGTTCGTCTTCGAGTCTCCAGTGCGCTCAAGCGAGTGGCGTGGGCGAAGCCCGAATGGGTCCATCATGAGTTGGACGCAGTCCTCGACTGGGTGGTTGCGCTCCAGCAACCCTCGGCGCAGTGGACCATCGCGGAGATTCTTCTGACGCTCGGCCCGATGCTTTCATCGTCGCAGCGCACCAAAGCTACCAACATTATGAAATCGCACCTGAGCGCCTCCAAGGACTGGATTGTGCTGATCAAGACCATGGAAACCCTTGCCGACTGGGCCACGACAGACGCGGCGTTGAGGGGATGGTTACTTGAACGCCTGGGGGAACTCGGGAAAGAATCACGAAAATCTGTCGCTCAGAAAGCTCGGCGGCTTCATGAAGCGTTGTCCCGGTAGTAGGTCCGACACGCCCGAGATGACAGCAATTTGTCAACGGTAGTAAGCACCCCTATAGTTGTGAAGTTGTCACCCCAAAGGTCAACGTTGAGCAGCAGCTCAGTCGGCCTCAAGCGGGACTTCACCTAGTCAGAACATTCACCACTTGCAGTGGGGGATTTCTCTCACTAGACTTGCGAATCCAGCGTTTCACAGCGCCGGGCCAAAACACCCCCAGTCGGGGCGGGTTGGTTCCAGGCTCAGAAAGCTGCGCTGGAGAAAAGCAAGACGGACAGACGTCCGACGCCTCATCGGGAAACTGGTGGTGGAGTCAGCGACGCCCGATCCTTGAGAACTCAACAGTGTGCACTAAGTCAATGCCAAATAACCTCGTTGGCAGGAGCAATCCTGTCAAAGAGATTCCTTTGGATTAAATTGGACAAGTCAGTAGACAAGTCATTTAGTC
>JAIOWV010000020.1 GCA_021741945.1 Pontimonas sp.
CCCGGTCAGAACTCGCCCTCCAGGCGAGTGCCACCCAGGAGGTAAGTATGCGAACCCTCGTATTGAATGCTGGCTATGAGCCGCTCTCGGTTGTGTCCTTCAGACGAGCACTGGTTCTTGTCATGAATGGCAGAGCGGTCATCGTTGAGAGCGATCAGCGCAATCCGGTGCGAAGCGCCGATGGCTCGTGGGAGAGACCCTCCGTGATTGTTTTGACCCGCTACGTGAAGATGCCCCACAACCGTCATGTTCCCGTCTCCAGACGAGGCGTTCTGCGCCGAGACGGTCACCGCTGCGCTTACTGCGATGGTTCGGCGAGCACGATTGATCACGTCATCCCCCGCTCACGCGGTGGGCGTGACGAGTGGGAGAACTTGGTGGCCTGTTGCTTGAAGTGCAACAACATCAAGGGCGACCGCACCCCCCAAGAAATGGGGTGGCGTCTGCTGAATGCACCGAAGACACCCTTTGGCACAGCTTGGCTCGTGCGCGGTATCGAGCGCCCTCAGCCGCACTGGGAAGAGTACTTAGCTCAAGCCGCCTAGGTAGCAGGGCGCAGGTCTTGCACGCCTGCTTCGGCATCTTCGATTAGTGACAGCGCGCGCCCAAGCCCATCTTCGAGCGCCATGAACTCCGCTCCTGCGCGCACCGCATCAGCACACTCGATTGCTCGCACCATCGCGCGCTTCAGAGTGTTGGGGTTCCTGAGCGCCTTTGATACCGCCCCTGGACCAAGCCCCAAGACTTTCAGCCGCGCTGCCCACCACGGCTGGTCGGCCACGAAGGGCATGATGACACTCGGTATTCCCGCGCGCACTACGGCGTGAGTGGTGCCAGCACCGCCATGGTGAATGGCGACCGCTACTTGTGGCAACACTTCAGAGTGCGGCACTGCACTTCGCACCATGACGTCGGGGGCATCGACGTGGTCGCTGGAGGGCTCAAGCCCTCCCCAGCCGGTGACCAGCAGGGTCTTGAAGCCAAGGAGCCTGGCAGCCTCAACAATCACCGCGGCTCGCTTGGCGCCGCGATTATCTTTCATCGAGCCAAAACCCGCATAGACGATAGGGCCACTGGAGAGGAAATCCTGAAGCTCGGCGTCGATCGATCCGACAGTCGGCGATGACCATTGCCCGGTCACCAGCGCATGAGAGGGCCAGTCGGCCGGTTGTGGCACCAGAGCTTGGCTCACGGGGCACAGCGTTAGGTCTGGCTCGTATCGAAGCACGCCAAGTTCTTTGGCGACCTTCTTTGCGGGCGCTGAAGCCGCAGCAAGTGCCAACTGAAGTAGTCCAAAACTTGCACGGTTGAGGAAACCGGGGAGACCGTGGGGTAGACCGAGGGCCGGGAACTCACTCGTTGGCGTAAGGGTGGGGAACAGCTCAACAATGACGGCGATGGCGCCCACAGCGTGTGCGGCGGCCGGCGCGGTCACGAGCTTCGGGTGATAGACCACCACATCGGGTGAGAACTCCTGAATCTGCTCTACCACCGCCTGATACGCGGCCTCTAGCATCGGCTTCATCGTTGTGCGGTAGTTCAACACTGCCCGCGTAATCGACACACCCTGGTCTGCAATCAGCGCCTCGAAGGAGCCCGGCAACGAGAGTGTGGCGTAGGGCTCGTGGGGTTCGGAAGATAAATCAGAGGTGTGAGCAAAGAAGACCTCGTGGCCTGCGGCGGCGGCCTCACGGGCCAGTGCGAGAAAGGGTTCGTTGTCTCCCCGGGAGCCGATGGTGGCCAAATATATCTTCACCCCACAAACCCTAGTCAGCTGGTGTGACAACGAGGCCTCGCTAGACTTATGCTCCACGCCTCTGTAGCTCAATGGAAGAGCGGTTCCGTCCTAAGGAAAAGGTTGGGGGTTCGAGTCCCTCCAGGGGCACTGTCGGGTGGCCCACCCCAGTTCAGTCCAGTGGGTTACGGTTTGTGCCGCGGGAACTGTTCGTGCAGCCACTGTGACAGGTCCCGTGGGTCATGGACCGGGGTCGCCACGGTAGCGAACATGGTGGATATTTTTCGGCGCATGTCTGCAGCGTGTGCGATACTTTCCAGAGAAGAACGACTCTTTACTTCGCCCCATGGGCCTACTGAGGAGTCGGGGCCAGAACCCATTGCTGCGGCAGGTTGTGGCCTCTTCCTCGTTAAGGCCCCAGAGCCTGACGCGTCAACAATCTCGAGAATGTTGCGGAGAGGGCCAATCCACTTCCGGTCTCCCGTCGTCACAAGGCGACGAAGTGCCCACCCAGCGAGATCCGGTCCCCACAGTAGATTTTCAGCCCCCGGGCTGCCGGGAAAGACCCTGAGGCTTCGGTCAAGCAGGCCGTCTCTTTTCGCCTTGCTAAACAGCGACTCATCCCCGTTGCGAGCTTTGCGGTCCTCTCGACGCTCGTACACCACGACATCACAACCTGCGTCCACCGTCGCACTCACGGCCTGAATGAGGCACTCTCGCCGAGCGTGCTCCATCTCGCCAGGAAGGATCTCGACCTGCATCGCGGTCAGAATTGGGAAGTCATGGGTCTCTAAGACGCCAAGAAACTCCATGATTGTCTCCCTCAGCCCAGATTGGTAGGCATCTGTCGTGTGCCAACGGCTAGCCCCAACGACGGCGGCGTAGTCGTCCCGCTTGGACTTGATGACCTCAGCGGACAGCACGGTTGCGGTTACTGTGTAAAAGGCAGGACCATCGCTCCCCACCTCCCGATAACTTTCGTCCACAAAGCCAATCGACCCTCGCGACCGGCCGTAGAGCGCCTGCAACATGCCGTGAATATGCTGATTTTCCGGGTGCATGAGGGCGAGCCTAGGTTCGTGTTATGCGCTGCGCCGACGGTGCGGAAAATCTGTGGGAATCTCGATTCGGAGCACATAGAGGCCTCCCAGGGACTCCGGAACGGGTCGAGGGTGTCCGACATTGCCCTCACTCGCGTGAGAACCCCTCGGCGTGGGATAAAGCCCGAATTAGAGCCTCAATCGTAAGTTTGGGGGGTGTGGCGTGCCGACAATTATGACGCTCCCACCCCGGTGGGAGATTCCCTCGACACCACTCCGTGGTGGTCGGGAGATTTGGCTCACCAGGTGAGCGTGGGGGACTCTGAGGCGACGCCTGTGAACCAGGCCGCAGAGGCATGGGAAACCTGGCGCCAGGAGATCTCAGAACTTGGCGGCAAGAGCCCCCTTATTCACTTCCAAGACCGCAGCGAGAACCGTATTGACCTTTCTCGGGGGCACCCTGGTGGCCTTGCCCGCTTCCTCGCAGGTTCGCCCACACTGTTGGGGAACTTGATTCGCGACGATGTCGCCAGACGCCCCGCCCACAAAGCCGCCCTGCGGCTTGTGGACCACGCCCTTGAGCTGCACCACACCAGAGGCCTCGACACCATCGCACTTGGTATCGGACTAGTCGAGTGGAAGCACGACGGTGTCGATTACGCAGGGCCATTGCTGATGCGCCCTGTGCGACTGCGTCGCCGGGGCCAAGATATTGAAATCACCCTCAAGCGCGCTCGTGTTCGTTTGAACCCAGGGCTTCAGCGTGCTTTTGCCGAGCAATTACAGGTGACCTTGGACGCAGCTGCGTTCGTGGCACTCACGGATGACGGGGGAGCGTTTAAGCCAAACCCGGCGCTCGATCGTCTGCGTGACCTGACCGCTCACCGCGGCGATGTTGCTGTTTCAGCGCGCTTGGTTATTTCCAGCTTTGGCGATGTGTCCCAGGCACTACTGGATGACGCCAAAGACCTGGACCACCCAATTCTTGATGCGCTCGGCGGTAACTCTCACGCCAGAGAGACTCTGCGAGCGAGCCGGGTTCCCGTGGAGCTCACTGACCCCGACCACCGCGCAGCTGATGCTGATCGGTTTGTCGTGGAATCAGACCCTGAACAAGACGCCATTGTCGCCAACATCGTTGGCGGTAACTCTCTGGTGGTGCGGGTCACCCCTGGAGCGGGTGGAACACAAACGCTGGTCAATGCATTGGGCGCCCTGGTTTCTGCCAACAAGCGCGCCCTGGTGGTCTCGCCGCGTCCGGTGACGTTGCAGGAAATCAAGGCTCGACTCACTGACGCAGGCCTTGGCGGCATGGCCGCCAGTGTTGAGGCACCCGGCACCGATGTGATCAAGGCCATTAGTCGCAACGAGAAAACCAAGAAGCCAAAGCTCACTGATGTTGACGCAGCCCTCGAGCGCTTGCGGAAAGTCATCCTTCTCTATCGCGAAGCTTTGACCAAGAAAGACGAGCAACTAGGGGTGAGCGCCCTGGAGTGCTTCACCCGCTTGGGAAAGCTCTCGCTTTTGCCGCAACCGCCAGAGACCACCGCGCGTCTGGATGAAGAATCGCTCGTGGCACTTGCGGGAGGGCTTGGCCAAGCCGCTGAGCTGTTGGCTCGTGCTGCGGAGCTGGGTGAGTTCAAATATGGACCAGGGGACACGCCCTGGTACGGCGTGAGCTTTGCCAACCTCGAGGATGCCCAGAAGTCCCAGGAGCGCTCGCGTCGCCGTCATAGCGACGCGCTGCCCCGCCTGGCTGAGCGCATGCAGGCTGTGCTCGCGCAAACCCCACTGCCCCAAGCCACGACCGTTGGCCAAATGGGCATCTTTGTCCATTTGCTAGTCGACATGCGTGACAGCCTCGATCGATTCCAGCAGAGCGTCTTTGATCGCCCTGTCACCGAGCTGATTAAGGCCACTGGCCCCAAAGAGATGTCCCGCGAGGTTCCCGCCTTACAGCGCCGGCGTTTGATTGCTCTTGCCAAGGAGTATGTGCGCCCCGGTGTTCATGTTGGCGACCTGCACGATTCTTTGGTCAAGATCCAGCAGCAGCGCGAGATTTGGAACCGCTTTGTCGACACCGGCCACCCACCGACTCTTCCCGGTGGCTTGGGCGACGCCCACGTCGCCTACCAGCAGGTGGAACAGGACCTGGCCGAACTCGACCGGGTGCTAGGCACCGGAGGCCCTGGAACCCGCTTGGCCGACATGACGATTGCGGATCTCTATGAGTTGCTCGGCAAACTGGCGGAAGAGTCAGAGATTCTCCAAGGCCTCGAGCACCGCCAAGAGGTTGCCGACCACTTGGCTAACTGGCACCTCCAGCCACTCGTCGATGACCTCGCCACCCGTCACGTTGCGGGGGAGCAGGTAGCGGCAGAACTTGAGTTGGCCTGGTGGCGTGGCGCTCTAGAGACCATCCTCACCAGAGAGGACGCCCTGCTGGGCTCAGACACCGCAATCTTGGAGCGCTTGGAAGCAGACTTCCGCCTGGTTGATGAAGCACACACGGCCGGTAATGCCCAGCGCGTGGCATGGCAGCTGGCGGAACGGTGGAGCCTTGGCCTCATGGACTGGCCGGAAGAGGCGTCAGCTCTCAAGAAGATTCTGAAGAACCAGACCGCCAGCGTTCACAGCCTCACCTCCCTGGCGCCACATCTTGCCAAAGCACTCTCACCTGTGTGGCTGGCTAGCCCCTATGACGTTCACCACTTGCCAGACACCCTGCGCTTTGATGCTGTCTTTGTCGTTGACGCCGGGTCCCTGAGAACCTCTGAGGTTGTTGGCGCCCTGCGCCGTGCGCCACAGGTGGTGGCCATGGGTGACCCTGTCACTCAGGCACCCACTCCCTTCGAGGTTGGACTGCGCTTCGATCGCAATCTGCCAGAGCGTGACCTCGATGTCTGGCATGAGAACTCAGTGATGGCAGACCTGGATGGTCTCGTTCCCTCGCTGGCCTTGACCAAGAGCTATCGACCCAGTGGCGACGATGTCGCCTCACTGGTCAATCGCTCTTTCTACTCTGGCCAGCAGGAGAGCATGCCCTGGGCCGGCAGTTTCTTGGGCCACCCTTCGGTGGTCCTCGACGTGGTTGAAGATGGCCACGGCCTCCCCGATGCGACGACCGGAATCGTTGAGAGCGTCGAGAAAGAGGTCGCGCTTGCCGTTCAACACGTGATCGATCACGCTCTGAGTCGCCCGAACGAATCGATGATGGTCATCACGGCCAGTGCCCTGCATGCCTCACGCGTCCACGAGGCTGTTGCAACCGCCGTTGCAGCCCGTCCTGACCTTCACACCTTCTTTACCCAGGATTCCGCTGAGCCCTTCACCGTGTTGACTCTTGAGCAAGCCCGTGCGGTCACGCGTGACCGTGTGATTTTCTCGCTGGGCTATGGCAGGACGCCTCATGGCCGAGTGCTCAGTGACCTTGGCCCACTCTCGCTGCCAGGCGGTGAGCGTTTACTGGCCGTAGCCTTCACGAGAGCCCGTCGCCACATCAGGGTGATTTCGTGTGTGGGGGTTGAGGAGCTCCGCGATAGTCGGCTCTCCCCAACCACCAGGGCCCTCGGCGATGTCCTCCACCAGGTGCTGAACCCACCACTGGGATCAGAAGACCGTCAGGAGCACGACCCGCTCTTGGTTGACCTTTCTCGTCGCCTCGAGGCCATGGGTATGCACGTTGAGCTCAACTACAAGGGCAAGATCCCTCTCGCCGCCCGCCACGGCGGCTACTGCATCGCCGTTGATACCGATGTCTCGCTCATGGGAATGAGCGTTCGGGAAGGCTTGCGCCTTCGCCCGAGCGCCCTCGCGCGCTCGGGGTGGCACTACGTCAGAGCTCACGCGCTAGAACTCTTTGGCGCCCCGGACGAGGTGGCGCGTCGTATCGGCACACTGGTGGGTCTGGTGCAGACCGAATCGGTGCCAGCCCTCCAGGACATCGCGGAGCTCGAACCCGAGGCAGTCGTGGACGCTGACCGCGACGTTGTGGACGATGGCGGAGAGTAAACCGCCGGTCAGCAAGAAGATCGGTCCCCGCCGTGTTCGCACCGACGCTGTTCCGGGGCAACGCGAGGAACCTGTCACTCCTGAGGACAAGAAGGCTCCGCCGGCTAATGACGACCGGCTGAGGGCGGACAAGCCGCCCCACTACTAAGTAGTGGTCTTTTTCTCTGCTTTTTTGGCTGCGGGCTTCGCCGCCGGGGTTGCCCCAGTGCTTGTGCCAGAGGATGAACTAGCCGCCGGAAGTGAGCTGGAGGACTTCTTCGACCCGGAGGCTTCAGCCCTGGAGTCGGTGCGATAAAAGCCAGAGCCCTGGAAGGTCACACCGATGGTGTTGAAGACTTTGCGCAGTGCACCCTTGCACTCGGGGCACACACTAAGCGCATCATCGGTAAAGGACTGCTGGATATCAAAGGCGTGATCACAGACAGTGCAGCGGTAGGAATAGGTAGGCATGGTGAGGCTTAATCCTTGGTAATTGTGGGCTCTACTGGCCCACACGAATACTACGCGTTGGGGTAACAATCCCGTCGACACCCTGGTCGTGCACCTCGCGAGGAACGTCATCGACCACTTCGTGGTCATAGACCACCGCATAGACCGGTGGTCTCGTGTTCATGGAACCGAGCGTCCTATCGAAATACCCGCGTCCCCAGCCAAGTCGCATTCCATCAACGGCAATGCTGGCGGCTGGAATGAAGATTAAGTCGACCTGCGACAGCGCCACAGGACCCAAGACGTCACTGGTCGGAATCGGCATGCCGGTGGAGTCCACGGCCTCATCGCCCTGGTCGTAGGGCGCCCAGTCCATCAGGCCGTCTTCTCGGGCCACCGGCAACAACACGGTGAAGCCCTCGGAGAGTGCCCAGTCGATGAAGGGTCTGGTGGGCGGTTCGTCCTGGGTTGCTAGGTAGCAGGCGATGCGACTGGCTGCGTGCTCGTCAACAACCCGCTTCATGGAGGTGAGAAGGCCTTCGGCCGAATTCTCTCGCTCCAGCTGGGTCAGGTTGCGGCGGCGCTCGCGAATTTCGGCGCGAAGAGCGCGTTTGCTGGGCTGAAGGGATTCGGCCATTACCCCAGTGTAGGGCGGAGGATTACGATAGAGGGATGCCCATCACAAAAGCAGTGATCCCCGCCGCAGGACTTGGCACCAGGTTCCTCCCGGCGACCAAGGCGATGCCTAAAGAAATGTTGCCGGTGGTGGACACGCCTGCAATCCAATACGTGGTGGAAGAGGCTGTGCGTGCTGGCCTGAGCGACCTACTCATGGTGACCGGTCGCAACAAGAACGCTTTGGAGAACCACTTTGACCGGGCCACCGAGCTCGAAGCCATGCTCGAAGCTAAGGGTGATCAGCGTCGCCTTGACGCCGTCCTTCGCTCCACAAACTTGGCGACCCTGCACTACGTGCGACAGAGGGATCCGCTGGGTCTTGGTCACGCCGTGCTGCGCTCCCAGATGCACGTTGGCCACGAGCCATTCGCTGTATTGCTCGGTGATGACCTCATCGACGAGAGGGATGTTCTGCTCGAGCGCATGATTGCCGTTCACGACATTAAGAACGCGAGCGTTGTTGCCCTCATGGAGGTTGAGCCAGAAGCTGCCCACCTCTATGGCATCGCCACTGTGGAGAGCACTGATCTTGACGATGTCGTCAAGATCACGGGGCTCGTGGAGAAGCCAGCCTCTGGAACGGCCCCCTCTAACCTCGCAGTGATCGGTCGCTACGTCCTTCAGCCAGAGATCTTCCCGATCCTCGAGGCCACAAAGCCTGGCTCCGGTGGTGAGATTCAGTTGACCGATGGCTTGAACGCGCTTGCCACCGGCGATACTGCCGGCGGTGTTTATGGCGTTGTGTTCTCGGGCCGCCGCTACGACACCGGGGATCGTCTGGACTACTTGAAGGCAATCGTCCAGGTCGCTAGCTCACGCGATGACCTGGGACCAGACTTTGTGGCCTGGCTTCGCCAGTTCACGGCCACCCAGTAGGGCCGCGTGGACCTTCCCACACTGCACCACCGTCTGGTGACGGCGAGGGGCCTTCGGCGTCGAGACGCCAGGGCTTTGGAACAGGCCCTTGGTGATAATCGCGGTTGGCTCGAGCCCTGGGAGGCAACAACCCCCTTTATCCGGCCGGGTGAGTTCAGTGCGAGAGCCAGTATTCGAGGACTACTCGCTGCGGCAAAGGCGCAAACAGCCCTGCCACTGGTGTTGGAGGTCGACCACGAAGTGGTCGGGCAATTGAACGTCTCCCAAATCACCTATGGGTCGCTCTCCTCAGCGACTCTGGGCTATTGGGTGATCGAGAAGGTTGCGGGTCAAGGCATCACCCCGGTCGCAGTCGCGCTCGCCACCGACTACTTGTTCTTTGAAAAGGGCCTCCACCGGATGGAGGTCTGTATTCGCCCGGAAAACACCGCGTCTTTGCGGGTGGTTGAGAAACTGGGCTTTAGATACGAGGGCTTGCGCCGCCGCTTCATCCACATCGATGGGAAATGGGCGGATCACTTCTGCTTTGCACTGGTGGTCGAGGAAGTGCCCCGGGGGGTGCTCGCCCGTTTTGAAGCCGGCCAAGTACCACCGGGAGTGGCACAAATCCCCGAGATTGACTGGGTCAAAGCACGAAACCCCCTGCCATTACCGCGTAGGTAGTGGATTTTGGGGTGCGTGCCAATCCCTGGATTGTGGCGCAAGCGCTCGTAACCTAGAGCCCGTGGAAACCTCAGGCGCTGGGAGCACGATTCTGTTGCTGGTTGCAGCAGCATTGTGGCTTGTTTACCTCGTTCCGCTCTGGATGAGGCGCAGTGAGTATTACGCCACCGAGGTCAACGCCGCACGGCTTGGCCAGACCCTTCGCCTTTTGGCAAGCACCACCGAGGCCTCCAAAGAGATCAAGGCCGAGCTGAAAGCTCGGTCGATCGCTAAAAAAGAACGCGAAGCCCAGCGTCAGCTGCGGATCGCGCAGGGCGGAACCTTGAGTGTCGCTGAGCGCCGCAGGCGCACCAAGCAGGTCTTTTCTTTGACCTTTGTCGCTGGAGCAGTCGCTGGCGTCACCGCATTCTTGGCTGGATGGCCACTGCAGGTGATTTGGGCCTCAAGCACCGTCGCGACCTTCTCCTTTGCAATCCTCGGTCGTTTGAACCGGGTGACCCAGCAAAGCGCCCAGGCGCACCGCCAACACCCGAGCTACTCGCCAAGCCGCGCCACCGCTGACCCGCGCGCCTGGACGCCAACGCCACTTCCTGAGCCCCGCACGGCCCCCGTTCTTCAGAGCGAGACTGCACTGCCCAGTCGGGATGAGCTTCTTCGCCAAGCACGATCGGCCGCTGTTGCCAAGCGCCCAGAAGAATTTGACGACGAAGGTCTCGCTGTTGTTTCACCCTTTGCCCGCATGGGTGAGGTTGAGGCTAAGCCCACTGAGCGCCTGAACCTTGATGAGGTTCTTGCGAGGCGCCGGGC
Source organism: Pontimonas sp. (assembly GCA_021741945.1). Taxonomy (GTDB): domain Bacteria; phylum Actinomycetota; class Actinomycetes; order Actinomycetales; family Microbacteriaceae; genus Pontimonas. Next base: position 10,240 of record JAIOWV010000020.1, read on the forward strand.
CGTTTAGAGTTTCTCGCTAGCCCGGGTGTTGGCGCTGTTTATAACTTTGGCTGTGGTGTAACGTGGGGCGTTACATCGCGGAAGGAGTTGAGCTCAGTGACTATCACTCGTGACACCGGACGCTCTCACAACCTTCGAGAGCCCTTTGTTCCCGGGCGCCCGGTCTCGCCAGGAGAGGTTTTGCACGAGGAGTTTCTTGTGGGGCTCGGAATCAACCAGCGGGCTCTAGCGTTGGCAATCGATGTTCCTCCCATTCGCATCAGCGAGATTGTCCGAGGGAGGCGGGCGATTACCGCGGACACGGCGATGCGGCTTGCCGCATTCTTTGGAACGAGTCCCGAGTTTTGGCTCAACCTGCAGTCCCAGTGGGAGCTCTCCAAGTTGCGTGAGGCGCGCGCCGGCGACTACGCATTCATCACCAAAGTGACCAAGAGATCGGTCTAAACCCAGTGCTATCGTGGGGCTCTCTAAGGGCCTGTAGCGCAGTTGGTAGCGCGCTTCGTTCGCAATGAAGAGGTCACGGGTTCGATTCCCGTCAGGTCCACACGTCATTCAGGAAGCGCCTGCCCGGCGAAGCCTTTCGAGCCTCAAGGCCCGACCAGTCGAATAGCGCTGGCGGGCCGGGGTTAGTCTGAGAGAACGACGCGAGGAGACACATGAAGATCGTGAAGCTTATTGCCCGACTACTACTCGGCGGGGCGCTCATTTTCGCAGGCATAGGTCACCTCACCGTTTCCCGGCTGGAGTTTCAGGCGCAGGTGCCGGTGTGGTTGCCCTTCGACCCTGACTTTGTTGTGGTGGCCTCCGGTGTTGTGGAGATCGCACTGGGGATTGGACTTGCTTCGGCCGGGGCCCTGGTGCCGTGGTCAGGACTTGCTGCAGCACTCTTCTTTATCGCCATCTTCCCGGGCAACATCAACCAATACGTGGAGGGCATCAGTGCCTTTGGCTTAGACACTGACGAGGCTCGATTCACCCGCTTGTTCTTTCAACCAGTTCTCGTGATGTGGGCTCTGTGGTCAACGGGAGCGATTGGCTATTTCAGAGAAAGAATCGCAGCAAAGAAATCTTGACGCACGGTCCCCGGACTCAGGTGATCCGGTGTCCACGGGTCGTCCGACCAGATGCTTGTTAGAACTCTGACCAAATGTAAGATTCAATGACGCCCATATGCTAAGTTCAGGGAATGGAATACCGACGGCGGCTTATTGACGACGTCCTTGATGACCTCATGGTCGGGCTGCCAGCCCTCGCCGTTGAGGGAGCAAAGGCGGTTGGCAAAACAGCGACCGCTACCCAAAGAGCAAAGACAACGCTGTCTCTCAATGATCCGCGCACGAGGGAAGTTGTAGCCGCGAATGCGGATCTCATCACTCAGCTCGACCCGCCCGTTTTCATCGACGAGTGGCAATTAGAGCCCTCTGTCTGGGATCGGGTGCGGCGAGCAGTTGATGATGAGCCCGGCGCTAGGGGCAGGTTTCTGCTCGCCGGGTCGGCCGCTCCCTCTCGAGAAGCAAGGATTCACAGTGGGGCCGGTCGCATCGTGAGGTTGATGATGCGCCCACTCTCGTTCGTCGAACGCGGGATTAGTGCCCCCACCGTCTCTTTACGGGATCTTCACAAGGGTGGACTGGAGATTGCGGGCGAAACACCGATCCGTCTGGGTGAGTACGTCGACGAGATTCTGCGTTCGGGTTTCCCAGGAATACGGGAGCTGGAGGCGCAATACCGGGATCGGGCTCTAGATGGCTACCTCGAGCGAATCGTCGATAGTGACCTGCCCGACGCCGGTGTGAGAGTCCGCAGACCACAGGTGCTGATGGGATGGCTCAAGGCTTACGCTGCGGCCACGGCAACCTCAGCGGAGTACTCCAAGATTCTCGATGCTGCGACCCCCGGGGAGTCAGATAAGCCGGCCCGTGCGACTGTCGCCGTTTACCAGGAGCACCTTGAGCGACTCTTCATACTCGACCCGCTGGAGGCGTGGCAGCCGACGTTCGTTCCACTGGCGCGTCTCACTGGGGCATCCCAGCACCACCTGGTTGACCCTGCCCTTGCCGCAAGGCTTGTCGGGGTGGGCAGAGCTGGCCTGCTGGTGGGCGAGGGCGATCGAGTCTCTGGCGCTACCGGATCGTGGCTCGGGGCACTGTTTGAATCCCTTGTCGTGCAGTCACTGCGGGTCTATGCCGACACCGCTAACACTCGCGTCGGCCACCTCCGCACGAAAGGCGGGGAGCGCGAGGTTGATCTGATCAGCGAGGGGGCCGAACGTGACTGCGTCGCTATCGAGGTGAAACTTGCCGACACCGTCGGCGATCATGACGTCCGACACCTTCTCTGGCTGAAGGAAAAGCTAGGCCCTCGACTCAAGGACGCCATCGTCGTGAACACGGGGCCCTACGCCTACCGTCGCAGAGACGGGATAGGTGTTGTGCCCTTCGCGCTCCTCGGCCCTTAGAGAGCGACTGCGTCACTGGGACTTTGGTTCCGATGCCCCGGTTACCAGGGCATCGGTAGACCCCGAATGGGCTCAGCATCATCGGGAACGGCGGGCAGAGGCTTCTGCCCAGCCCGAATGCAGATCCACTTGAGGTTGGTGGGACTCTCCGGGAGAGCACGCCAGGTGCGCATGACCCCTGGGCTCACCTGAACAACAGTTCCCGCCTTCACATCGACGACCTCACCATCGAGGCCCATTTGGCCATGGCCCTCGAGGAAGACATAGACCTCTTCGAGAACCGAGTGAACATGCCAATACCCGACCTCTTCACCTGGCTCATAGGAGTTAGCGGTGAAGCCGATGATCTCGCCGGTGATTTCGTGATCGACTACCCGCCGACCGGGCCTGGTGGTGTCGGGGCGAAAGCCACCAATGTAGTCGCGCCAGGAGGACAAGGGGCCGAGTTCGGTGACGCTAAAGGGTTTCATGGTGGCCACTGTACTGGGCGTTGGGCGCCTCAGGCACTGAGCGAGTGGCCCAGTAGCAGCCGGCCTATTCTTGTGCGCTGCGGGACGTGGGAAGAATCTCTTGAGAGATGTCTAGGACCTCGGAGGACTCGATGCTGATAGCTAGGCCCTCGGGGTCGACCTGGCTTGAGGGTAGAACCCGCGCTGCACCAGACACAACAGTCGTTGCGCCTGTGGTGCCATCGGCAACCGCTGTGATTGAGGTCGCCCCGGCGGCAGTGTCCAGCGCGCGCCAATACTGCGCTATTTCCACTGGATTTTCCGAGTTCTCTCAACTATTTTTTTCGTTATGCCGAGAAGACAAAAAGGCCCTGCGGGTGCCCTCGCTTTAGCTGTGATCGTTGGGTTGACAGGGTGTCAGTCCGAGGACCGGTCAGGCAACGACGGTAGGTCCGGCGCCCAGCAGGGTTGCGAAATCACTGACTCCCTCGAGCGGCTTTCGACAACCCCGATCGGGGTGCTCTACCCATCGGGTGGATTTGATGAGCAGTCTTATTCGTCCGCCCAGGAGATTGCCGACGCCGGGCTGACTGCAGTCTCATTGGGTTGGAGCATCCTCTACGACTCGGATGGGAACATCGTCTTTGACTGGGACGGCTCTGCCGACGACGATGCGAAGGCTCGCTGGATTTCTCGGATGCAGTGTTCTGTTATCGAAGCAAAGCAGGCTGGTTTGGTCGTCGCGGTATGGGGCCAATTCCAAGAGGCCGGTGTCAACGCAGAACCCGGGCTGATACGCGACGACATTCGCGAGGAAGTCTTGGCGGCCAGTGTTGCTCTCATCCCAGAAATGGCTGAGGCGGTGGAAGCAGTCAAAGCCGAGTACTACTCCCCGGTGGCGGAGCTGGACAAGTTTGGCGGAATCGAAGGCCACAACACTTACTTCCCGCAGTATGTCGAGGCGGTGCGCCCTGTGTTCTCTGGAATCTTGTACTCCCAGCCCAATGTTCTCCAACGCGACCCTTCCTTCTATAGCGAGCAGCTGACGCCTGCTCTGGAGGGCATTGATGCCCTCGGGATTTCCTGGATTTCTTATGACTGTGCGCCTGAGGATGTGGCCAAGGGTGACTGGTTTGTTGAGCAAGCAGCGGCCCAGGGTGTCACCACGGTCTACATCAGTGAGATTGGAGGGGTGCGGCAAGCCCCCGAGTCTCAGGCAACCTGCATGACCGAACTGATTGAACGATGGGGTGGCGTCGAGAACGGAGTATTCGCGCTAGACACCCCCTCAATGTTGGAAGACCACGCCTTCATCAAGGGCAGCTGGCAAGAGGATCTCTTGCTTGAGCTCGCACCCTAGCTGTAGGCGTCGAGCTACCGTTCTGGCGCCCATGCCCTTCCACGACAGCGCGGCTGGATGCCTGGCGGCTCACCGATAGACATCCCTCCGGTGACCAGTAGCCAGAACCATGATGGTGATTGTCGTGTCATTGACCGAGTAGATGATGCGGTAGTCGCCTACTCGAACCCGGTACGCCAGGCGGTTGGTCAGTTTCCTGGCTGCTGGCGGATGGGGGTTCCTGGCCAACAGCTCGATCGCGCCCGTAATGCGGGCGCGATGGTTCTTGTCTAGGGCCAAGAGCGCCCGGCTGGCCTTTTTCTCAATGACCACCCGGTAGGGGGTCACGACAGTCCGAGTTCCTTCTTTACTTCGTCCCAGGGAATCGTTTCGCCGGAGATTGCCTCATCGAAGGCAGCTTCATCGGCCTTGTCTTCCAGGGCTTCCATTGCACGGTCAAACATCATGGGGGAGACCATAACCGCCACTCGGCGGCCGTGGCGGATTATTTCCACAGGCTCAGTAGCGCTCTCGTGGATGACGGCAGCCAGGTTGTCGCGAATATCACTAATGCTGTGTTGGGCCATGGGATAAGTGTACGAAACTTAATGACTTTCGTACAGACCCGCGTTCGCCCGTTGTAAAGGCTTTGGCGTCGTTGATGTGTGGGCGGCCTAGAGCAAAGGCCGTGTGCTCCAGTCTTTCCAGAGTTTTGCCACATCGCGGTCAGAGGCCTCCCAGTCTTCATCACTGATCTCTGGGATAACGTCCTTCATTGCACCGAGGATGCTCCTGTGTGGCGCTGCTGTGTAGGCCAGGAGCTTGGCCACGGGCTTGCCGGCGCGGGCGATGATGATTTCATCACCCGCGTGGGCCTGACGAACGAGTGTCGACAGGGTCGCTTTCGCGACGGCCATATTCACAATGCGAGTCGGTGGCATGCGCTGAGCATACCTCCGTGGGGTCAGTTCAGTGCTTGTCCCCACCCTGTGGTGCTGGCAGGTTTCCCAGAGACTGTGGGACGCTCCCGCGCAATTATCCGCCACTGCGGCACACTGACATGATGACAAGTAGTATAAAAAGTATGAAGTTTAGTGCGAACGTTCCCGATGACTATCTTGAGTTCCTGGACCAACAGGTCGACGAGGGTCACTACCGCTCGCGGTCTGCGGCGCTCACCGACGCCATCGCTCTATGGCGCACGTTTCGCTTGACCAGCTCCTACACGGAGGCGTTTGCCTCGGTCGACCCCATCTGGGATTTGGCGGTTGCAGACGGCCTCGATGACGAGCACGGGCTGTGACTTTCGTTCGCGGTTCAGT
>JAIOWV010000021.1 GCA_021741945.1 Pontimonas sp.
GGCAATCGAATTTGGGCCTGGCTTGTGGGACTTTTCCCGAAGAGCGCGAGACCTGCCGTCTATGGCTCCGGCCAGGCCGGATGGGGCACCTTGCTGAGCTTTGTCCGAGTCCAGGTGCTGGTGGCGCTTATTTCCGCCGTGGGCATTGGTGCAGGAGCCTTCTTCCTTGGCCTTCCACTCGTTCTTCCCATAGCTGTGGCGGTTTTTCTAGGCAGCTTCGTGCCCTTCATCGGTGGAACCGTAACCGGCGCCTTCGCGGTCTTGGTTGCCTTAGTTTTTGAAGGTCCTGCGGTGGCTCTCATCATGCTCATCATCGTGCTCGTCATCCAGCAAATTGAGGGCCAGATTGTCCAGCCCCTGATTATGGGAGCAGCGGTCAAGATTCATCCCTTAGGGGTCGTCGTTGTGGTGGCGGCCGGAGGGTACATTGCGGGTATTCCCGGGGTGTTGTTTGCTGTACCGCTCACGGCTTTTGCCAACGTCGTGATCCGTTACATCGCCTCTGGCGCCTGGCGCACTGATCCTGTTGCCAAGAGCGTCCCGAAGGTGGTGCCGCAGTGAACCCCTCGAAAGCGAAGACCCATGCGGTTGTGGGCCCCACCCTGGATGATTTTTACAGCGCTCAAGCGACCCTTGCGGGCGTTGCGCAAGAAACCCCGGTTGAGCTCTCGCGTTACTTGAGCGAGGTTCTGGGCCAACGTGTCTCGATGAAGTGCGAAAACCTTCAGCGCACCGGCTCCTACAAGATCCGTGGCGCTTATAACCGCATGTCCAAACTCACTCCAGAAGAGCGCGCTAAAGGCGTTGTTGCAGCCAGTGCTGGCAACCACGCCCAGGGCGTGGCCTTTGCTGCCCGGGAACTGGGCATCAAAGCCACCATCTTCACTCCGGTCGGGGTTGCGTTGCCAAAACTGCAAGCGACGAGGGCGTATGGTGCCGAAGTTGTTCTTTCTGGCCACAACATCATTGAGCCACTCAAGAAAGCCCAAGAATTTGCGGAATCCACGGGAGCTATTCGTATTCCACCGTTTGATCACCCCGATGTGATCGCTGGGCAGGGAACAGTGGGTCTCGAAATCTTGGCCCAGGTCCCCGATGTCGCCACGGTGATTGTGCCGATTGGTGGCGGTGGCCTGATGGCTGGTGTTTCGAGCGCCATCAAACAAAAAGCCGCCGAAGAGGGAAAAGAAATCCGAGTGATTGGTGTTCAGGCAGAAAATGCTGCTGCCTACCCACCATCACTGAAAGCTGGTCACCCCGTTGAGGTGACCGTCGGTTCCACGATTTGTGATGGTATCGCTGTTCAAAAGCCTGGCACCCTGAACTTCGACATCATCGAAGAGATGGTTGACGAGGTCGTCACCGTCAGCGATGACGACACCGCGCGCGCGATCTTGGTCCTGCTCGAGCGCGCAAAGATGGTGGTTGAGCCCGCAGGTGCGGTGGGCGTTGCGGCGATCCTCGCCGGCAAAATCAAGGCCACCGGTCCCACCGTCGTTATTTTGAGTGGTGGCAACATCGACCCGATGATCATGGAGCGCGTCATTAGCCGCGGCATGGCGGGCGCTGGTCGTTACATGAAAATGCGCATCCCCCTTCCTGACCGCCCAGGCCAGCTGGCAGAGACCTCGAAGATTGTGGCGGATCAGAACGCCAACGTCGTTGAGGTTCTTCACACCCGCCACGGCACCGGTTTACAGATCAGCCAGGTGGAACTCGAGCTTCACATCGAAACGAGGGGTCCTGAGCACGCTGAACAGGTGCTTCAAGCGCTTCGCGACCATGGGTATGAACCCCGCGTGGACTTCTAGGGGATAAAGGTTTCGACGTCGAGAATCTCGACGGCGATTTCAGCCCCGTTTGGCGCGGTGTAGGTTGAGCTTTCGCCAATCTTGAGACCCATGATTGCTTGACCCAGAGGGCTCTGTTCGGAATAGACGTCCAAGTCAGTGTCACCGGCTAGTTCTCTGGAGCCGAGCAGGAACTTCTCCTGGTCGCCGTGGATGTGGGCGGTGACCACAGTGCCGGGCTCAACCACTCCGGAGCTAGCAGGGACATCGCCAACGATGGCGTGCTTCAGCATCGCAGTCAGCGTGCGAATGCGGTCTTCCATTTTGGCTTGTTCTTCCTTAGCCGCGTGGTAGCCACCGTTTTCCTTGAGGTCGCCTTCTTCGCGGGCTACCTCAATACGCTTAGAAATTTCCTGGCGGCCCTTAGTGGTGAGCTGTTCAAGTTCCAGCGCAAGCCGATCGTAGGCTTCCTGGGTCAGCCAGACCGTGTTGTCAGATTCAACGCCAGCCATCACACTCTCCTTGTAATAAGACAAACCGGCCACCCTTGAGGGCCGGTTTGCGTTCCCTGAGGTTACGGTAACCAGCACTCATAGAGCAAGCCGGTTACGGCTGGCTCACTGGTGCGAAGAGTCTCTTGGAATGTTCTGGTCCAGGTCTCAGAAGGTGCCAGGCTGATGATTTTCCAGCCCACAATCCCGTAGGAACCATTCAGGGCTTGGACAGCGCAGTTGACCTCGGTCCCAGGGGGCGTGGTCACCTCAAAGTTCACCTGCACTTCGGCGTCACTCACGAGCACATAGCCAAGCTCTCTGGTCTGCAATTGCGAGGGAGCCTCTAACACCCCGCCCCACCAGAGCCATGCTCCAAGAACTAGAGCGAAAGATATGCCAGCAATGGTGCCGATGACTTTTGTCCTGGTGGCAGCCTCGCGCGTTTGGCCATAGCGCGTTGCCATCAGGTCAGTGTTCTCAGCCATTGCTCCCACTCATCTCGGTAGTCTGTGATGAGCGTAACGGGCTTGGCCGACTAGGAGCTTGGAGGAAACCCCATGATGACGTCTCTGCTCTTTGTCTTGGAGGAAACCCCGCTGATTCCAGCCATTGAGGTCGACCCCAATTCGGTAACACCTGGGGTCGTGGGTTTTCTGGCCACCTTGTTTGTGGCCATGGGTGTCGTGGTCATCATCGTTGATATGACGAGGCGCGTTCGCCGGGTGCGCTACCGCGCCGAGATCGTGGAAAAGCTCGAGAGGGAAGCTAACCCACCATCGGCGGGTTCATAGCAACCAGCAACACCGCGGTCCAGTGGCACAGGTAGGCAACGACTGTCAGCACGTGGAAGATTTCGTGGAACCCAAAGTTCTTGGGTGATGGATTTGGCCACTTGAGCGCATAGACCACGGCGCCCAGTGAATAGGCGAGGCCGCCCACGATAACCAGAATCATCATGGCGAAGTTCGCGGCCAACAAATCTTGGAGATACATGACGGCTGCCCAGCCCAGGCCCAAGTAGAGGGGCACATAAACCCAGCGGGGTGCACTCAACCAGAAGACCCGAAGCCCAATGCCGATCAGGGCTCCTGCCCATACCGCCGCGAGGAGCAGCATCCCTTTGTCGCTAGGCAGCGCCAAGACGGCAATAGGTGTGTAGGTGCCGGCAATCAGGGTGAAAATGTTGGCGTGATCGAGCCGGCGCAGTACCTGCTTCGTCTTCGGCTTCCAGGAGAAGCGGTGATAGGTGCCAGAGATGCCAAAGAGCAGGACAGCACTGAGAGCAAAGACAGCACTCGACACTGTCGCTGCCACCCCGGAGGCCAGCACCACCAGCACAATGCCTGCAGCGATGGCTAAGGGCAGAGTGCCCAGGTGAATCCAGCCGCGCCAGGTGGGCTTGTGCTCAACAGCCTCGTACTCGAGCGACTCTTCCAGCAGTGGGAGGTGAAGTGCGCCGGAATCCGAAGTTTTATCCCGAGAGGTCGATGAATCAGTGGCCATGACCTCACACTAGAGCTCGCCACAGTCAGAAACCCAATGGTTTGTAGGGAATCACCAAGGGTCCGGGAAAGGACTAGCGTAGACGGGTGAGTTGGATTACCCGGTTGCTCGGCGAAGGCCTTCTGTATCGCCTCTACCGCCGTCGCATCCTCAAAGAAATCAGCAAGCTCGCGCGGCCTGAACACGTCGCCATGATTTTGGATGGCAATCGTCGGTGGGCAAAGGCTCGCGCGCTGTCCTCTAGTTCTCAGGGCCACCAAGCCGGTGCCGACAAGATCTATGAGTTCCTCACCTGGTGTGAGGAACAAGATGTTTCCGTCGTCACCCTCTACCTGCTCTCCACCGACAACTTAACCGGCCGTGACGAGGAAGAACTCTCGGCACTGGTGGGCATCATCGAATCTCTTGCCGACCAGCTCTCACGCTTCTCTAACTGGCGAGTGAAGCACGTGGGTCAGACGGACTCTTTGCCCCCGCATCTCCTCGACACACTTACTGGCGCTGCGGAGCGCAGCGCCAGGAACTCTGGCCTCCACATCAATTTGGCTGTCGGCTATGGGGGGCGCGCTGAGATCACCCAAGCAGTGCGACGGCTGGTCCAGGAACACCAAGACATCGGTGGCACGCTCTCTGACCTTTCCGAGAGCATCACCATCCAGGCCATCGCCGAGCGCCTCTATACGCAGGGACAACCCGATCCAGACCTCGTCATTAGAACTTCCGGCGAGCAACGCCTCAGTGACTTCATGCTGTGGCAGAGCGCCCACAGCGAGTTCTATTTCGTGGAAGCGCTCGGCCCAGACCTTCGTGAAATTGACTTCCTCCGAGCGCTACGTGACTTTGGTCGCAGGCAGCGACGCTACGGGCACTAGTCCGCCACCAAAAGTTAACCTGCGAACGTCCTTTTGTGGCGTGTCATTGAGCCCTCATGTTTTTGTGCTCGCGTAAGTTTTTCCCAACGGTTCGAACCCTCAAACGGCTAAGGATCCTCAGTGGAAAAATCCGCAACTCCTGCAAGCACCAAGTCAACAAGCAAGAACAATAAAACGGGGGAGCGGACGTTCGTACTCGACACGTCAGTCCTACTGAGCGACCCGAAGGCCATGTTCCGCTTCGCGGAACATGCGGTCATTTTGCCGGTAGTGGTGATCTCTGAACTCGAGAAGAAGCGCCACGACCCAGAGATTGGGTTCTTCGCCAGGGAGGCTCTGCGCAACCTCGATGAGTTGCGTGCTGAGCACGAGCGCCTAGATTTTCCGATTGCCGTGGGCAAGGGCGGATCCCTTCGCGTTGAGCTCAACCACTCCAACCAGACGGTTTTGCCAAGCGGACTTCAACTGGGCGACAACGACTCCAGGATTCTGGCTGTGGCACTCAACCTTGCCAATGAGGGCATGGCTGTCACGGTGGTCTCGAAAGACCTCCCCATGCGCGTCAAGGCAGCATCGATTGGTCTGGCCGCTGAGGAGTATCGCGCTGAGCTCGCCCCTGATTCCGGTTACACCGGAATCGCCGAGGTTGCGATCAGCGCTGAAGAAATGGCGAGCCTCTATGACGATGAGGTCATCTCTTCCAAGGCGGTTGCCGAGATTCCGGTCAACACTTCCCTGGTGATTTCTTCCGAGCGCGGCTCAGCTCTCGGCCGGGTGACAAGCCCCGGGAAAATCAGCGTTGTCCGCGGGGATCGCGATCTGTTTGGTTTGAGCGGCCGCTCCGCTGAACAGAGACTGGCTATTGATGTTCTTCTCGACCCCACCGTTGGCATTGTGTCTCTAGGTGGGCGGGCTGGAACCGGTAAGTCGGCGCTGGCTCTCTGCGCTGGGCTCGAGGCAGTGCTAGAGCGCCAGGTTCACCGCAAGATCATGGTCTTCCGCCCGCTCTATGCGGTTGGCGGCCAAGACCTTGGTTACCTGCCAGGTGATGCCGCGGAGAAGATGAACCCGTGGGCTGAGGCCACCTTTGACACTCTTAGCTCAGTGGTCTCCCACAACGTGGTGGAAGAAGTGATGGCGAGGGGCCTGTTAGAAGTTCTTCCCTTGACTCACATTCGTGGCCGCTCTCTCCACGATGCCTTCGTCATCGTGGACGAGGCGCAGTCGCTGGAGCGCAACGTGCTTCTGACGATGCTGAGTCGCATCGGTCAGAACTCCCGTGTTGTGCTCACCCACGATGTTGCGCAGCGCGACAACCTGAGGGTGGGACGCCACGACGGTGTTGCCAGCGTCATCGAAGCTCTGAAGGGCCAGCAGCTCTTTGCTCACCTGACGCTGATGCGCTCAGAACGCAGTGCTATCGCTGCTCTGGTGACAGACCTGCTGGAGGGCAACCAGGTCGCCTAAGACCTCTAGAGTCCGGGCGAGGTCATCTTCAGGACGTCGAGAGCGGCGTCGAGAGCTTCGAGGGTGATCTCACCGCGCTCGACGAAGCCCATCTCGATGACTGACTCGCGCACGGTCTTCTTGTGTTCGACCGAGTACTTAGCCACCTTTGCGGCTGCTTCATAACCAATCACGCGGTTGAGGGGGGTCACAATCGCTGGAGAGCTCTCTGCCAGAGCTAAAGCGCGCTCTTTATTGGCGGTGAGGCCCTCAATGGTTTTGTCGGTCAGTACCCGCATGGAGTTTGCCAGCAGGCGAATGGATTCGAGCACCGAGGTTCCCATCACGGGGATTGCCACATTGAGTTCAAAGTTTCCAGAGGCCCCAGCCCATGCGACGGTCTGGTCGTTACCGATGACCCTGGCACACACCATTAGGACGGCTTCTGGAACAACCGGATTAACTTTGCCGGGCATAATCGAGCTGCCGGGCTGCAAATCGGGGATGTGAAGCTCGGCGAGGCCTGCGTTTGGGCCTGAGCCCATCCAGCGGATGTCATTACAGATCTTGGTCAGCGAGACAGCAATGATGCGAAGCGCACCCGATGCTTCAACAAGGCCGTCTCTTGCGCCTTGGGCCTCGAAGTGGTCAAGCGCCTCGGTGATGGGAAGCGAGGTTGCCTTCGCAAGCTCTGCAATCACTTTGGGAGAGAATCCAACGGGAGTGTTGATTCCTGTTCCGGTCGCAGTTCCGCCGAGTGGCACCTCGGCTACTCGAGGTAGTACAGCCTGCACGCGCTCGATGCCAAGCCTGATTTGGCGGGCATAACCGGCAAATTCTTGCCCGAGTGTGACAGGGGTGGCATCCATCAGGTGGGTGCGGCCCGCCTTCACTGTCTTGGCCCACAGCTTTGCCTTGGCCTCGAGGGCGGTGGCCAGGTGGGTAAGGCTTGGAATCAGGGTGTTGACCAGAGCCTCGGTCACGGCAACGTGAACTGAGGTGGGGAACACATCGTTAGAGGATTGCGAAGCGTTCACGTGGTCGTTCGGGTGAATATCAAGACCAGAGGCAGTGCTAGCAAGTGTTGCTAGCACCTCGTTCATGTTCATATTCGATGAGGTACCAGAGCCCGTTTGGTAGGTGTCGACTGGGAAATGGTCGTGGTGGTTGCCAGCAATGATGGACTCTGCGGCACCAACGATTGCCTGGGCAACGGCCGCATCAACAATTTTGAGTTCGGCGTTGACGAGGGCGGCTGCTCGCTTGATCTGGGCGAGGGCAACAATCTGGGCTGGTTCCAGTCCGCGACCTGAGATCGGGAAGTTCTCCACCGCGCGCTGGGTTTGGGCCCGGTAGAGGGCGTCTTTAGGGACCCGAACTTCACCCATGGTGTCGTGTTCAATGCGGTAGTCGTTTGTGTCGGACTGCGTAGTCATGCCCGGTTCCTCGTCGTTCTGGATCAGTGAGTGGTCAGAAGTTCTGCATCAATGGCGCCGATCACCACGTCGTGGGTGACGCGTCCCTCAGCGAGGGTGTAGTTCGCCCCCACTACAGCCAGCCTACCTTCGGCGATGGCCAGACTGATGAGTTCGCTGGCTGCTAGAAGGCTGGAGACGGTGTCGCGCAAGTGCTCACGCCCGACCTCTGAGACGTCGAGTCCCTCGACGCTCTGAAGGCCATGAGCGAGTCGCACTCGCTCGACTGCTGGGGAAATCTGGTTAGTGATGTCCTTGATGTGGGGAGGCAGCGGAGTGGCATCTGGCACCATCTGATCAATTGCCGCTTGAACAGCACCGCACTGGTCGTGAGAGAGCACGACAATGAGCGCCACACCTAGTTTCTCGACCGCGTATTCGAGCGATCCAATGACAGAAGAAGAAATCACCTGGCCCGCGTTACGTACGACGAAGAGGTCGCCAAGGCCCTTGTCAAAGATGATTTCAGCGGAAAGACGGGAATCCGCACACCCGAAGAGAGCAATCTCTGGGTACTGGGCCCCGGCGATTTCGCTCCGGCGCTCCACGTCCTGCCGGGGATGTTGCGGTGTGCCTTCGATGAACCGGTCGTTGCCCGCGGTGAGCCTTTCCCACGCCTCCGAGGGCGTCAGGTTGTGGGCACTCACGGGTTGCGCCCCTGGGTCAGTTGGTAGGTGATGTCGTTAGCGACTTCACGAACACCGCGCTCGTCGGTCCCTCCTACGACAAGGGTGAAGGTTTCGCTCTCCAACACGACGACATACGCCTTGTTGCCGGTCGGATCGTCCTCACGGCGGTCATACTCTTTCCACACCAGCTCATTGGGCCGCCCATAACCATAGGTCACTGAACCGGTCGATTCAGAACGAACGGTGCGCTCGGCAAGCCAGAGAGCATCAGCATCAAAGCCTTGGTCAACAAACACATAGCTGCGCTCGGGTCCGAGCAAGCCAATCGACCACGTTGCGGTCGAACCTGGCTCACTGGTCACCTCAGCACGGTTTGCGCTCCAGAGATCAGAGAGCATCGGCACAATCGGCTCTCCAGGCAACTGGTCCTTAGCCTCTGCGGCGACGTCAACCCAGTCGACCTCGTCGACAAGGTTGGTGTCGGGTCGAACGACAAGAATTACGAGGAGCGCAACAACACCCAGAGAGGCAAGCAGCGACCACACCAGGTTCCTGGTGTTCTGGCGAGCTTTACGTTCAGCCCTCGCAGCGGCGACCCGTTCGCTTTTTTCGCGGGGAGTTTCTGGTCGTCCGAGACCTGCAACCTCGCGGGGGGCTTTTCCAGCCATCGCTTTATGCCTCTCGGTTCTTTTTGGCTGCTTCGAGACGGGCCTTAGCGCCAATGAGCCACTCATCACACCTGGCAGCAAGAGCTTCGCCGCGCTCCCAGAGCGCAATGGATTCTTCGAGACTGATGCCGCCCTGTTCGAGGGCGGTGACAACAGAAACAAGCTCGTCCCTGGCCTGCTCATAGGAGAGCTTGGCGATGTCGGTGTTTTTCTCGCTAGTCACGTGACCCAGTCTAGTTTCTAGGTAGGCCCTCAGCGGACTTGAGTCTCGATGGTGCCATCACTCACGGTGACGCTGAGCTCATCACCGGTAGAGGCGTCACTAACGCTGGTGATGACACTGCCATCGCGCTTCCTTGCGATCGCATAGCCCCGCTCCAGCGTGCTGGTGGGGGAGAGACCTCGCAGGTTTGCAGTGAGCGTGCTCACCTGGGAGGTGGCGCGCTCGATGGCGAGGTGCGCGAGATCAACACCACGGACCACCAGCTGCAGAATCTCCTCCGACTTGATGTCCACGAGGGTGAAGGGGTCCTTCAGGATCGGCCTCGTGCGAAACGCACTGAGGCGCTCTGATTCGTACTCGAGCATTGAGGCAATCCGCTGGTCCAGGCGTGAGCGGGCTTCCTGGATGATGCGACGTTCGCTCTCAACGTCTGGCACAACCCTCTTCGCAGCATCGGTGGGCGTCGAGGCGCGAAGGTCAGCAACCTCATCGAGCAGAGGACGATCGGCCTCATGGCCGATCGCGCTAACTAGAGGGGTGTTGAGGGATGCGGCTAAGCGCACCAGACGCTCATCGCTAAAGGGCAGAAGGTTGAGGAAGTCGCCACCACCTCTGGCGACAATGATCACGTCGACTTCAGGGTCGGCATCGAGCGTGGTCATCGCTTGCATCACTTCGGCGACCGCGCGGTCGCCTTGGACCGCGGCGTATTCGATTCGGAAAGAGACGTCGGGCCAGCGAAGCTTGGCGTTGTGAACGACGTCTTTTTCGGCGTCTGAATCCTTCCCCGTCACCAGGCCGATGGTGCCCGGCAGAAAGGGAAGTGGCTTCTTTCGCGACTCATCAAAGAGACCCTCTGAGGCGAGTTGGGTTTTCAGTTTCTGGAGCTTCTCGAGAATCTCACCGAGACCGGTGTGACGCATGTCGAGAACGTTCATACTGAGCGTTCCGCCCTTGACCCACCAGCTTGGCTTGACGCGAGCAATAACCCGGTCGCCTTGGGCCACCGTCTCTGGAATGTTTTCTTGTGCTCGGCGCCAGACGGTGAATGACACCGCAGCGTCTGCCTCTGTATCGCTGAATTTGCCGTAGATGTTGCCAGCGGCTTTGCCCCACTGGGTGACTTCAGCCTCGATCCAGACGGACCCCAAACGATCGATGTAGCCGCCCATCAGCTCGGAGAGCTTCATCACCGACCAGGGTGCCTCCGGGCTTGAATCATTGGTTGTCTCACTCATCGCCTCTCAGGCTAGAACACTCAGCCACACCCGAGAGCCAAGCCAATACACTTGTCCGGTGAGCATTAGTAACGGCAACGTCCAAACCCTCGAGGCTCCGCTAATTCCGAAGCGCCGCGAGAAGCTCGTTGATCTGCCGGTGTCTAGTGACAAGCGCATCCTGTTGGCAGCGCCCCGGGGTTACTGCGCCGGAGTTGATCGTGCGGTTATTGCTGTTGAGAAGGCATTGGAGCGCTTCGGTGCCCCCGTGTATGTGCGCAAGCAGATTGTTCACAACATCCACGTCGTGAAGGAACTCGAATCCAGGGGCGTCATCTTTGTTGACGAGGTTTCTGAAGTTCCAGAGTCCTCCACCATTGTTTTCTCAGCCCACGGCGTCTCGCCGATGGTTGTCGCTGAGGCGGCCGATCGCGGGCTCAACGCCATTGATGCCACCTGCCCTCTGGTGACTAAAGTCCACCGCGAGGCTGTTCGTTTCTCAGGCCAGGACTACCACATTCTTCTTATTGGCCATGCTGGGCACGAAGAGGTCGAGGGCACCATGGGTCACGCCCCCGACCACACCACTCTGGTTAACGACCCGGACGAAGCTGACCGCATCACCGTTCCTGATACCGAGAACCTCATCTGGCTCTCGCAGACCACGTTGAGCGTTGATGAAACCATGGAAACCGTGCGCAGGCTGCGCCTGCGCTTTCCTCACTTGAGCGATCCGCCCAGCGACGACATTTGCTACGCCACCCAGAACCGACAGGTTGCCATCAAGAAGATTGCTCCCGAGTGTGACCTGGTCATCGTTGTTGGTTCCCCCAACTCTTCTAACAGTGTTCGACTGGTTGAGGTGGCCCTGGAATACGGCGCCAAAGCTGCTTACCGCGTTGATTACGCCAGTGAAATCAAGCAGGAGTGGCTGGATGGTGTCGCCACCATCGGACTGACTTCTGGTGCGTCAGTGCCCGAAGTGCTTGTTGATCACACCCTTGCCGATCTCGCCGATGCCGGTTATACGCAGGTTGAGGAAGTCAAAACCGCTGAAGAGGATTTGCAGTTCTCGTTGCCCAAAGAGCTTCGCAAAGACGCCAGTGGCAATGTCGACCAGGCGCTGCTGGGCGGGCGTCGGAACGGCTAAGAAATAGCGTTACCGGCTGAACCCAGCTGGTTAGCTGCTTGGACAACCCTCGCTGCCATAGACGTCTCGGAGACCTTGCCCCAGGCGCGAGGGTCATAGAGCTTCTTGTTGCCAACTTCGCCGTCAATGCGCAGCACGCCGTCATAGTTCTGGAACATGTAGCCAGCAATTGACCGTGTGTAGGCGTACTGGGTGTCGGTGTCGATGTTCATCTTGATTACACCGTTGCGCACAGCCTCAGCGATTTCTTCATCCGTGCTTCCGGAACCGCCGTGGAAGACGAGGTCGAGGGGCTTAGGCCCTGTTCCAAACTTTGCTTGCAGGCCATCCTGGATTTCCTTCAGCAGTTCAGGCCGAAGCTTCACGTTGCCAGGCTTGTAGACGCCGTGGACGTTACCGAAGGTCAGAGCCGCCATATAGCGGCCGTGTTCGCCAAGGCCCAATGCTTCCACAGTGGCAATGGCGTCTTCGAGCGTCGTATACAGGCTGTCGTTGATGTCGTGGCTGACACCATCTTCTTCGCCGCCAACCACACCAATCTCAACTTCGAGGATGGAGTGGATGGCCTTCATCCGGGGCAAAAGGTCTTTGGCGATCTCGAGGTTTTCCTTCAGTGGCACCGCAGACCCGTCCCACATGTGGGACTGGAAGATGGGGTTGCCGCCGGCTTTCACTGCTTCTTCGCTCGCAGCAATAAGGGGCATCACGAACCCATCGAGGGCATCCTTAGGGCAGTGGTCAGTGTGCAATGCCACCGTAATCGGATAGTTCTTTGCCACCTCGGTCGCAAATGCCGCCATCGCGAGTGCGCCCGAGGCCCTGGCCTTGACGCTCTGGCCGGCGAAGAAGTCGGCACCTCCGGTGCTGACCTGGATGATGCCATCCGAGCCTGCCTCGGTGAGGCCCTGCAGTACTGCGTTGATGGTTGATGACGACGAGATGTTGATAGCGGGAAACGCGAAGCCCTTAGCCTTCGCCGTGTCAATCATCTGTGCATACTGATCCGGTGTTGCTACGGGCATTTCAGCTCCAAATCCGAGGGAAAGCGTTGTGTTCCCAGCTTACTGGGAACACTCTTGACAGGCCCGCTCGGCGCTAGGCTGGGGGCAGAACTACTCGTTCGAGCGAGAAGAAGGGCCCAAAGATGTCCGAGGTTGAATCTGCTGAACTCTTCCAGCACCCGGACCGGAACTTGGCCATGGAGTTGGTTCGGGCCACCGAAGCCGCCGCAATTCGCGCAACACCGTGGATCGGCCGAGGTGACAAAAATGCAGCTGATAAGGCTGCTGTTGATGCGATGCGGAAGTTTCTCTCGACCGTCAACTTTTCGGGACTCGTCGTTATCGGCGAAGGCGAAAAAGACGATGCGCCCATGCTTTTCAACGGCGAAGTTGTGGGAACTGGTAACGGACCGCTGTGTGACATCGCGGTTGACCCGATTGATGGCACGTCGCTGACAGCAGCCGGCCGTTCACACGCCATCTCTATGATTGCCGTGTCTGAGCGAGGCAGCATGCTGGATGCCTCGAGTGTCTTCTATATGGACAAGATTGTCGCCTCTCACGAGGCGATTGGCGTTGTCGATATTTCTCGCCCGATTGGCGAGAACATCAGGGCGTTGGCAAAAGCCAAAAATAAGGCTGTCGAGGACATCCGCATCGCCGTTCTTGACCGCCCCCGACACGAGCAGCTCATTGCCGATATTCGTGCGGCAGGTGCTGGAACGCGTCTGATTCTCGATGGGGATGTGGCCAGCGGTATCAACGCGGCCCGCCACGACACGCGCATTGACATGTGCGTGGGCATTGGTGGCAGCCCGGAGGGCGTGGCCACAGCCTGTGCGGTGAAGGCTCTTGGCGGTTTCATGCAGGGCCGTTTGTCCCCAACGAGCGACGAAGAGAAGCAACGCGGCCTCGATGCCGGGCTTCGCTTTGACCACATCTATGGCGTGGACGACTTGGTCTCTAGTGACAACACCTTCTTTGTGGCAACGGGCGTGACCGATGGCGAACTGGTTCGTGGTGTTCGCAGGGATGGACCCATCATCAGCACCGAAAGCATTGTGTTGCGAGCGCGCTCTGGAACGATTCGCCGAGTATCGGCGGATCACCAAGCCAGCAAGTGGCTGGACGACTAGTCCTTTAGTTCCTTAGTCGATCCCTCGAGTAGTTCCGGGGCCGAGAGCTCACGAGGCATCTGGTCGACGCCCTCCAGCTCGGTCGGCAAATCTGCTGCGGTTCCCAGCTCATTGAGCTTTCTGGCGCTCGGGAACACGCGAGTCTCCAGTGAACCAACGAACGAGTTGTAGCCCTTGACGGTGCTGGAGATTGAGCGTCCCAGGGTTTCGATGTGCTTGGCCATTCCGCCGAGGCGCTGGAGAAGTTCGCGGCCGACATCAAAAAGCTTTGCGGCGTCTTCGGTCAGCACATCCTGTTGCCACGAGAACGCCACTGTCTTGAGCACGCTCCAGAGCGTGACAGGGGAGGCGAGTGCCACCTTCTTACTAAACGCGTAGTCCATGAGTGCTGGGTCGGCTTCGATTGCCGTGGAGATCAGTGCTTCGCTCGGGATGAAGCAAATGACAAGTTCGGGTGAAGCGGAGAGCCCATCCCAGTAGGACTTTTTGCCAAGCGCATCAACGTGAGCCCGAACTGCGGTGACGTGTTGCTTGAGCAGAGACTCACGCCTGGCTGCTTCTTCACCCGTCGCGGTGAAGGGAATCTTGCTGGCTTCGAGATACGCGGTGAAGGGGACCTTGGCATCCACAGCAATGTTTTTTCCACCGGGGAGGTGGATGACCATGTCGGGCTTGCCAACACCGGCGTCCGAGCTGATCTGGGATTGAACGTCAAAGTCAACACGTTCGATGAGGCCTGCGGCCTCCACCACTCGTCGTAATTGGACTTCACCCCAGACACCCCTGACGCTGTTCGAGCGAAGAGCGGAGGCAAGTTGCTCGGCCGTGCCGCGCAGAAGCTCCTCGCTCTCGAGGGCTGCCCGCAGCTGTTGGCTGATTTGTCCATGCTGTTCGTTGCGCTGTTTCTCGAGCGCTGTGACGGTGCGCTGCATATCGGTGAGGCGCTCGGAGACGGGAGTGAGTGCCAGAAGAATCTTGTTCTCGGTCTCTTGGTTCCCCCGAAGATCGTCGTACTGGCGCTGCATCATCTCGAGCTGGGCTTTGAGCGCGATGGGGTCATCGGACCCTGCGGAGGCTTTGCGTCCGGCGACAAGCCAGCCGACGAGGAAGCCCAGGCCAACACCCAGGGCTAGGCCAATCAGGAGCGCGACAATCGTTTCGTTCATGTCCACAGTCTGCCAGTCACCTCTGACCCACACCGGAACCTGCACTAGGCTTCCTAGCCGTGGCTCTCACCATTGGAATCGTTGGACTCCCGAATGTCGGCAAGTCCACTTTGTTTAACGCACTTACCAAGAACTCGGTGCTGGCAGCGAATTATCCCTTCGCCACCATTGAGCCAAACGTCGGCGTTGTGAATCTGCCCGATGACCGGCTGGAGGTTCTCGCTGGCATTTTTGGCAGCGAGCGCATCATTCCGGCCGCCGTCTCCTTCGTCGACATTGCCGGAATCGTTCGAGGCGCCAGCGAGGGAGAGGGCCTTGGTAATCAGTTCCTCTCCAATATTCGCGAAGCCGATGCCATCGCTCAGGTTGTGCGGGTCTTTGATGACCCCGATGTTGTCCACGTTGATGGGGCAGTTGATCCTGCCGCCGACATGGAGACCATCAACACCGAATTGATTCTTGCCGATCTTCAAACCCTCGAGAAGGCGATTGCCCGCTACGAGAAAGAAGTGAAGGGCAAGAAACTTGACCCGAGTGTGCTGGCCTGCGCCGAGGAAGCCAGGAGCATTCTGGATACGGGAAAGACCCTCTTCCAGGCGGCTTTCGATGCCACCCCGATCCGCGAACTCGGTCTCCTTACGGCAAAGCCGTTCCTCTACGTGTTTAACGTTGACGAAAAAACCCTGGGGAACCCAGGCCGACAGGCTGAACTTGCTGCTCTCGTGGCGCCTGCTCAAGCCGTCTTCTTAGATGCCAAAGTCGAGAGCGAATTGATTGACCTCGATAAGGCCGAGGCACTCGAGCTTTTGCAGTCACTGGGTCAAGAAGAGAGCGGGCTAGA
Organism: Pontimonas sp.; assembly: GCA_021741945.1. Lineage (GTDB taxonomy): Bacteria > Actinomycetota > Actinomycetes > Actinomycetales > Microbacteriaceae > Pontimonas. The sequence goes on from JAIOWV010000021.1 coordinate 15,612, forward strand.
TCAGCTCGCTCGCATTGGGTTTGTGACCCTGGGTTTACAGACCTATCTCACC
>JAIOWV010000022.1 GCA_021741945.1 Pontimonas sp.
CTTCAACGTCTTTGACCCACGCGCCCTTGGCGCTTTTTGCGACCACCGGAAGTGGGTGGTAGTTGTGGGTGAGGAACGAGTCCTCGAGCTCCAGCGCCTGACGCGTTGCCCGGCCCGTCATGATCTCAACTCTAGGGTGCAGCACTTGACGCCGCCCCCGCCGAGGAGAAGCTCGGAGAGCTCCACGCCAATCGGGTTATAGCCGCGATCGGCAAGATCAGCGGCAAAGGTGGTGGCCCGCTCGGCAATCACAACGTTGTGGCCATCGCTGAAGCTATTGAGCCCCAACACCGCCGCATCCTCTTCGGTGGCAATGATGGCGTCCGGGTAGCGCTCACGAAGGATCCCGAGAGAGCGCTCATCGAAGGCGCTTGGCAAATACGCAATCGTGGTCGAATCGACCACGGCCAAGGCTGTGTCGAGGTGGTAGTAGCTGGGATTAATCAGCTGCAGGGAGACAACCTCACGGCCATAGATATCCGCAATTTCCTTGTGGCTTCCGGTATCACTACGAAAACCGGACGCCGCCAAGATGGTGTCACCAACGAGGAGGAAGTCACCCTCACCCTCGTTCACCTCGACTGGCTCGACAACCTCAAAACCTTGGGCCCGAAACCACTCCATATATGCGGGGCCCTCCGGGCCGCGTTCTTGATGGTGGAACTTTGCACCGTAGGCGATTCCATCCAAGACAAAACCACCGTTGGCCGCATAGACCATGTCGGGCAAGCCGGCCAGCGGGTCAATGATGTCGACCTGGAAACCCAAACTCCGGTAGGTGTCATAGAGCACGCTCCACTGCGACAGCGCAAGACCCGTGTCGGTCGGGTTCTCCGGATACATCCACGGATTGATCCGGTAACTCACGGTGAAGTGTTCTGGGCGACACATCAGCACACGCGGTGAAGAGGCGGGTGCATGGGTGAGGTTGGCGTCATCGAGGGTGCTGGTCGCTGTCATGCCCCCAGTCTCACACGCAACCTTCGCGCTTTTCCGGAATTCAAACGCAGATATCGTGCGTTTTAGGGGGCTGTTTCGCAATAAATCGACCTAAACTCGTGCCATGGACGCAATAGACCACAAAATCATCGGGGAACTCCGGCACAACGCCCGCGCTAACTATGGCGACATCGGCGGAATCGTGGGGCTTTCGGCCTCAGCGGTGAAGAGGCGCGTAGACAAACTAGTCGCCGATGGCACCATCCGCGGCTTCACCGTTCACGTCGACCCTGCCGTTGATGGGCTTGCCGTTGAGGCCTATGTCGAATTGTTCTGCCGCGGAACGGTCTCCCCCACCGATCTGCAACGCATCCTCTCCACGGTCCCCGAGGTAATCGACGCGGGAACAGTCAGTGGCGATGCTGATGCCATCGTCCACATGAGGGCCAAAGACATAGGGGCTCTGGAGGACGCGCTCGAGCGCGTCCGCATCGCGCCGAACGTGAACCACACCAAGAGCTCGATCGTGCTCTCGCGGCTTATTCACCGCCCCAGGGACTAGACCTTCAGTTCGAGGAAACGAGGGTCGGGTGCCCCAAAGCGGTGCGCGGTAATCGACACAGCCTGTTCTTTCACAAACGGCAACATCTCCACGCGACCTGACTCGGTCACCTCATCGCCATAAATTGCGACCTCTGGTGCGCCATCAAATGCCACGGCTAGTGCGTCTGCGCGGCTCCCGAGCAAACGAATTCGATCGGGCAAAGAGGTAGCGCTTCGCGCCACAAATCCTCGCTCGCTTTCGACCACAACGTCGCCCAGGCGACCAGAGCCCTCTGGGCTCTGGCGCATGAGGGTGAGTACATCCTCCGGCAACGGGTCAGAGGTCGACACGGACATGGTTGCCCCGGCACGAACGCCGGCTGCGAACACACGGACAATCTCTGCAACAGGAACGAAACCAGAGGCTCGAATGGTCACAGCGCTCGGGCGATAACGGAACACGTTCCGCTCAACAGCAAGGCCCGAGGGGTCGTGGGACACGCCATAGGTGCTCTCCCAGACCCGGCGATCGTCGCCGAGGCTGCGAGCGAGAAAAGCGCGCTCCTCGGAGTCGGCTTCCGTGGCGGTGGAGATAAGCCTCTGGTAGTAGTCCTCGAGTGCTGGCGGTTGTTCATCCGAGGCACTGTCGCGCCTCTGCCATTCACCGAGTGCGAAGAGGTAGTTGGGGCCCCCAGCTTTAGCGCCAGGACCAACACTCGATTTCTTCCACCCACCAAAGGGCTGGCGCTGGACGATGGCTCCGGTGATGCCGCGGTTGATATAGCAATTGCCGGCCTCGACACGTTCCAACCAGTAGGAAACCTCGTCGGTGTCCAGCGAGTGAATACCTGCGGTGAGGCCATATTCAACAGCGTTCTGAATGCTGAGCGCTTCAGCAAGAGTGCGTGCGGTCATAATGCCAAGGACGGGACCGAAGTACTCGGTCTGGTGGAAAGCACTGCCGGGTCTGACGTGGTCGCGAATACCTGGGGACCATAGCCGTCCCTCTGCATCCAGCGACTGCGGTTCTAGAATCCACTCTTCGCCCTTGCCAAGCTCGCTCAAACCCTGCCGGAGCTTGGGGCCGGGGGCCTCAATCACCGGGCCCATGACTGACTCGGGGTTATCCGGGTAGCCCACGCGCAACGTGCTGGCCGCATCCACGAGCTGTCGGCGGAAACGCTCGGAGGTGCCGACCGAACCGACCAAGATGACCAAGCTTGCAGCGGAGCACTTCTGTCCAGCGTGCCCAAAGGCGCTCTTCACGATGTCGGCCACAGCCAAGTCAAGATCGGCGCTCGGGGTGACGATGATGGCGTTCTTTCCACTGGTCTCGGCCAGCAGGGACAAGCTCGCCCGGAACGAGCGGAACAAACGAGCAGTCTCAAAACCACCGGTGAGAATCAATCGATCAACACCCGGGTGGGCAATCAGCATGCGGCCCACTTGGCCTTCCTCAACATCAACGAGTTGAAGAACATCCTTCGGCACACCGGCGGCCCACAGGGCCTCCACCATCACAGCGCCACAGCGCCTGACCTGTGGAGCTGGCTTAATGGCAACGGCGCTGCCGGCAGCCAATGCTGCCAACACGGATCCCGCCGGAATGGCAACAGGGAAATTCCATGGCGGGGTCACCAGCGTGAAGCGGGCGGGCTGGAAGCGTGCGCCCGGAACCTTCTCCAGCTCGAGTGCTTGGTGGGCGTAGTAGCGAGCGAAGTCAATTGCCTCACTGACTTCGGGATCGCCCTCAGCCAGGGTCTTGCCCGCTTCCTGCGACATCACGGCAAGTAACTGGCGTCGTCTGTTGCCAAGCTCATCCGCAACACGCAGCAGAATGGCAGCTCGTTCCGCAGCAGATTTCTGGGCCCATTTCGCACCCGCAGCCCGACCCTTAGCAATGACATTCTCAATAGCAATACCCCCGGCAATGGGCCCTTGGGACTCCGGTATTGCAGCTTTCTTGAGCGCTTCGGAGCCGAGGGCTTTGCCCGCCCGGGAGCCGGCAAGCGCTCGGACGCTCTCAAACCACTCACGATTCTCTGCCAAGGAGGGATCGGTGTCTGCCTCGTTGTGGAAGGTGGGGTGAGTCGATGGCGAGGGCTTCGATCGGTTCTGATTCCGATTAGGCGCTAGTGGCTTCTGGCTAAGGGCCTTGAGGGATTCGCGGAAGCGCCCTTCTTCCCTAGCGAAATAATCCTCGCTCTGATGAAGATCAAACACCGCAGACATAAAGTTCTCGGGGCTCGCGTTCTCATCCAAACGCCGCACGAGATAGCCGACGGCTGCATCAAACTCGCTGGGGTGCACCACTGGCGTGTACACAATCAGCCGACCGACCGTCTCGCGCACCGCATCGGCCTGATCGGGAGCCATACCAATCAACATCTCGCAGTCAACAGCGTCAGAGACGCCGCGGTGTTCGGCCAAGCGGTGAGCGAAAGCGAGGTCAAAAAGATTGTGGCCAGCGACACCGATTCGCAATGACTTGGTCTTCGCGGGAGTGAGAGCCCATTCGAGCACCCGCTTGTAGTTGGTGTCGGTGGCCTGTTTGGAGGGAAGAACAGCGAGGGGCCAATCGTGCAACTCGGCATCAACCTGCTCCATTTGAAGGTTGGCGCCCTTCACGACGCGGACTTTCAGCGGGGCGCCGCCGGCCTTCACCCGAGCCGTGGCAAATGCGCTGATCTTCTTCAGGGCGTCCAAGGCTTCTGGCAAATACGCCTGAAGAACGATGCCGCCGGTGTAGGACTTGAGGCTCTTGTCGGAGAGAACGCTCTGGAAGACATCGATGGTCATATCGAGGTCTTTAAATTCCTCATGTCGAGGTTGATGAAGGTCGGCGGGGTAGTTGCTGCTGCCTGCTGGTAGAGGGGCAAGAGTCGCTTGACGACTCTGCTGACCGTCTCGTCATATGCCCACATCGACAGTTGGCTCGAGACCGCGGATACCTTCACCGACACATAGTCCACATCGTCTCTGGCAATGAGTGCACTCACGCCCGCGAGGCGCCGATCCGCCTCGCGCTCGCCCAAGACCGCTTCACCCAGAAGATTGATGTTGAGCTGATCGCCCTTCTTCTTAAGGCGCTTGAGAGACCGAGGCAGCTTCTTCTCGCTGGCATCGATGATGAGGTGGCCAATCAGCACCTTCAGCGCAAAGCGGGCGATTGGCACCACAAGCCCCGGGAAAATGGGGGCAAAGAATCCGCCAAGGCGAATCAGCAGGGTCAGAACCGGAGAGAGAAATCCAGGGATGTCTTGGGACAGTTCACGAAAGTTCCTGGCCGCAACGCCGAGATCTTCTGGCCGTGCAACGCGATCGACAAAGCCCAGGGCAAATGCGGGACCCTTCGGGTCCTTCAGGACGCCGGCGAGCCGCTCGGAACTTGGATGAGGCTTCGGGTGAAGCTCGGCCGCGCGAGCGAGCCAGCTTCGGACGAGGGCAACCGACTCATCGGCGAGGGATTGTGCAAAGGCTGTTCCCGAGGTTCTTCGGACGGAAGATGCATCATTGCTGGGGCCGGTTGGCATATCGAGAATGCTAGGTGGTGACCGGCCTTTTTGCACGTTACTGGCTCGGCTCGCGAGCCCCACGGGGCTCAGTGCCCCCTCTACACTGGGGCCATGAACGAGGTTGTTCCGACCCACTGCGACGTCGTCATTGTGGGCGGTGGCCACAATGGCTTGACTGCAGCCGCCTATCTTGCACAAGCAGGCTTGAGCGTCGTGGTTCTTGAGCGACTCGAGGAGTGGGGCGGCGCGGCTGTCTCGGCGGAGTCATTCCCCGGAGTCGAGGCCAGGCTCTCGCGCTATTCCTACCTCGTAAGCCTGCTCCCGCAGAGGATCATCGACGACCTTGGGCTTGATATCACGCTGGCGAAGAGGCGCTACTCGTCCTTTACGCCGGTGCCAGGAACTTCCGAGGGTCTCCTGATCGACAACCACGACGCCGATGCCACCGCAGCGTCTTTCGGGGCGCTCGGTGCCTCGAACGACTCGGAGGGATGGGATTCCTTTTATTCAAGAACCCAGGTTCTAGCGGAGGTGATGTTCCCCGGAGTGACCGACCCTCTCATCACTCGCTCCGAGGCCAAAGCTCTGCTTGCAAGCCGCGAGGGCGGAAGTGAGATCTGGGAAGACTTCATCGAGCGCCCCGTCGGAGGAGTGATCGAATCCACATTCACCAACGATGTGGTGAGAGGCGTCGTGTTGACTGATGGCCTGATCGGAACCTTTGCGCCAAATCACGATGAGAACCTCGATGCGAACAAGTGCTTTCTCTATCACGTGATCGGCGGGGGAACAGGGGACTGGGATGTCCCGGTAGGCGGCATGGGCGCCGTCTCCGGCGCCATCCTCCATGCCGCCCGCTCTGCTGGCGCAACGCTGATAGGCGGGGCCGAGGTGACCGCGGTGAGCGAGGACCACGCCGCCACCTTCCTGCGCAATGGCGCCAAGCACACCATCCAGGCTCGCTATGTGCTGGTCAACGCCTCCCCAGAGGAGCTCGGCCGACTGCAAGGACGAAGTGTCCATGACCGCGCCGAGGGCGCTCAGGTCAAAGTGAATATGGTCCTGACCAGGCTTCCCAGGTTGGCGGACCCAACAGTCACACCCGAGCAGGCTTTCGGTGGCACGTTCCACATCAACGAGACCTGGTCCCAACTGGCCAAGGCTCACGATGATGCGGCGCAACTAAAGATTCCAACCCCTCTGCCCTGTGAGATCTATTGCCACTCACTGACAGATTCGAGCATCCTCAGCCCCGAGCTCGCTGAGCAAGGAGTCCACACGCTGACGGTGTTTGGGCTTCACGTCCCTCACCGGCTCACGGCGGCCTACGAACCAGACGTCCTTCGGGCCACCCTTCAGCAGGCGGTGATCGATTCGCTCAACTCAGTCCTGGCAGAACCGATCGAAGACCTGTTGCTGCGCGACGCACACGGCAATCCCTGCATTGAAACAAAGACGACTAGCGACCTCGAGAACGCTCTAAAACTGCCAGGTGGAAACATCTTCCACGGGCCACTGGCGTGGCCCTTCGTCGAAGACGATGAAGACTTGGGAACCCCCGCCAAACGCTGGGGGGTCGCCACCCACACCGACAAGATTCTGCTCTGCGGCTCAGGTGCCAGACGAGGGGGCGCCGTCAGCGGCATTGCTGGACACAATGCCGCCATGGCGGTCCTCGAAATGGAAGGTTCTTAGCTAAAGAAGTCCGGTCCCATTCGACCAAAACCATCCATGTCACCAAACTGACCAATGGTCGAGGCAACCAGGACAATCCAGCCGATGAGGACCAGGGTGCCAATCACGATGAGCGTTGCGCTCACGGCGACTGCAACCTTCGCGGGCACGTTGGAAACGCCAGCGCGGTTTGACCACACCCAAGCAAGGATTCCCAAGATGAGGGCTGGAATCTGCATGAAGAAGGACAAAACGAGGGCGACGAGACCCAGGGTCTGACCCGGGTACTCAGGCTTGCCGCTAAGGGCAGACTCGGTGGTCACAGCCTGGTGGTCTTCGGCGGCGACGGGTTTTTGTGGTGTAGCCATGATTTTCTCCTACCGGCGGTGGTGATTGACTTACCGCCATTTCTCACCCTAGACACTAGAGCTGGAAGTGCGATGGGTGTCGGGCGACTCTGTCGTCTTCGAAAGACGACAGAATAGTTTCCATGAGAATTGGAATCCTGACCAGCGGTGGCGATGCTCCCGGCCTCAACGCAGTTATTCGCGGTGCCGTCCTCAAGGGGACACGCGTTCACGGGCACGAATTCGTCGGATTCATCGGTGGCTACAAAGGGCTCTGCGAGTCAGACGCGATTCCCCTCGCTCGAAACGAAGTCAAAGGTATCGGCAACACCGGTGGGACCATTCTTGGAACCTCCAGGACCAATCCCTTCGAGCACGGCGGTGCACCGCGCGTGCGCGAGGTGCTCGACGAGCACCGTCTCGATGCTCTCATCGCTATTGGCGGCGAGGGCAGCCTCGCCGCTGCCAAAGAACTCTCAGACCTGGGATTGCCCGTCGTCGGGGTACCCAAGACCGTCGATAACGACTTGAACGGCACTGACTTCACCTTCGGTTTCGACACCGCAGTGAGTATTGCGACAGAGGCCATGGACCGGTTGCGCACAACGGGTGACTCCCACTCCCGCTGCATGGTGGCCGAAGTGATGGGCCGCCACGTGGGGTGGATTGCTCTGCACTCAGGTATGGCAGCAGGAGCTCACGCGATCTTGATTCCTGAGCGCAAAACCAGCATGGAGGAGTTGCTCCACTGGGTGCGCTCAGCGCATGACCGCGGTCGCGCACCACTAGTAGTCGTTGCTGAGGGTTTTGCTCTCGACACCATGGACGATGCCCACTCAGAGCGCGGACTCGATGCTTTTGGTCGCCCGCGTCTTGGCGGTATCGGGGAGAAACTCGCCCCGCTCATCGAAGAAGCGACCGGAATTGAAACTCGGGCAACCACCTTGGGTCACATTCAGCGCGGTGGAACCCCGAGCGCCTTCGACCGGGTGTTGGCTACGCGCTTTGGTATGAACGTTGTTGACCTTGTTAACGAACACAAGTGGGGCCACATGGTTGCCTTGCGTGGAACCGAGATTCACACCGTCAACTTCTCTGAAGCACTCGGCGCATTGAAGACAGTTCCCGCCGAGCGCTATGAGGCCGCGGCGATGCTCTTTGGCTAATCAGGCCAGCGCATGGTGGATCGCCGATGACGGATCGGGCGGTCGGACTACCCACTTCCGAAACGACATTGCGAGCCAAGAACTAGGAGAGGGAATCCGCGTTCGCGTGGAATTCTCGGCACTCAACTACAAAGACGCTCTAGCTCTCACCGGCTCGCCAGGAGTCGTGCGCACCACGCCCCTAGTTCCCGGAATCGACGCCGCTGGGACGGTGGAAGAAAGTTCTGACCCACGGTTCCCTCAGGGAACCCACGTCGTCGTTACCGGTTTTGGTTACGGAGAAGACCGCCATGGCGGGCTCTCAACGACCATGGTCGTCGCTCCCGAACACCTTGTCGTCATTCCAGAGGCGCTGACCACCGGGCAGGCCGCCACGTTTGGGACGGCTGGGTTCACAGCACTCCTTGCCGTTCACGCCTTGCTGAACCACGGCCTAACACCAGAAACTCAGAAGCTGCCCATCGCGGTCACCGGTGCAGCCGGTGCAGTGGGATCTTTTGCCACCTTCTTTCTGGCAAGCCAAGGTTTTGCGGTCCACGCAATCACGGGTCGCACAGATGAGGCCCCCTATTTGATGGATCTTGGCGCCAGCGAGGTCATCTCGCGGCAAGAAGTGCTGGGTTGGCCACAACGCCCATTACTGCCAGAGAAGTTTGACGGGGCAGTGGACCAAGCAGGGGGTGAACTACTCGCCAAGCTGTTAGCTAGCACCGCCACAGGCGGGGCGGTTGCCGCTAGCGGACTAGCAGGCGGGATGGCACTGCCGACGACCGTGGCGCCGTTCATTCTGCGCGGTGTCACGCTAGTGGGAGTCAACTCCGTCTATCAGGACATGTCAGTGCGAGAGGCGCTGTGGAGTGAGTGCGCCAAGCACTCGTCGTCGGTGCCCTGGGACCAGATCAGCCACACTATTCCACTCAGTGAAGCCAGAGACACAGCCGAGCGCGTGCTTGCAGGACTAACACGCGGGCGGGTCGTCGTGGAGATGCCTGCCTAGTCGTCGTCCCCGAAAATTGCCCACAACACCGCGGCAATAGCCCCAACAAGAGCGATCCCACCGCCGATGAGCCAGCGCGAAGGATTTCGGTCATAGGACTCTGATATCCAATCGGTGGCCTGCTTGGTGAGTTCTTGCGGGCTCAGGCGATGTTCGATTTCATCGAGCGTGCTCTCGAGCTCGGTCCGTGTCTGCTCAACAAAGTTCTGAACGTCCTTTTTCGACATTTACTTCTGCCCTCTAATCACCCGAATGTCGCGGCGAATACTCTCGATGGTCTCGTTCGGTGCGGGGCTTCGGGTCGACGCCATGGATGCGGCGCCCACGCCAGCAAAGACGATCGCGACCAGGAGAACACCGCCTCCGGCAATCAGCGCTGCCGCCCACAATGGAACCACCAAGGCCAGCGCAAAGACGGCTGCAAAAATGAAGAGCAACAACGCCAGAAGAATCAGCGTGAGGCTGATGACAAACAGTCCGAGGCCAATTCCAATCGACTTGAGCTTTGAGATGAGCTCGGCCTTGAGCAATTCGAGCTCCGCCCTCATGAGCTGAGCGATGAGATGCGGAACGTCGGTAAGGAGCGAGAGGAAGGGCTTCTTCTCTCTCGCTTGGTCACCACGCTCCGAAGCGGACATTACTTACCCTGGCCCGCTGACTTAGTTCCTTGTGCCTGACGAATTGTGGAAGAAACCTTCTTGGCTGCTGCAGTCGCTGCTTCAGCGACATCGGGAGCCTTGTCCTTCACAAACCCTTCGACGGTGGCAACCTGCTCTTGGACACGGGGGTCGTTCCACACCTTGATGGCTCCAGCGCGAATCTGCTCATAGCGCTCGCGGCCCGCTCGGGTGCCCAAAACGTAGCCCAGTGCCACTCCAAAAACGAAGAGAATCTTGCCCCTCATTGCCGCCTCCGACTTGTATTCCAATTTTGGCATGTATCGCCGATTGCCCCAGCGTAGCGCTGAAAGCCAATAATCACCAGATGGTCACCCGGTGCTCGGGCGCCAACCACAGCTCGTGGTCGGGCGTGACATCAAACGCCTCGTAGTAGACATCCAAATTACGGGCAATCTGGTTGCAACGGAATTCGGGAGGCGAGTGCGGGTCAATCTGCAACAAACGCAATGCCTCCTCTTCGCGAGCAGCGAGCTTCCAGGACTGGGCCCAGGACAAGAAGAAGCGCTGTCCTGCGGTGAGGTCGTCGATAACCGGCGGCTCGGCTCCCTCCAAAGACATCAGATAGGCCTTCCAGGCGATTGCGAGACCGCCGAGGTCACCGATGTTCTCCCCGATGGTGAGATCACCGTTAACGAAATGGCCGGGGAGATCCCTTGGGGCAAGTTCTGAGAACTGCGTGATCAATGAGGCAGTTCGCTCCTCAAATGCTGCGCGGTCTTGGTCGGTCCACCAGTTAGTGAGCCGGCCATCCCCGTCAAAACGGGACCCTTGGTCATCGAAACCGTGGCCAATCTCATGGCCAATAACTGCTCCAATGGCACCGTAATTGGATGCTGCATCACGGGCCGGGTCAAAGAACGGGTACTGCAGTATTGCCGCGGGGAAGACAATCTCGTTAAAGCCTGGGTTGTAATACGCGTTCACTGTTTGCGGCGTCATGAACCATTCATCGCGGTCCAGAGGGGACCCTATCTTGCGCAACTCCCGAGCGAACTCATACTCGTTGCCAGCAATCACGTTCGCCCACAGGTCGCCAGGGGTGACGCTCAATGACGAGTAGTCCCGCCACACAGCCGGGTAGCCGATCTTTGGGCGGAACGTCTCAAGCTTGTCGAGGGCCTTCTTCTTCGTCTCTGGGCCCATCCACGGCAGCTCGGTGATGCTCGCGCGATATGCAGCAAGCAACATGGCAACAAGCTCGTCCATCTGCTGCTTGGCGTCGCTCGGGAAATGCTCCTCCACATAGAGCTTGCCGACGGCTTCGCCCATCACGGCTTCAACGAAGGACACCCCGCGTTTCCACCGCGCTCGAAGCTCGGGGGTCCCCGAGAGCGTCGTGCCGAAGAAATCGAAGTGGGCCTGAACAAACTCCCCGGTCAAATACGGGGCAAAGGCTGTGATTGTGTGCCAGGACATCCAGTCGGCAAGCGCCTGCGGCGATGACGCCATCCAGGTCTGTCCCACGGATTCGACGAAGCTGGGTTGCCGCACAACAATCTCGCCAACACTGGCAGCGGGGATTCCGGTACGGGAGAGCCATTGCTGCCAGCCGAACTCGCCGAGTGCTTTTCCTAGTTGGTCCCCCGACCACATGTTGTAGGTGGCCTCGGCATCCCTCGATTTCACGTTGTCCCAGTGACCTGCAGCAATCCTGGTCTCCAGCTCAATGACACGTTTGGCGCGATCGGTTGCATCGCTAAGGCCAGCGAGGGTGAACATCCGCTCGATGTGAACTTCTAGTGCCCCCAGAATCTCCGCGTGCTCAGGTTTGCGGTAATAGGACTCATCGGGCAAAGACAACCCGCCCTGTTCCACGAACATTACGTAGCGCTCGGGGTTACCAGGATCGTTATCGACAAAGAGTCGCCACAACCCTTCAACGCCCGATCGCTCAATCTCTCCCAAAACCCCGACCAAGTCCTGGTGTCCACCGGGAAGCGCTGACTCAATGCGGGCCATCACGTCCTGGAGTGGACGAAGTCCCACCTCTTCAATACGGGCTTCATCCATGAAGCTCTCAAAAAGATCGCCCACCTTCTTGGCCTCTGATCCAGCCGGCGCATTCTTTGCGCGCTCGATAATCGCGAGCACAGCCTTCTCAGCCTCTTCGGCCAACACGGTGAATGCGCCATAGCGGGACTTATCCGCGGGAATTTCGGAGCGCTCAAGCCACCGCCCATTCATGTGGCGATACAGATCATCCCCTGGGTGAATGGAGGGGTCACGTTCATCGAGTTCGATTCCACTGGACACGATGACCACCCTACGACGCTCAGCCCAACGGGAGCTGGACTAGCCCGGCGACCAGGTCGGTGGCTCTAGACTCAGGCGTTGTGCGCCTCGTAATCGCTACCTGCTCAGTCGACTACTCGGGTCGTCTCAATGCTCACCTGCCCCTGGCCACCAGAGTGGTGATGGTCAAGACCGATGGCAGTGTTCTCATCCACTCCGATGGCGGCAGTTATAAGCCCCTCAACTGGATGTCACCGCCCTGTTCTCTCGAAATCGTTCAACCGGATGATGACGTGCGCTCCGAAGGAGTAGTCGAGGTGTGGAAGGTTGTTCACCACAAGACAGCTGATCTTTTGATGATCAACATCCACGAAATCCACGGCGACCATGCTCACGAACTCGGTGTCGACCCGGGCCTGATCAAAGACGGCGTGGAAGCAGACCTTCAACGACTGCTCGCTGCCAACATCGAGACCCTCGGCGAGGGTTATCGATTGATTCGCCGCGAATACATGACCGCTGTGGGTCCTGTCGACATCCTCGCTAATGACGCCAGTGGGGCGACGGTAGCGATCGAGATTAAGCGCCGAGGCGACATCGATGGTGTTGAACAGCTCACTCGATACCTGGAACTTCTCAACCGGGACCCCCACTTGGCGCCTGTTCGGGGCATCTTTGCGGCCCAGGAAATCAAGCCTCAAGCCCGAACGCTCGCGAACGACCGCGGCATTGACTGCGTGGTCCTCGATTACGACGAATTGCGCGGAATCGACGATTCCCACCATCGCTTGTTCTAGTGCTGTCCTAGGCTTAGCGAAATGTTGACCTACCAGACCGTCCTCTTGGACCTGGATGGTACCCTCGTCGACTCAGCGCCTGGCATTGTCTCGACCATCGCGTTCACGTTGCAGGAAATGGGCCATCCCGTCCCTCCGATAAAGGACCTTTTGCGCTGGGTGGGGCCACCGTTGCCTGAGTCATTCGCCACCAGGGCAAAGCTTGCTCCGGCCGATATTCCTGAGGCAATCCGGATATATCGTGCGCGATATCTCGACGTTGGCGCGTATGACGCCAAAGTCTTCGATGGCATGGGTGTCTTTTTGCGCGCCCTCAAGGATTCGGGCGCGACCATTGCCCTCGCGACCTCAAAGCCCACGACCCCTGCCAGCATCATGCTCGAGCACTTCACCCTGGCCCCCTACTTCGATGTCATCGCCTGCGCCGCGGACGATGAATCCCGCGGTCGCAAAGACCAAGTAATCGAAGACGCGCTGACTGGTCTTCGCGCCAAGGGTCTGCCCACCGACAACTGCATCATGGTGGGTGATCGCATCCACGACGTTGAAGGGGCCGAAGTCCACAACATCGACACCATCATGGTCCGCTGGGGTTATGGGGGGCCTGCAGAGTGGGATGCGGCTCACACCAGCGTTGACACCCCGCGCCAGCTCCACCAGGCACTTGGCCTACCTTTTAACCAGGACTAGACCCCGTGAACAAGGACGTAGTCGACTTAGAAGCCCTGCCGCTTCGCTTCAACCCGCCCGATGGGTGGCGGATGCCAGACCCTCTCTTCATAAGCCTTCATCAGGGTGAGGTTTTTGCCAACGACTGGCAGCCCTACCCCGAGGCGCCTCCGATTCCACCGTCGTGGCCGTGGTGGGAAGAAAATGGCACCTCTTGGTATCGATTCTTTCGAGATCGAGCGCCACTCCCCGCGCGGGCGCTAGGGAACTGGTTTTCCTTGTCAGCACTGGGGCTCCTTATGTTTGCGGTCTCTCCGTTTGCCCTGCCCGGTTGGTATGTCGCAATCGGCGGGACGGTCAGCCTTGTCCTGCTGGTGCTTGGAATCCGAGGTGTGATTCGCACCATGAAGAGCCAGTCGGCTGGCCCCCTCGAACCACTCGATGCCATCAGAGCCTGGGCCACAGAGCGCCGCAGCGACTACTTTGCTCAGGCGTATGCCAGCTTCCGCCGGTCAGACCCCCGAGAAATCAGCCTAGAAACGTTTATCGCTTCGCAGAAAGCGCAGTGGTGGGGCGAAAGCTCCGCAACCGCAGAGAATTAGTCACCACAAACACAGACGAGAAGGCCATCGCTAGTCCTGCCACAATCGGATTCAATAGCGCGGTAACCGCCAGTGGAATAGCAGCGACGTTATAGGCGAAAGCCCAAAACAGGTTGCCCCGTATTGTGCCAAGCGTCCTGCGTGCCAAACGAATCCCGTCGCTCACGCTGCGCAAATCGCCGCTCACAATCGTGATGTCCCCGGCTGTCATGGCGGCGTCGGTGCCTGTCCCCATCGCGATGCCTAGATCGGCAGTAGCCAGGGCGGGGGCATCATTGATGCCATCGCCCACCATTGCGACGTTGTGGCCAGCAGCCTGCAAGTCCCGAATGAGTTGGGTCTTCCCCTCCGGTGTGAGGCCGGAGTGGATAACGTCAATCCCAACCTGGGCGGCGATGCGCGCCGCCACCACAGCGTTGTCCCCAGTGGCCATCACCGGGGTGAGGCCCAAGTCAACTAAACGTGCGATTGCCTCGCGGCTTGTGTCCTTCAGGGTGTCGGCAATCACGAGTGCGCCCACCACGCCGCCATCACTGCCCACAGCGACGACTGTGAACCCTTCGTCGATAGCAGACTGAATTTTCGCATCAATCGGACCCACTGGCTCGTCGCCTTCACTGCGCAACCAACCCAATTGCCCAACAGTGGCCGGCATCCCTCCAACCACAGCCCGCTGTCCTCGGCCTGGAACAGTGAGAAACTCAGCACCTTTAGCGCGGCTAAGGCCACGCTCCTCGGCGTAACGGAGGACGGCGCGGGCCAGCGGATGCTCCGATCCCTCCTCGACGGAGGCGGCAAGAGCCGCAACCTCGTCCTCGGTGTGGCCTGGCGCAGTGAGGACGGCCGTCACGCTCATGTCGCCCGTAGTCAGAGTTCCCGTCTTGTCGACAACCACCATGTCGATGGTGCGGGAGTGCTCCAGGATCTCCGGCCCCCTGATGATGAGTCCGAGCTGTGCTCCGCGACCAGTTCCCACCAGCAGCGCTGTCGGGGTGGCTAAACCAAGAGCACACGGGCACGCAATGATGAGTGTTGCCACGGCAGCCTGGAACGCGACCTCGAGCGGGCCACCGAGAGCAAGCCAGGTGATGAACGTGACCACAGCAATGACAATCACGATCGGCACAAAAACAGCAGATATCCGGTCGGCCAAGCGCTGGGCGTTTGATTTACCGGTCTGGGCTTGTTCCACCAGGGCTGCCATCCGGGCAAGCTCAGTGTCTTTGCCAATCCGCGTCGCCTCAATTACTAGAAGCCC
>JAIOWV010000023.1 GCA_021741945.1 Pontimonas sp.
CATACGCCGGTGCGACTTCCATCACGTCAAAACCCACCACATCGAGCTCAAGAGTGAGTCTGCGGATAATCCGTAGCAAATCAATCGGGGCGAAGCCGCCTGGCTCTGGTGTGCCGGTTGCCGGGGCAAAGCCAGGATCCAGGACATCGATGTCTATCGATATGTAGGCCTTGGGACCTTTGGCCTTGGCTTCCTTGATGACGTCATCAACAACGGGCATGGTGCCCCGCTCCCAGAACTCTTGCATCATGAAGTGCTTGAGCTTGTTCTCGCGCATCCACTTCTGGTCTTCCTCGCCTGGCCAATAACCGCGCAGGCCCAGCTGCAGGAACCGATCGCCAGGGATCGCGCCGGATTCAATAATCCGGCGCATCATGGCGCCGTGGCTCGCGAAATTGCCCTCGAGTTCATAGGCGGTGTCGGCGTGAGCATCGAAGTGAATCATCACCACGTTGCCAAACCCGTGCTGCTCACACACCGCCGTTACTGCGGGGAACGTCACCGAGTGGTCGCCACCAAGCACCACGGGAACAATGCCCCGTCTAGTGACTTCGCTCACCCGGTCATAGATTGCCTGGCGAGATTTTTCCCACATGCCATGGCTCGTGATGGCATCACCAAAATCGACGACGTTCAAGTGGTCAAAGATTTCCACGCCCAAATCGAGGTGATAGGTGCCAGGGTCATAGGCGTTCGCCCGCAGAGCCCTCGGGCCAAACCGGGCGCCTGGCCGATTGGTGGTGCTGTCATCCCATGGGGCACCAACAACTGCCACATCTGGCTTGATGGCATCGAGCTGCGACGCCTCGGTCACAAAGGGCCGCATGCCAAAAGTGGCGATGCCTTGATAGGACGGTGAATCGAGCTGTTCGCGCATGCCAGGGGGAACGAAATCAGAAGAACTCATTCCCCCAGGTTAGGCGGAAATCCGCCAGACTAGAAGCATGACCACTGTTGAGTCCATCATCGAGTCGTTCCCAGAAAAGCAGGCGGCTGCGTTAGCTGCCGTTCGCTCCCAGCTGCATGACTTGCTGCCCACCGCAATCGAAGATTTAACGTGGGGAATGCCGACCCTGCGGGTTGAGGGGATCATCGCGGTCTCGTTTCTTGGCTTTAGCCACCACAACAGTCTCTTTCCAGGGCCCGAAGTCCAGGAACTCCTTGGACCCGCCCTCGATGGCTACACCACGACAAAGGGCACCATTCATTTTGACCAGCACAAGGCGCCACCCAAAGCGTTCCTCAAGAAACTGGTGGAAGCGCGCATCACGGTGATTAACAGCTCCTTCCCCAAGAAGTCGGGGGCTTTCCTGGAGCTTTATAAAAACGGCGTCGTCAAGGCGCGAGGTTCTTACAAGGGCGAGGCCATGCACGGCGCCTGGTCGTTTTATCGCAAAGACGGCACGCCAATGCGCAGTGGTTCTTTCCGATTGGGCGAGCAGGTCGGCACATGGATTACCTACGACAGTGCAGGACGGGCTTACAAAGAAACCCAGTTCGCGCGCTAACGCCCGTCGGTAATCATTCGGCCGATTGTTCGACCGGCTTCCCGAAGAAAGACCTCCGGGTTGTCAATCGATTCCTGAATACTTGGTGCGCTCGCACTAATTTCGATGACGGTGACCCCGGAGACGGCGGCGCTCATCTGAGAAACACCACACACCACCACCACCGGAATGTTCTGTGATCGAGCGTGCTCGATCACCACGCCGGTGATTTTGCCTCCGAGACTCTGGCTGTCAAAGGAGCCCTCCCCTGTAATCACGAGATCGGCACCTTTCATCTCCGCGCCAACTCCGGTGAGCTCCATCATCGCCTGTGCGCCAGATTCTTGAGATGCTCCGAGCGCTGCCATCGCGGCAAACGCCAGCCCGCCACCAGCCCCAGCCCCTGGGCCCTCAGCCACCTCTACCCCGACCAACCCTGCAAGACGAGCAAGCCCTCCTTCAAGCAGTGCGACCGCGTCTGGGTCAGCGCCCTTTTGGGGCGCAAACACCGCGGCTGCCCCCGTGGCACCGAGCAGTGGATTAGTGACATCGGTCAAGACCCGAAGTCGAGTTTTCGAGAGCCTGGGGTCAAGCCCCGAAAGATCAAGGGATGCGAGCGTGCGGAGTGCGCCGCCACCCTGGCCAATGTCATTGCCCTGGTCGTCCAGACCTCGAGCGCCTAGAGCGCGAAGCATCCCGAAACCGCCATCGGTTCCCGACGTCCCACCGACGGTGAGCAGGATCTCTGTGGGACCGAATGTCAGTGCTTCTTTAATCAAGTGTCCGACCCCGGCGCTCGATGCTTCCACTGCTTGGGTGGCAGTGGCGCCGGGAAGGAAACCAAAAGCCTGGGCCGATTCAATGACGACCACACCGTTTCTGCTGGCAAACGACGCAACGACAGGTTCGCCCCAAGAACCCGGAACCGTAACACGGTGAATCTCGAAGCCGTGGTGAGCGAGGACATCGAGCGTGCCCTCACCACCGTCGGAGAGTGGTTGCGCGATCAGGACCGCGCCTGGTGCGGTCTCCCGAATTCCCTCGGCCACAGCCTCGACGACGCCAGTCGCGGGTAGGGACCCCTTGAACGAATCAGGAGCGATCACAATCTTCATTGTCTGAAATCATCGCAGGCATTCGTGCTCTAGCGTTACGGTGTGACCCACCAACAAGCCGAGGCACTCGCTTATCTGCAGGAGAGCTGCGAAGTGATTGCCCAGCTTGCCCAGGTTTATACGCCACCGGTGATCTCAGCCCAACCGCCAGAGCGATACTTCGAGATTCTGGTCACATCAATCATTGGCCAGCAACTCTCCGTGAAAGCCGCCGACACCATAGAAGCCAGGCTCCGCCAGGCCGTCGACGCCATGACGCCGGAGGGCCTCGCTGGCCAAGACATTGAGCTTCTTCGCGGGCAGGGTCTCTCGTATTCCAAAGCGAACTACATCCAGGGTCTCGCTGAAGCGTTTGGGACCGGGGTGATTGATCCCCACGCACTGGCAGCAATGGACCCACCCGAAGTGATTAGCGCACTCACCGCCCTCAAGGGAATCGGGCCGTGGACGGCAGAGATGTTCCTCATCTTTGGGATGGGGCACCCCGATATCTGGTCACCCGGAGACCTTGGATTACGCAAAGCCGTCGAAGCGCACTTTGGCACCGAACAGACCTCCAGCGAGGTCGCCAGGCGTTGGGCCCCCTATCGCTCCTATGCAGCGCTGTATTTGTGGGAATACGTCGATAAGGGTGAGAAGCCAATCACCTGAACGGGAACCGCTCTCGAGGCTAGACCGGCACGCCTGGGACCGGTACTCTCAAGCGCATGCGCGCGCGAAGCTGGTTAGCCATAGGTCTTGGGTCGCTCCTTGTGGTGGGCACTGGTGGCGCACTCGCAGTGGGCGACTACGTCTACCGAGAGGGTACGTCGCTGCCCTGTGGAATCAACGACGATGACCTCAATAACTCGCCAGCCTCCTTCTCCACGCCCCTAGAGGGCCCCTTCCCCGGCGAGGGCTGGAATAAGTGGATTGACTACGACCTCTCCGAGTGGTGGATTCCAGAGACGCCTGTTGAAACCGTTCGGATTCAGGTGGCTCCAGAGGTTGAGCTCGAAGCGTGGTGGATCAAGGCGGGTTACCCAGCGACCCAGGAAACAGTGATTGTCACCCACGGCTATGGAACCAGTCGTCGTGACTACAACGCTCTGTTGCCAAGCGCCATGCTTGCTAAGGACGGGTTCAACGTCTTGCTCGTTGACCAGCGCGACACCGGCAATTCCACCTGTGTTGATGGTCGCCACTCGGCCGGCCAAGACGAGTCCGATGACTTTGCGGCCGTTGCCGAGTGGCTAGTTCTGGAAAAGGGCATCGCGCCAGAGAAGATCGGCATGTTTGGTGTCTCGGGTGGCGCGATTGCCACCGCAATCCTGCCGGCAAAGACCGAGAACGTTCAGGCCTTCGCTCTAGAGGCACCCATCTTTGATTTTGCGGAGACAGCCAGGCGGGAGGTCGTGTTCCAGGGATTCCCCGCCTTCTTGTGGCAGCTTGCTGACACCGCAGCCAAGCTCCGCGGTGTGAACTTGAACGAAACGCCAATCCCGACGGGCATCGAAGCAGCCGGTAATCGGCCGATTCTTTTGCTCCATGGCACCGAGGACCAGCGTCTTGCTTATGAGGGCGCACTCAAGTTCCGTGATTATGCAGAGTCGGTTGGCGTTTCGGTCCAGCTCGAGACTTTTGAGGGTGCCGATCACACCGAAGGCATGCTCTCGGAAACGGGGCGCTATGCGGACGCCCTAACGTCGTTCTTTGATCAAGCGCTTCGCTAGCTAGGACCGAGCGCCGAGCCGCCAACCTGGCAAGCGCCAGTCGAAGGCGATCGCCAGCATTCGAACGACAACGATGGCAGCAGCCCCTACCAAAACGGCAACAACGTCGGGAACGCCAAGCGCCCGCAACCCCCACACCAGCCAGCCACCCATGAACGCAATCACGGCATAGAGCTGGTAACCCTTCACCACCCATGGCACGTCATTAACCAACATGTCTCGAATAACGCCACCGAAAGTGGCAGAAATGACGCCCATCAGTGTTGCCACCAGGGGGCTTGCGCCCTCGAGAAGTGCAATGTGGGTGCCAGAGGCCGCAAAGAGCCCAAGACCCAGTGCATCGGGCCATTGCATGGCCCGAGCGGTTGGTTCTAGATGTCTGGCTCTAATGACGAGTGGGCCCAACACGCTCAGGATCACTACAGCCCACACCCACTCCTCATTAGCAACCCAAAAGAAGGGCCTGCGATCGAGAAGAACATCACGCAGTGTTCCACCACCAAGAGCAGTCAGAAAGGCGACCACAACCACGCCAACGAGGTCGAGTCGCTTCTGCGCGGCAACCAGGATTCCAGAGACCGTGAACGCCAAAACGCCCACACCCTCAAGAATCACAAGAAGCCGGCCGAGAGTTTCTTCGTCGAGCGCTATGTCCACGAGCCCAGTGTCCCAGACCGGGCCAGGAACACGTCGATTGAGCTACTACTGACCTAGGTCAAATTCCTCCGACGCACGACGGTCGTATTCGTTTCGCACCTGGTGGTAGTCATTCCACGCGTCAGCGTCAGACCCGCCGTGAGCGAAGACTTGAGCGCGCAGTTCATCCACGCCTTCAACACCTAGTTCTTGAGCCAACGCCCAGGCATCGAGGAGATCTAGGCGCTCCCGAAGTTCATCGAGGCTCTGATCAGCCAGCTGGGGAACCATCACTCACCACCTCTGTGTAGATGTCTCCCACAATCCTATGAGGCTCCAGCGGAAGAATCCTTCTTGGTGAGAACCTGGTGCATTTCGATGGTCAGAACCTCGATGCGCTCCGACAGTTCCCGAATTTGCTTGGTGATCTCAAGGTTCTCTTGGTCCACTTGGAACGTGTGGACCGCGAGCTCAGAGTTGATTTGGTCCTCTCGCTTGGCTGCGATTAAGAGAATCGCGCCCTGAAGAGCCGCCACACAAGAGAGCACCAAGTTGAGCAGGATGAAGGGATAGGGATCGAATCCGTCTGTCCCGTTGAACCAAATCCACAGAGTTAGCCCCCCAAGCGACCCGAGCACAAACGCCCACGACCCCATGCCATTCCGGATAAGGTCTGCAGCCCGATCGCCAAAATCAAGATGGGCCTTCCCAAAACGCTTCGTTGCGGGGTGTTCATTCCAACGTGCCATAGATTCCTCCTCGGGTCAGCGGTGGTGCCCATCGTAATCTTCGAGCGCGTGACATGTAGATGCCAAGTCATCAGCATTACGGAAGCGTGTAAGCCGCCTATGCACACAGCTCCCGCTGATAGCGTCGTGCACTGTGCGCTCCACTCGTCAATCAGCCCTCGCGGCCGTTGTTCTAGCCCTTGCGCTAGCCCTCACGGCCGGGTGTCAGGCCGGGGAGCCACTAGTACCTCGTTCTGTGTATGAGAAAGTCAATGCCGATGGACGGGAATGGACCTACGACACGGCCTGGCAGAACATCCGTAAGGTCAACGCGCATCTAGCGGACGACGCCCTGGAAACAGTAGGCGATGAAGCACTCTTCATCGCCTCCCAAATGGAGCGCTTGGAGACCGGCAAAGCCGGGTCGCTGGGATCATCTGAGGTAACGGCCCTGGTGGACGAGGTCACTCGCACTGCGCAGGGCCAAGACCGCACCAAGAACCTACGGAACGCACGAGAGCTCGGCCAGAAGTTGCAGGAGCGCTTCGATGCGGGGGATTTTGCTAGCGCAAAGACCTACGCCATCTCACTACACGCAACCGCAGTGACCATGGCAATGGTTGACTGAAACCTCCGAAGCAGAGCGTCGGGGCTGTCTTGCCCGCCCGGAGCGACTCGAACCCCCAACCTTCTGATTTCAGGTGAGCAACTCGAGCACTCGAGACCCGCCCCTAGGAAACCGATTCTTGCGACCATTTGCCCCGGAAATTTCCATCGAGCAACAGAGATTGCTAGTTTGGGAACCTAATGAACGCGCGTGCTTCTGCGACACTATGGCTCGAATGTGAGCAACTTTTCAGCGTGGGTCAGTACGCGGCGCTCGAAGAACCCAGAATCGTACATGAGAGCACATCTGGAATACTCATTTCGGCTCCTCACGCCGTTACTCATATTAGGGAAGGCAAGAGGAAGCGAGCAGACCGAGGGACTGGGGGTCTGGCAACTGCCCTTGGGATGATGACCCAAGCTAGTTACGTCGTCGAAACATCCGGGACCGGCGACCCCGCGTGGGATATTTCACACCCATTCAAGGAAACGGTCCAGGCTCTGGCTCCTCGACTCATCATTGACGTGCACGGCATGAAAAAGAACCCGTACGTGGATATTGACCTCGGCCGAGGTCAACTTTTTGGTGACGTGGAGGACCAACTGGTTCGTAGTTTTCAGCGTCTCGGCGAGGAGCGAAATATCAGCGTTGGCATCGATACGGTCTTCGATGCCTCGCGACAATCGACTGTCACCAGCTGGGCACAGGCGCAAGGAATCCGGGCCTTTCAGGTAGAAATCGGGGCCGATCTTCGGCCCCCCGAAGCGTCAACGCCAAAACTGGAAGCCGTGGTGGCCACTTTCATTGATTTTGTCAGCGCTTGGGAAGAGACGTTCAAGTGACAGATCTCCGTCCGCCCGCCAGACAGCCAGTGCTGGCCGTGGTGTCTAACTTACTCACACCCTTTCCAGCAGTTGTGCTCGGTCCCAAGTTCGCTACCGAGCTTCGTTTACCCGTTACTGGAGTACTCAGTGATGGGCACAAAGACATCAACGTTTGGGTTTTTGGGGAAGAAAGCCCTGAGCTGCGTAATCGCGGAATGGCGGTCAAGTGGCCCAAAAACCCGCTCCACAACGAAATTGCCGTCTCGAGGCGGGTTTCAGATTTTTTTGGTCCGTCTCTCGGGCAGATGACCCTCACTTTGCCCCGAGCAATTTCGGCCAATTTTCGCCGAGCAGCGGTGGATAAGCTTCCCTCTTCCTTAGAAGCGCGGGTGGCGCCCGAAGTACTCAAGCTTTTCAGCCCAGGTGCTGAGCGCGGCTACTGGGTACTAGCTACGACCGACTCTGTGGCCATCCCTATCCGCCTGGTTCCGGACAGCACTAAAGGAAACCTTGAAAATCCTGAACTACGAGCGGGCGCTCTTCTAAGGTTTTTCCTAGATCTCGGCGAGAAATCGCAAGTGCAACTTTCTCCTATAGAGCACGTCCTCAACGACCGGCCAACAAGGAATCAACGCATCGTTCGAAAGTCCGTCGCTCACGGCAAACGTGGTCATGCTCAGGCCGCCACAGCAGCGGTAATTCGGACAAAACGGAGGGTTTCCTACGCGCTTGACACCAGTCTTCGCATGTTGTTCGGCGCACCCAGTGTTGCAGTCGTATCTCATCCAGCCAGCCTGGGCGACGACACGGAGCAAATTGTGCGACTACATCCGTCCCTTTTCTCCATGCTGGGAATCAGCCCCGGTGATGAGATATTTGTCGAATGGGGCGGGCGACGCACTGTAGCAGTGGCTTTTGAATTCAGTCCAGATTCGAGCATGCGCGCTAGCGACTCGACCCATACTGGCCATCTGCAGGCCCTCGTCTCTGCCCAGATTCGCTTTGATCTGGGGATGCCGCGATCTAGTGCGCTCGAACTGCGCAGAAGGGTGGTCCCCAAGGTGCTTGACAACATAAATGACGCCTTTATTCCTGCCGTCTCTGTGCTTATTGGCATGATTTCACTAGGCCTGACGGGGCCTGAGATGGTGTTTTCTGTGCTGTTCGCCGTTTACCTGTCGCTCCTCAAAGTCCGTGTTCCACAAGCATCCCCCGGCCAGTTCG
Organism: Pontimonas sp.; assembly: GCA_021741945.1. GTDB lineage: Bacteria > Actinomycetota > Actinomycetes > Actinomycetales > Microbacteriaceae > Pontimonas. The sequence goes on from JAIOWV010000023.1 coordinate 8,334, forward strand.
TGTGAACTACCACCGAACCGAGGAGGACGCCCCTTTCTTTCGAGAGTGGGAAGAGAGAACGCCGGACAGCGAACGTTCCCTTGCCAGGTCCTCGGCGCTCCTGGCGATGCTTGGAGTCCCGAAGACATTGCCGTGTCTCACCATCGCCGTCGTTGGCTCGAAGGGAAAGGGGACCACGGTTGCGACCCTCAGTAAGCTTCTGGCCACCAATGGTTTTCAAGTGGGGGCCGTTACTAGCCCGGCTTATCTCTCCAATCGGGAAAGAATAAGGATTCAAGGTGTCCCAGTGTCACCAGCCAGCTACAAGGAATTATCAGCAAGACTGGATTCCGTTCTTCCTCTCTTACCAACCGGTGACCCGGGATACCTATCCCCATCCGGGGCGTTTCTTTCCGTCGCGGCCCTTCTGTTTCTTGAAAAGAAGGTAGATGTTGTCATCCTCGAGGAAGGAATCGGGGGCGCGTCGGACGACATCAGCTACTTTGACTTTGATGTCGTAGTCCTAACCCGGGTTTTTCTTGAACACGCAGGGCGGTTGGGCAACACTACCGGCGAAATCGCCCGCGACCTTCTTGGCGTCATTGGCACCAAGACAAAGGGCCTAATCTCGGCCCTACAGGATGAAGTCGTCGAAGAAATAATTCGTCAGATTACGGCGGCAACGGGAATTTCAAGGACCAAACCTGGACAGGGGGGCCCGATCCCGATGGTGTCGTTGCCCCCGGTTCTCAAAGATAATTCTGAACTCGCACACGCGGCTTTTGCCAAGGTTTCACAGCTCCTGGACTCACCCGCGCGTGACCCGGAGCCGATGAAGTTAAACCTTCCCGGTCGTTACACGGTCTTTCGAGGGCCAGAGACAGCAGGCCATACCTGGCTCATCGACGCAGCGAACCATCCGGACTCACTTAGGCACACTCTTGCCTACGCACTTTCGATAGGAATGAACGTGGAAAACGCTTTTGTTTGCTTTTCAAATCCACATTCCCGAGGATCGGGCTTAGCCCTGCTTTCGGGCGCAAAAACCTGGGAGGTGATGATTCAAAACGCTCAAAACGGCATATGCGTTGATGAGAGTCTCGCCGTTAGCATCGAAGAAGCGCTGGCAATCGCGGGCAACAGTTCGGCAGACTGCCTGTTCGTCGGAAATATCTGGTACATCTCGAACGTACTGCGCGCTCTAAAGATTGCTGTAGGGGCGTGGTAGTAGACCCGCCTCTGTGTTACCGATAGTGGCTGTGAGGCGGGGTATGAATGGCCGGACCCGAGTAAGCGACCTGAAACTTCCCGGTCGACCGACACTTCGAATCGCGCGCCCAGCGGAACTCGAAACGCCAGCTTTCTAGCGCGTCGTCAGAATTAGGCCTTTGCAACTAGCAAACTTCCCCACACGTTCGTGGCCCTAGCCAACGAATCGCCCCGTGTTGAAGAAGCGCTAATGAGTAGTTTGGGCTGAATAAATCGCTGAGCCGGGAGGATTCTCCTCAGCGGCCTCGAGAACCGAACTACGACTGCAGAGATTCCACTCAGGTGGAATTCCTCCCTGTGGTTCCTAACTCACCAAGCCAATCACCAAGAAAAAGCCTGCGGCGATAATCGCCACTACTGTCACAACAAGCCCAGGCCACAAGTGCCACTCGTTGATTAGTTGGATCCACGACTTCTTTGTCATCTCTAGGCTCCCTTTCCGTTCTCTCTGAGCCTCAGAGGACGAGAAGCACGAGACTCAGCAGAAGCGCCAGACTGAACACGGCCATTAACACGCGCGTGTAGATCAGGTACGAGCCGCTCGAGGCGATGTTCTGTGCGACTCCGCTGAGGTTACCGATAGCTTGCAAATCCTTCACCACCGACTGTGCCTCACGGATGATGGCAAACTGATTCAAGACACTCAGCGATCCAACCGTCACCAGAAATAGTGACGCAAAAGCGTGAGCGTAGGTGTATTCGCCATCGAAATAGCCCATCATCGCCACCACGGTAACCACGGCCAGTGCGATAACGGAAGGCATTTGGGCGGAAATAATTTGGCGTCTCTTGTCGTTCCAGAGCTCGACGAGGTCTTTTTCGGTCATGGCTTCTCCCTTGTGTGAACCGACGAATGTTCGGCATGCTCACGGTAACAGTGTTGCCCCACAGCCGTGGCTGTGAGAAAACCGTGAAGGTTCGAAATTGCAACCAAGACGCACATCAATAAGGAGGTCCAGTGGCGCGCCCGGAGGGACTCGAACCCCCAACCTTCTGATCCGTAGTCAGATGCTCTATCCATTGAGCTACGGGCGCGTGGTCGCCTAAACGACCGACCCCGAGCATATCAGCCACGGGAGAGGATTTTTGGGGTGCGCCAAGAGGTCGCTCTCGGTCTTTTAGGATTTCCTCATGGCAGAAGAAAAGAAGAGCACGTCCGCGTTCACCGATAAAGAGCGCGAAGCGATGCGCGAACGCGCCCGTGAAGCCAGAGAGTTTAAGAAGCTCTCGGGCGAAGAGCAAGTGGCCCGCAAGATCGCGGAGATGTCCCCTCCCGATCAGAAGCTGGCCAAGGCTATCCACACCCTCGTCATGGGAATCTCACCAAAGATCACCACAAGGACTTGGTATGGCATGCCCGCCTACTACGTGGATAACAAGATTGTCTGTTTCTTCCAGGCGGGGAGCAAATTTGAGAGCCGCTATTCCACGTTTGGCTTCCAAGACGCAGCAAATCTGGATGATGGCGCGTTCTGGCCGACTGTGTTTGCGGTGACCGCGTGGAACGACGATGTGAAGAAAGAAATCACGAGGTTAGTGACAAAGGCAATCTCTTAGCAACAAGAAAACCACCCAAAGGCTGGGCAGAAGAGGCGACAAGCGCGGAGACGGTGGGATTTGAACCCACGGTTCCCGTGAGGGAACTCCACCTTAGCAGGGTGGTGCACTAGGCCGAACTATGCGACGTCTCCTGAAATGCCTACAAGAACACTTCGTCGATAACTATATCGACGCCGGGTACTAGCGCGGAACCGCGCAGGTTTCATCCCCTGCGGTTTGGCCCACCAGACCCTCTAAAACTTCAATCTCTTCGGGTGTTGGGGCTTGAGTGCCGGAGGCGTTGCCATCGGTCGTTGACCCAAAGCCGAGTGATCCATCCGCCAAAGTGAAGGGCTCATCTGTCGCCAAACGCTCTGCAACAACCCGACCAAGGTCGGGGTGAGGGATAACCCGGCCCGGATAGAGCTCGGGGTCAGCATCGAGGACCGGGTACTGAATAAAGATGATGTTCTCGTTCGGCACACCCCGGAGGGCTCGTGCCATAGACACCATCACATCAATCCGGCTAAGGCTCGTGGAGAGAACCATCGTTTGGGAGGCAACTGAGGCAATGCCATAGAGCTTTTCAATGTTGTTGAAGACTCCATCGGCCTGCAAGGTTCGAACCAGCGCAGCCATATAAACCTGCTGAGATGAAATACGGGCTAAGTCACTGCCATCCCCAACACCCTTGCGCGTGCGGAGGAAGGCCAAAGCTTGGCCACCTTCAAGGGTGTGGTAGCCAGCCTCTGGGAGGTTCACACCTGACCACGGATCAACCAGCGGTGCTGTGACACAGACTTCAACACCGCCGACGGCGGTGGAGAGCTGGGCAACACCCGTAAAGGTCATGAGTCCCGCGTAGCCGATCTCAAGTCCGGTCAATTGCTCCAGGGTCATTGCCACGCAGGGCAAGCCGCCAATACCCATCGTCGTGTTCAGCGCCGCCATCGTCTTGGGCTCTGACATCGTGCCATCGCCCTGAGGGCACGATGGGATATCAATCAGGAGATCCCTCGGAAAGCTCACAACAATTGCTCGGTCGTGGTTCTCGCTCACGTGGACGAGAACATTGACGTCGTTCAGCTCCGAGTCAACGAAATCAAACTGGTCTCCTTGGCCAACTCGTGTGTCAGAACCAACAACCAAGACGTTGAAGCCGCCCTCCAAGTCGCCAATATTGGGCAGCGCCGCAGCGCCAGGGCCTTCGAGTGCGACTGTCACCAGATTTGACTGGAGGCTTTGCACCGTCAGGCCAAGAACGATTCCGGTACTCAGGACAAGAACGCTTACGAGGCCTGCTGCGAGAGCAGTCACGAGCTTCCAGCCAGCGAGTCGCTTTTGTATGCCGTGCAAGGGCTGCGGGTAATCAGCAGAGCGCTCAAAGAGGGAGGGTGCTGGGGTTTTAGCGGAATCAACCACTGGCTCTCCCCCTCTTCGTCACATCTATGGCGGAGGGCGTGGGATTCGAACCCACGAGACATTGCTGCCCACTAGTTTTCAAGACTAGCTCCATCGGCCGCTCGGACAGCCCTCCGCAGGAGATTCTACGGCACAGGCGTGGGGGCTCAATGGGCAAGAGTGGCAAGCGCGGTGGCGACACCGTCTTGGGTGAAGTCACCGGTCATCTCGTTCGCGTGAATGCGCACCTCTTCTGGTGCCTGGCCCATCGCAACAGCGCGGCCCTGCTGGGCTGCCCACTGCAACATTTCGATGTCGTTGCGGCCATCACCGATGACCATGACGCGGTCTAGCCCAAAGCCCAGTTTCTCCCGCACCAATTCCAAAGCTGTCGACTTGTTGATGCCCTCCGGGGCGATATCAAGCCAGGCAGTCCACCCGACCGTGTAGCTCACCTGGTGAAGCCCCATGCCCTCGACGACCTTCAAGAAGTCATCAATTTCGTGGCCCGGGGCAATCACCACAACACGTGTTGCGACCGTGGTCAGAAGTTCGTCAAAGGTCACCTGCTCGCTCATGGCATCGAGAGCACCCTCGGGGAACCAGTCCGTGTAGCGGTACAGGCCGGTCTCATCCTCGACGGCGTAGTGGGCTTCCGGAAGTGCCTGCTTAATTCGCGTGAGTACAGGTGTTGGATCAAAGTGCTCGACGTGAAAGCGTCTATAGCCAGAGGGTGCGCTGGTGTCGCGCTTGAGCGTGATGGCGCCATTCGAGCAGACCACGTACTCGGGAACAATAGCGAGGCGCTCAAGGATCGGGATGGTCATCGACACTGACCGTCCAGTGGCCAGCGTCACTTCGTGACCAGCGTCTCGGGCCGCCTGAACAGCCCTGACGACCTGATCAGAGAGGTGACCATCCTCGTGAAGTACGGTGCCATCAATATCGAGAGCAACGAGCCAGCGCTCAGATGTAGTTGTCATGACCTCTTATGTGTACCAGTGTCGGCTTAGCCAGCGCTGATAGCGCTGGCACCGCCCATGTATGGGCGAAGAATCTCGGGGATTGCAACCGACCCATCGGCCTGCTGATGGGTCTCGAGAATTGCCACAATCCAGCGGGTTGTGGCAAGTGTCCCATTCAGGGTGGCCACGGGTTCGGTGCCCGCATCCTTGTCCCTGCGGAACCTGACGTTGAGCCTGCGGGACTGGAAGGTCGTGCAGTTCGAGGTGGAGGTTAGCTCCCGGTATGCGCCTTGGGTCGGGACCCAAGCCTCGACGTCATATTTACGCGCTGCACTGGACCCAAGATCACCCGCTGCCACATCAATCACGCGGTAGGCAAGTCCCAAAGACTGCAACATCTGCTCTTGCAAAGACAGCAGACGCTCGTGCTCGCTCTCAGCGTCACTGGGGTCCACGTAGCTGAACATTTCCAGCTTCTGGAACTGGTGAACACGAATGATGCCCTTGGTGTCTTTTCCGTAGGACCCAGCTTCCCTGCGGTAGCAGGTGGACAGGCCGGCATAGCGCAGCGGACCGGCGGAGAGGTCCAGAATCTCGCCGGAATGGTAGCCAGCCAGTGCTACTTCAGAGGTACCGGTCAAATAGAGGTCGTCTTCGCCCAAGTGGTACACCTCAGCGGAGTGTTCCCCAAGGAATCCAGTGCCCTGCATGATTTCTGGCTTCACCAGCGTTGGTGGAACGAGGGGAACAAAGCCCTGTTCCATGGCGACCTTCATGCCCAGTTGCATCAAGCCCATCTCAAGGAGTGCGCCAGCGCCCTTGAGGAAGTAGAAGCGGGAGCCGGAAACCTTGACCCCGCGTTCCATGTCGATGATTCCTAGCGCTTCGCCAAGATCTAGGTGGTCTTTGGGTTCAAAACCAAAAGCGGCTTTGATCCCGACCTCTTTCAAGGTGACGAAGTTCTCTTCACCACCGGCCGGGACGCCTTCGATGACGATGTTCGGCAGCGCACCCAACGCAGTAGCCGCTGCTTCCTCGGCTTCGGAGACTGTAGCGCTCGCATCTTTGACGGCATCGGAGAGTTTCTTGACCGAGGCCAGCAAAGCGTCTTTCTCGGGCCCTGACGCCTTCGCCACATCTTTGCCTATGGCATTTTGCTCGGCGCGGAGCGCCTCAAACGCTGTGATGGCATCCCGGCGGGCCTGATCTGCAGCAAGAGCATTATCAACCAGTCCCTCATTGGCGCCCCGGGTGCGCAGCGAAGCCCTCAGAAGGTCAGGGTTTTCGCGAAGAATTTGGGGGTCAATCACCCCCCTAGTCTGTCACGCTTGGTCTGGTGAACCCGATTTCAGACGCTCTAACCACGCCCGTGCTTCGACGAACGCTTCGTCGGTGTAACGAGCAGAAACCTCTGGTCGGTGACCGTTTGCTCTGGGGTAGGAACCCAAGAACATCACCTTCGGGCTGAAGCGACGAAGGCCAAGAAGCGCGTCTGCGACGCGCTCGTCGTCAATGTGGCCATCGAGGTCGATGACAAAGCGGTAGCGTCCCATCGCATCGCCGATCGGCCGAGACTCCAGCAGGCTCATGTTCACGCCACGGGTCGCAAACTGCTCGAGCATTTCTAGTAGGCGACCAGGGCCATCATCGGGCAGTTCGGCAATGATGCTGGTCTTGTCAGCACCAGTGCGGGCGGGTGGGGTTCCGCCCTTCTGAACAAGCACAAACCGAGTGTGAGCGTCAGGGTTGTCGCCAATGTTTTCCGCGACAACACTGACAG
>JAIOWV010000024.1 GCA_021741945.1 Pontimonas sp.
GGTTGGCCTTCTCTCTGGTCGATACGGGCTCATGACGACCCAGGAGCTTCGCAGGCTTCGATTTGCCCTGCGACTGCTTGCTGACGCCGATGAGCCCTACCGGTCAGCTGATGCGCTGCTGGCCGATGCACTCGGCCATCGGGGCGGATTCGCGCTGGTGGATCCGGGCGTTGCTGCCAAAGCCACCACTATCGCTTCGATCCTCGACGATATTCGCACGGCCCCACCCACTACCCCCGTAACCGAGCTGTTGTGGATGGCGTGGTCGGCAAGCCCTGCGAGGCTTGGCTGGGAAGCGGGAGCACTAGCCGGTGGTGATCGACCCGGGAGCGCGCACAGGGCGCTTGACGCCGTCGTTGCGCTGTTTCACCAGGCAGCCGAGTTCGTTGAAGCTCAGCCAGGCGCCAGCGCCGCGGTGTTCATCAACAACACCCTGGATGCCGAGGTGCCAGATGACGTTGTCTTGCCGGCCTCGGCGTGGTCAGCGGTCACCGTATCGACCCCCTCTGGACTCCAGGGAACTGAGTTTGACGTCGTCATCATCTCCGGCGTGGAGGAGGGAGTCTGGCCCGATCTCCGCCTGCGTGGCTCCCTCTTGCGCGCGCACCAGATGGTGCGAGGCGCCAGAGGTGAGGGCCACGACATTCTGGATGAGCGTAAGATTGTCAAGGACGATGAGCTGCGACTCTTTGCGATGGCTCTCTCGAGAGCCACAACTACGGTCGTGGTGACCGCCACAGATTCCGAAGAGTCGCCGCCGAGTCCGCTGTTTCACCTTGTGGACTCTCACGCAACGAGAATCCCCAGCCGCCCCGAGGGCCCCCTGTCGGAGCGCACTCTGACGGGGCTTCTCAGGCGCGATGTGGTCCGCGCGATAGAGCGGGGTAGTGATGACGCCGCTCTCGCAGGCGACCTCGCAATTCTTGCGTCTCTTGGAGCCACGGGGGCACATCCCCGGGAGTGGTGGGGTATCGCTCCACCGAGCAGTGACCAGCCCCTCTATCAGGAGGGCGATGTTCCTGTGTCACCTTCGGCGCTTGCGGCGCTTGAGGAATCGCCTATCGAGTGGTTTCTTGGCACCCTCGCTCGCAACGATTCTGCTCCCGAGCGAGGGCTTGGATCCTTGCTTCACCGGGCGCTCGAGGAACACCCCGGTGGAAGTGCTGATGAGCTCTGGGCAGTGGTGGACCACTCCTTTGGGCAACTCGACTACGAGCCCGGTTGGGTGGAGTCTCTCCAGCGTCGATCGGCCAGAGCCATGGTTGAGGCGATGGCCGACTATGTCCGAGACAGAGAGAACGGCGGATTCACGCTCGCTGGGGTCGAAAAAGGGTTCCAGATGCAGTTTGGGCGAGCCGTTGTGCGCGGCATGATCGATCGCATCGAAGTGACTCCGGAGCAGAAACTCTTGGTCGTCGATCTCAAGACCGGGCAACACGTCACCGACGCCGGTGTTGTCGATAATCCGCAAATGTTCGCGTATCAATTGGCTCTGCAGAGCCCCGAGCTTCTCGCAGATCTTGGCCAGAGCGACACTGAGAGCGCGGGAGCTGTCCTTCTCTTTGTGAAATCGGGCGTGGGAGGCAAGAGCTATCGCCTCGCCACCCAGGCGCCATTGGATGACGCCGGTAGGGAGGCGTTTGTCGAGCGGCTCGATAAGGCCGTGGCTCTCATCTGTGCCGCGGAGTTCACTGGAGAGCCCAGAGTCTTCGGCAACGGCGGTGCCAGCAGGCACCGCTGGCATTTTGTCGGGCAGGTGTGTGGCGATGTTTAGTGCGAGAGAGATTGCCGCGAAGCTCGGCCAGTTTGAGCCAACTTCCGAACAAGAGGCAATCATTGAGGCGGATCCCACTGGGACATATCGCGTCATTGCAGGAGCTGGCTCCGGCAAAACTGAGACGATGGCCCAGCGTGTTCTGTGGCTGGTTGCTAACGGGCACGTCCAACCAGGCGAGGTTCTCGGTCTCACCTTCACCCGGAAAGCCGCAGGTGAACTCGGCCGGAGAATCTCTGAGCGGCTGGCGGAGCTCAGCACGAGTGGTGTGGCGCTCACCGGTGACGAATTTGATTCCCCGAATGTTGCTACCTACAACTCCTTTGCCTCTCGTCTTTACCGTGAATACGCAGCACTCTTGGGGCGCGACCCTGATGCCCAGGTGCTCTCCGAGGCGAGCGCGTGGGGCCTTGCGCGCAGCGTCGTGGTTGCTAGCAAGGACCCGGCACTGCTGGAGTGGGACTACTCGTTGGGTGAACTCACCCGTGTGGTTCGCCTCTTGGCCTCCCGCGTGAGTGAGAACTCCGCGACCCTCGAGGACATCGAAGCGTTCGCCGCGGAGTTTCGAAAGCTGCGTGACTTACCTCCGGGCGGTACTGGACGCTACGCCGACGTGGAGGCGTGGAGTGACACCGTTGACTCACTGATCCCCATGATGAAGCTGGTGGGGGATTACTCCCGCGCCAAGGCTCTCCGCGGTGTAATCGAATTCTCGGATCAGGTCGCGCTCGCGGTTGAACTCGTCTCGACCCATCCGGAGATTTGCGACGACATTCGAGCCGCTCACCGCGTGGTGCTACTCGACGAGTATCAGGACACCAGCGTCGCTCAGAGTTCTTTGCTCTCGATTCTTTTCCCGAGCCACCCCGTGATGGCGGTGGGCGATCCCTACCAAGCCATCTATGGCTGGCGTGGGGCGAGTAGCTCCAACCTCAGCGACTTTGATACGGCGTTTGGCGGAGGGGTTGTGACCACCTTCACGCTCTCCACCAGCTGGCGCAATGGAACGAACGTTTTGGACGTTGCCAATGCGATTGCCGGTCCGCTTGCGGAGTTACCGGGCCCCGATGTGGGTGTTTTGCAGCCAGCGCCTGCGGCCACCAGCCTCCCGGTCGACGTTGTTTTCGAGGAAACACTCCATGATGAAGCAGAAGCTGTCGCGGAATGGTTGGTCGACAGGCTTGCCCAGGGCGATAAGCCCCCCACCGCCGCCATCCTTGTACGCCAGCGCCACCACCAGAGGGTTTTCGTCGAAGCGCTAGCTGCCAGGGGAGTTCCCGTCCACGTGCTGGGTATCGGTGGTTTGCTGGACGACCCGGTCGTTGCCGACATTGTGTGTGCGCTACGCGTCATGACGCACCCGCACGCCGAGACGGAACTGGTGCGCCTGCTATCCGGGGGCCGGTGGCGCCTGGGAGTCTCGGACCTGCACGCTCTTGCCACGACAGCCCGCTGGCTTGAAGGCCGGGATGCCAGTGGCAAAGCCTTGGATGACGAAGCGAAATCCAGGCTTAGGGAGTCGGTGGCACCGAGTGATCACGCGGGATTGCGTGACGCCCTGTCGTTCATTGCGCGAGCTCCCTCTGAGCATCATCAGCGCCAGCACTACAGCGAGGCCGGACTGGAGCGCTTGGCTGATGCTGAGCGCACGCTCCGAGCATTGAACGACGCCCACGTGGCGACTGTCGACGACGCGATTGCCATGGTGGAGCGCGAGCTCGGCCTGGATCTTGAAGTCCTTGCTCATCCCGGTCGCTCTCGCAGTGTTGCCGCCAGAGAAGCCCTGATGGATGCCGTCAACACGTATCTCGCGGTGTCAGAAGATGCCTCGGTTACGGGGTTTGTGCAGTGGCTGGCAGATGCTGAAACCAGAGACAACCTGACGCCTCGCCCAGAGCTCGCGGAGCCCGGGTGCGTGCAGGTGTTGACAATCCACGGCTCCAAGGGCTTGGAGTGGGACATCGTGGTTGTCCCGCGCATCGTTGAGGACGAGCTGCCAGGGTCTGGCAAAAACAAGAAGGGCTGGGTCAGTCGCGGAGAGCTGCCCTATGTCTTTCGCGGCGACCGAGGCAGCCTTCCGCATTTTGCGTGGCAGGGTGCGACGACGAGGAAAGAAGCGATTGGGGCATTCGGGGAGTTCAAGGAAGCCCTCGAGGCTCACCAGCTCGCCGAAGAACGACGGTTGATGTATGTGGCGGTGACTCGGGCGAAGCACCATCTTCTGCTCAGTGGCGCGTTCTGGGCGGCCCAGCAAAATCCCAGGGGCCCCTCAGCGTTTTTGAGAGAGCTCGCCGACGCCGGGCTCATTTCAGAGCTCCCTCTGGCCTCCGTTCATGAGAGCCCACCCGAGCAGAAGCCCGTGGTCGACCGAGTGTGGCCCGGTGATCCTCTGGGAGCCAGGCGTGCGGTCGTGGAGCGTGCTGCCAGGGCAGTGCTCGATGCGCTGGAGCGGCCTGAAGCCGTGGCCTCGGACCCCAGGCTCCAGTTGCTGCAGAGCAAGCGCGAGCGCTCTGGACACCCCCGCCTTCAATTCCCAGTGCGTATTCCAGCCTCAGCACTGGAGCGACTGATTTCGGACCCGGATGCCTACCGCCGCGCTCTGTTGCGCCCGATGCCCCAGAAGCCCCAGGCCGCAGCCCTGCGAGGAACGCTCTTCCACCGGTTCGTCGAGCAGCGCTTCGCCGATGTTCTCCCCGGTGCTCTTTTTGATATCGACTCCCCGTGGGAGGAGCTTGCGGAGTCGTCACTCTCCATCGAGGCGTGGCGGGAGCGTTTTGAGGCCTCGGAATTTGCTGGTCTTGAACCTGTCGCGATTGAACCAGAGCTTCATGTCCCCATCGGCGGCCACATCATCATCTGCAAGATTGATGCCGTGTTCCCCACCGAGACTGGTGTGAGGATCATTGACTGGAAGACCGGTCGGGCCCCTACAACTCCGGAGGTGCTGGCAGCAAAGAGCATCCAATTAGCCGCTTATCGCCTGGCGTGGTCGCAATGGTCGGGCCTTGACGTCTCACACATCGAGACTGCTTTCTGGTTTGTCGAGACGGAGAGCCTTGTTGTCCCAGAATCCCTGCCCAACGCCAGCGAACTCGAATCGCTCGTGGCTCGGGCGGTTGCGCGGGTTATTGAGCCAGAGGGTGCTGAGCTTGGCTAATGGGCTGAGTCAGCGCCTGGTCTAGATCTCCTGAGACACGGTCATTAAGCGCGACCAACATCTCGGTGGCATCTTGGGTGATCGTGTCATTGCCGAGGTCCAAACCGTGGAGGAGCCACTTCGCAACATCGAGCTCAGCCCAGAAACGTGCGCGCTGCATGATGTGACGATCGGCATGATTGCGTGCCGAGTGATAAGCGGTCACTGCGGCGGCAGAGAAACTCTGAGCGCTCGGGGTGCTGAGCCACGCCATGTCGAGGGCTGGGTCACCCACCCGGAAGGTCCGCCATCCCGTGACACCGAGCACGCGGTTATCTCCGGCCAAGAACCGGCCAAGCCCCATCCGACCGTGAATGGCGGTTGCCTCGAATTGCCACAGCGCCCGGTCTTCGCACGCTGTTTCCCATCGCCTCAGCAAGGACTGGGGCAACAGACCCGTTGCAGCCGTTCGATCAACGATTCCCGCTGCCTCGCGCAGAGAGTCCAGTGCGCTGTTGACGACGCGCTGGTGGTCAATCAGGGTGGCGGTGGGGAGCTGGTGGATGGCCGCCAGGGCATGGCCCATGGCGGTCGCAAACTCGGGAGTGAGGTTCTTTGCCAGTGGGCTCTGGCCGGGCAGATAATCGCTGACACTCAGGGTTCGACCCTGCACATCAAGCGTTCCTACTACCCGCGGAACCTGGAAGGGCATCCTCGAGCGGAGACCCTCGGTGAGCGCTTGAGCGGAGCTGATTCGCTCTTTCACGACCGCTTCTTCGGCATCGCTCGAGGAGAGCGACACCACAAAAGCGTTGCCGTGGACGTCGTGAACGAGGGCTGCATTGCGCTGACCCAGTGACAACTGTTGAGCGCTCACAACCTGCAAACCAGGAACCGCGCTGGTCGCCAGCGCCGATAGCATGAGGGGAGTGTGACTCATGGCTCCAGGGTAAGCGTCGGCCAGCCCAGCTGAGGCCTGCCACACCGAGGGCACGTGTGTGTTCTCCCAGAGTATTTTTCCCAAGAGTAAAGGGGTGTTCCCGGTGTCGTTGACTCCACGGTTACCCCTCTCGCGCTCTCGTATCAACAGAGATGCGCGCTCACGGAAAATCCCGGGATTTCTTGATTCCGTGTGGGCTCGCCCAGACACCAGAGTGGTTCTGATTTGGCACGGCGAGGCCTTGCTGGCTGCGGATGACGGTGTTGCACTTGACCTGCGCGCGCCTTCTGAGTTTCCAGATTCTCTCCACCGCATTTACTTGGGCGTCACGACTGAGACTGTGGGCGCCATTGCGCAGGGAACACCGATTGTTGCCGCGGTACTCGATGACGAGGCCGCCAGGTCACTTGCGCCCGATGTCGCGCGGTGGACTAGCGCCAGAACCCTTGCTCACCAGCTGAACGATCTTGATGCGGGCATCGTTGTTGAGGCGCTGGCGATGGCCAACTGGCATGCCGGCCATTCCTTCTCTCCGGTGACCGGCTCGCGTGCACTATCCGACCAGGCGGGCTGGGTTCGAGTGGATCAATCCAGTGGTTCAGATTTGTTCCCCCGGACTGATGCCGCCGTCATTGCTCTGGTGACCGATGCGGATGATCGCATTGTGCTGGGCAGTAACGCACTGTGGGAATCGCACCGCTATTCGTTGTTAGCGGGTTTTGTTGAGCCCGGTGAATCCTTAGAAGCGGCCGTGATTCGCGAGGTGTTTGAAGAATCGGGTCTTGTCGTCACCAATCCTGTCTATGTCGGGTCTCAGCCCTGGCCGTTCCCGGCGTCGTTGATGGTCGGTTTCCGGGCCGAGTTAGACCCCGCTGTTGCGATGGATTTGCGCCCGGATGGAACGGAAATTGTTGATCTTCGTTGGTTTAGTCGCGACGAGCTGCGCGCCTCGTTGGGTTCGGTGACGCTGCCGGGGAAAACCTCCATTGCCCGGGCAATGATTGAAGACTGGCTGGGGGAGACCCTGCCCGACGAGGCCTAATGCGGGACTTGCTCGAAGGCCTGGATGACCAGCAACGCGTCGTTGCCACGACGTTCGATGGCCCGGTGTGTGTGTTGGCAGGGGCTGGAACAGGCAAGACGCGATCCATCACTCACCGCATCGCCTATGGCGTGCAGACCGAGCAGTATCAACAAGACCAGATCTTGGCGCTGACCTTCACCCAAAAAGCTGCTGCCGAGATGGCCCATCGCGTTCGAGATCTCGGTGTTGATGGTGTTGCAGCGCGCACCTTCCACGCGGCAGCGCTTCGTCAACTCCAGCACTTCTGGCCAATTGTGACTGGTGGATATTTGCCAGACATTATGCCCAGCAAGGCCAGCCTCGTGGCGCGGGCACTGGAGGGACTGAAGATTCAAGTGGACCAGGCGGTTCTTCGTGACCTTGCCGGCGACATTGAGTGGCGCAAGGTGAATGGCTACACCCTCGAGGATTACGCCAAGCATCGTCTTGCCAAAGGAGACACGCTTCCCGGGCTGCTCTCGATTGAAGTTCTTGCAGATATTCACGAGCGCTACGAGAAACTCAAGGATGAAGCCAAGCGGATCGATTTTGAAGACGTTCTCTTGGCGGCGCTTGGCATGCTGGAAAACGAAAAACGGGTGCTCGACCAGGTTCGGGCCCAGTATCGCTATTTCTTGGTTGATGAGTATCAGGACGTCTCGCCGGTTCAACAGCGATTGCTGGATATGTGGCTGGGTGATCGCGAGGACATCGTCGTCGTGGGCGACGCCAGCCAAACCATTTATTCCTTCGCTGGTGCCAGCAGTGAACACCTTCTGGAGTTTGCCGCCCGGCATCCCCGGGCCACAGTAATCAAGCTCGAGAAGAACTACCGATCTGGCTCTCACATCGTCGCGATTGCCAACCAAGTGATGGCAGGAAAGCCCGGGGCTCTCTCGTTGGAGGCGACGAGCGATGACGCGATTCCCGTGGTTCGTCACCGTGCTGCGACAGATGAATCGGAGGCGACCTTCGTCGCCACCACAATTGCTGAGCTGGCGGCAAAGGGGACCAGTCTCGATGATTGCGCCATTTTGATGCGCTTTGGTGCGCAGTCATTGGCACTCGAGACAGCACTGCGGCAACACGGAATTAGCTTCAGAGTCCAAGGCGCCAAAGCGTTCTTCGATGAGCCTCACGTTCAACGCGCTGTCATGGAAATTCGTGGCGCCGCTGTTGCGGGAATTGGCGGAGAACTTCACGCGGTGGTCGACGACATCCTCTATGGCATTGGGCTTACGGATAATGAGCCGGATCACCAGGGCGCGGAGCGCGGTCGCTACGAAGACCTCATGGCCCTTCGTGATCTGGCCAGGCCAGCGTCCGGGAGCATGACCCTGATGGAGTTCTCAGACATGCTGGTTCGCCGCTCGGAGACAGGGGACAGCCCAAGCGTTGGAGCCGTGACGCTCTCGACCGTCCACTCGGCCAAGGGCCAGGAGTGGCCCGTTGTGTTCCTTGTTGGCCTGGCCGAGGGTCAATTCCCCATTTCGTATGCGAAGTCGATGAGTGCGGTGGAAGAAGAGCGGCGCTTGTTCTATGTGGGAGTGACTCGCGCGAGGCAGCGTCTGGCGCTGAGTTATGCCGAATCATCGAGAGACCGAGGCCAGACGAGAGAAGCAAGCCGTTTCCTCCGGGAGATCTCCACCGTTTAGGACAGCTCCCGACAGCCGCAGCCGGGTTTGTCCACGATGTCTCTTCGCTCGTTGCCGTCGTTCTCGGGGGTGATGCGCAGTTGGTGGCGGGGCGCTCCGTGCTCGAGCATTGCAACCGCGAGCCAGGTGGCACGCGTGATGTTTGCAGGTGTCGCAGTGGGCGCTGCTTTTCCCCATAGCTGGCTCACAATGGGCACCGACGACCAGGGCAGGGCCTCGTCGTTGGTGAGTTCACAGTGCAAGCAGGCATCGTCGCCCGGCATGATTCTGGGGCCAATGGTGATGGCCTGGTCAGTGAAGATCACCGGTGTGTGGGGCTGATCGAGGCGCAGCCACCTGATGAACTGCTCCGGGTTTGGCACAAAGTGAGCGAGGACGAGCACTTCGGTCGACGCGCCGGTGGAAGGGTCACCCGCGGTGTGGGGGACTCCGCGAAGACCGATGCTGGCGAGTGCTTGGCTTGCACGATCCGCCAGTGCCGGGGGAGCATCCAGCCGAATCTCTCTCGTTGGCCTGGCAGGCGAGGGCGCCAAAACGGGTTGCAACTGCTCAAGAAGCGCCTTCAGTCGCTCATCATTGACTCCTGAGGTTTCTGCAAACATCCGAAGGCCGGACGCCGAAACCCCGCTTTGCAGGTGGTGAAGCAGAAGCAGAAGATCGTCCTCCACGTCGTGAAGAATCAACTGGGGTGGGTCAAAACCAATATGCAAGGTCTGCGGGTCCGCCCACACCACGGGGAAGCGTGGGTTGATGGCGAGGGAGGGCGTTGACATCTCCCGATAGTGCCCAGTCTTGGGTCCCCGGGGCTGCCTTTATGCACAGGCTACGCTGGCGGTTTTTCCTCGTCGAGAAGGTCTCGCAGCGCTTGATCCATGTCATCGCCGGGTCCTGAGGGCGCTAATTGACGGTCGATGAATCCTTGAGGGTCATCAAAATCCTGCGATGTTGGAAGTTGGTCGGGGTGCTCCCACAGGGCATCGCGGGCACTGGCACCGAGTGCTTCGGTCAGCCCAGACCACAGCGCACTCGCCTCCCTCAAGCGACGAGGGCGCAACTCAAGGCCAACCAACGTCGAAAAGGCGCGCTCGGCAGGTCCTCCGCTTGCCCGTCTGCGTCGAATCGCTTCTTGCAGCGCGGAGGATTTTGGCAGTCGCGAGGTGGCCTGCGAGGTGACGTGGTCGACCCATCCTTCGATCAAGGCCAGCAAGGTTTCCAAGCGCTCCAGAGCACGGTTCTGCTCTTCGGTGCGCTCCGGGAGTAGGGCGCCGCTGGCGACCAAGTCACGCATGGCATCGGTGTCCATCGGGTCGAAGTTTTCTGCCAGCTCGACAATCCTGTCGGTGTCGATCGTGATTCCGGAGGCGAAATCCCGGATTGCACTCATGATTCCGAGGCGTAACCAGCGAGCGTGGCGGAAAAGTCGGGCGTGGGCAATCTCGCGGACAGACAAAAAGATGTCTGCCTCCTCCACGGGGATGTCGAGGCCCTGGCCAAAGGCACGCATGTTCTGTGCCACCAGCACCGCGTGGACGTCATACTCCGAGCTGCCGTGGATTAGGGGTATGCCGATGTCCCCACCGCTCAACACTTCTTCGGAGAGCTTGCCAACGACCTGGGCGAGTTGTAGTTGGAAGAGCGCCCGACCGACTTTCTCCATCGCGCCATTAGCATCGCCCAGCATGCCTTCGAGTCCGTCGGGTAGATGGCCCTGAAGCATGTGGCCAACGGCGCGCGGAATCGCAAGCGCCACCGGCTCGGATATCGCCTCCCAGACGGGGAGGGTTTTTCTGGCCCAGTCGGCTCTAGTGGCGAGCATGGGCGGTTCGCCAAGTTCTGCAATGTCCACAACTTCGCCAAGCCACAAGTTGGCCACGTTAGCGGCGGTGGTGATGGCGGCCGATGTCGCAGGGTCGAGCGGGCGGGAATTCTGCTGAGCCACCGACACTGCGTGATCGCGGGCCGCGAGCGGGGATGGCGTTCCCGTTGCACCAAAGGCGCTGCCGAGCTGCGCCATCAGCCTCTTGATTTCTTCTGAGTTCACGTCGATGCCCGCAGCTTTCATGAACTCAGCTGGATCGAAGTCTTGGTCACCACTCAGGAATCGCTGGAAGGCTTCGCGCAGCTCGTCTTCGTTACCGAAGTCCGGCAGTCCGCTGGGTGGGCTCTGATCCGACATACCTCAACGCTAGTGCTGAGTTTTTGCTCTGGGAGGGTATTTCGCTCTGAGCTGGTACACGGAATTCGTGGTTATGCTGACCCGGTCCATCGTTTCCAAGGAGCCCCGTGACGATTTTTGAGCAGGACGACCCCACGCGGGTTGTCCAGCAACGCTCCCGACGGGCGGGGTGGCTGATGTTGAGCTTCAGCGTTCTCATTGCCGTTGGACTGTCCTTACTGCCGGCACCGTATGTCATTGACCACCCGGGCCCCACCTTTGACACGTTGGGCGCGGTCGAGACATCCGGCGGGGACGTCTCCTTGATCTCGATTTCCGGAGCCGCTGTCTATGAGCCAAGCGGTGAGCTTCGACTGACTACTGTGACTCGGTCTGGTAACCCCGAGAGCCTCCCGGGCTGGTTCGACGTTGTTACAGGTTGGCTTGACCCCACCCGCACCGTCATTCCCGTTGATGTTGCCTATCCACCAGGTGTCACGGTGGAAGCGAATCTTGAGGCCGCCCAGGTTGAGATGCGTAACTCTCAGCAAGAGTCGGTCGCGGCAGCTCTGGAATATGTCGGTGTCCCCTACACGAGCCTCCTCGTGGTGTCGCAAGCCATGGAGGATGGCCCGAGTGAAGGCGTGTTGGAGCCAGAGGATGTCATCGTCCAGGCCGCCGGCCAGAGTGTGACCGATGTCAGTCAACTACGGCAAATAATCGCGGACTCTGGTGCCAACCAGGCCCTCGAGCTACTCGTTCAGCGTGACGGCCGCTTGGAAACGATCGAGGTGGTCCCGAGGCTTTCCGATGGCGAACCCCGGGTTCCCATGATCGGCATCCTGGTCTCTGGACGCTACGAGTTCCCGATTGACGTCGACATTGCTTTAGAAAACGTGGGCGGCCCTAGTGCTGGCTTGATCTTTGCGCTGGGAATAGTGGAGATGCTTTCCGAGGAGGACCTCACTTCTGGCACGGTGATCGCCGGAACAGGAACCATCACCGCTGGCGGTGATGTGGGCAGCATCGGGGGTATTCGGCACAAAATGCTGGGCGCCCTGAACGATGGAGCCAGCCTTTTTGTCGCACCGGCAAGCAACTGCCCAGACATCCTCGGGCACATCCCCGACGGGCTGGTTGTTGTTCCCGTCGCCACTCTCGCTGAGGCCGTTGATGCACTGCGACTGTTCGCCGCAGGGGAGCCCACCCCAACCTGCCCTGCCCGCTCGGGATAGCCCCAGGCATTCTTTGTAGACTGAAGCTCAACCCCAACCAAGGAGATAGTCCCTCGTGTCACAAGCAACAGAGCAGTTACTAGGTCGCGGTCGAACCCCCCTCGTGATCACCCTCATCGCGCTGGGTGCGCTTGTCGCCGGATTCTTCTTCTTCGCAACCCTGTACACCGAGGTGCTGTGGTTTGATCAGCTTGGCTTCCTCCAGGTCCTCTTTACCTCCTGGGGTGGCACGGCCATTATGTTCGTCCTCGGTTTCCTCGGCATGTTCCTTCCGGTGTGGCTGAGCATTCAGATTGCGTACCGATTCCGCCCCGTCTACGCGAAGCTCTCCAGTGAACTGGATCGCTATCGCCAGATGATTGACCCGCTGCGCCGCCTGGCGATGATTGGTCTACCTGCGTTGCTTGGTGTGTTTTCCGGTCTGTCCACCTCCAGCACGTGGCCACAATTCCTGTTGTGGATGAACCGTTCTGACTTTGGCACCGTTGACCCCGAATTTGGTCTCGACGTGAGCTTCTACGTCTTTGAACTTCCGGTCTTCACTTCCGTTGTGGCCTTCCTGTCGACCGTGTTGTTCCTTTCTGCGTTGACTGGTGCTGCCACTGCCCTGCTCTACGGGGGAGTGTCCATCAACGGCCGCGAAGTTCGGGTTTCCCGCACCATGCGTATTCAGCTTGGCGTGATTGGTTTGCTCTACTTCATCGTCCAAGCGCTTGACCTGTGGCTCCAGCAGTACACCGCTTTGGTGAGCCCCAGTGGCGGCTTCTTGGCCTTTGGTGCTGGTTACACCGAGGTCAACGCAACGATTCCTGCCCGTGCGATCATGGCCGGCATTGCGATTCTGGTAGCAATCTTGTTCCTCGCCACCGCCATCATCGGTCGTTGGCGCTTGGCGATTGTGGGCACCGCGCTCTACATCGTCTCTGGCTTGGTGTTGGGTCTTGGTTACCCCAGCATCGTTCAGCGCTTCCAGGTTGACCCGAGCGCTAGGACCTTGGAGGCGGAATACATAGAGCGCAACATTGAAGCGACCAGAGACGCCTACGGCGTCTCGGACATCGTCGAGGTTGCATATGAAGCATCTACTGACACCAGCGCTGGCGCGCTGCGGTCTGACGCTGAGACCACGGCCAATATTCGCATCATTGACCCGGCCTTGGTGACTGACGCCTTCGCGCAGCTGCAGCAGTTCCGCCAGTACTACCAGTTCCCCCCATTCTTGGATGTTGGACGATACGAGCTGGACGGCGAGCGCCAAGACATCGTTATTGCCGCCCGCGAAATCAATCTCGGCGGCTTGAACTCGCAGAGTTGGTACAACAACACGATCGTCTACACCCACGGTTATGGCATGGTCGCCGCATATGGCAACCAGCGCACTCCTGATGGCCAACCCAAATTCATCGAGCAGGGCATTCCGGTCTCTGAGTCGCTTGGCGAATATGAGCCTCGCATTTACTTCGGCGAGAACTCACCGCCCTACTCGATTGTGGGCGGGCCCGAGGGCGGACCTGCGCTTGAGCTCGACTTCCCCTCCGGAGGAGAGGGCAACGAGAACAACGCCACCTACACCTTCACGGGTGAAGGTGGACCGGTTCTCGACTCGTTCTTCAAGCAGCTGCTGTATGCCATGAAGTTCCAGTCAGAGCAGATCATCCTGTCCGACGCGATTACATCTGAGTCGCAGATTCTTTACGATCGCAACCCTGCTCTGCGCGTGTCGAAAGTCGCGCCATATCTGACCCTCGATAACGACCCTTACCCCGCCATTGTTGATGGCCGTGTGGTGTGGATTATCGATGGTTACACCACGAGCCGTGAGTACCCCTACTCGACACCGATCGAGGTCTCGACTGCGATTGCGGACACCTATCGTCCAGCCCCGCAGATTGCGTTTGACACCGTCAACTACATGCGCAACTCCGTGAAGGCAACGGTCGACGCGTACTCGGGTGAGGTCACGCTCTACGCGTGGGACACCGAGGACCCCCTGCTTCGCGCATGGTCCGAGATTTATCCAGCGACTGTTGAGCCTGCATCGGAGATGTCTGAGGGCCTGCTCGCTCACGTTCGCTACCCCTCTGACCTGTTCAAGGTTCAGCGCAGCATCCTCGGTGCGTACCACGTGACCGACGCTGGAACCTTCTACTCGGCCGAAGATGAGTGGGTCACACCTAATGACCCGGTATCTAACCCTGCGGCTCCTCGTTTGCAACCCGCCTACTACCTGACCATGGAGATTCCTGGCAGCGATGCGCCCGCGTTCTCGCTGTACTCGACCTTCATTCCCCGGGCAACCGGTGAAGCGTCTCGTAACGTGCTCTACGGGTACCTCGCGGCAAACGCTGACTATGGACCCGACTACGGCAAGTTGACGCTGTTGCGTCTGCCGAAGCAGACCACTGTCCCTGGCCCCGGTCAGGTCCAGGCCCAGTTTGACTCGGATGCCAACGTGGGTCAGCAGCTCAACCTGCTGCGCCAAGGCCAGACCGAGGTTATTTCTGGAAACCTGTTGACCTTGCCTGTTGGTGGCG
>JAIOWV010000025.1 GCA_021741945.1 Pontimonas sp.
GCGGCCGCGATCGTCTTTTCTGCCAAATCCTGGAGGGTGGCAGCGCCTGCGTAAACGCTGGGGTTGCCCGTCGCCAGGCGGCTGAGGGTTGAGTCGCCGCCACCGACCAACACAACACGGGCTGGGTCATCGGTGGCCACCACCGAGGTGGCGAAACGCGTCTCTGGACCCAAGACAGTCAGTGCCGCCGCACCCGTCACGATCTTCATAACGCTCGCCGGTGGAACCAGATCCTCGGACGCTCTGGCAAACAACACATCCCCAGTAAAGGGATCGACCACGACGCCGGAGAATTCACCCAGGTCTTCGTTTAATGCAGCGTCAGCGACTGAACACGTCCTGATTCGAAGAGGTACGGGCATCGTCGCCGGCACTGCGCGAGCAACGTCAATGACCTGAACCTCCGATTCTGGGGCGAGGGACCCTTCATCAAGTCCGCCCTCGGGGATCGCAGCGCCGAGGGCGAACGAACCACCGGCACCCAACGCTGTGACGAGAAGAGCGGCGAGGGCAATCAGCCAACGGCGTGCTGCCATCGGCAGAGCAGGCAGAGGGCGCATGGGTCCAAAGATATCGACAAGCCACGGCTCCCTGAGGTGACCGTGGGAGAGTCGTCAAAAAGATTCCCAACCAGGACCGAGAGTCGCCAGAGTATGGTGGAGGACATGCGAGCGTTCATTTTCAGCAGTTCGATGCTGAGTGCCGTGGCTGCTGGAATCGGGCTTCTGCGTCAAACAATACGCAGGCCCTTTACATGGCAGCTTGGTCTTTTATGGGCGAGCTGGGTGATCTCACTCGTACTCGCTATCGCGAGCGTGCGAGAACGCTCGCGCTCCTAGACAACAACGGGGCCGGCTGCGGGACTTGAACCCGCAACCTTCCGATTACAAGTCGGATGCGCTACCAATTGCGCCAAGCCGGCACGCTGGTGGTTCCCCACCAAGCAACGACAACACTACCGCGGGTAGTGAACTATCCGCTGGTCTCCAAGGAGGCAACGAAGCTAGCCAGGTCGCCATGGATCTCAGGCTGGTATTCCTTACCGTTGACCAACACGGTGGGGGTTCCCATCACCAGAGGAATCTCAGAGTTGCGCACCGGCAACGGGCCCGTGCTCATCGCACGTGCCGTGGCGGAGGACACCCAGTTAGCAAAGGTCTCGTCCTTGATGCACGACTCAATCAACTCAAGGTTCGATGACCCAGAAAAGCCGACCAGTTCGACCAATTCGTCGTCGGTGAGCTCGTACTTCGCCGGAGGAACAGGCTGACTTGCTAACAAAAGCTCGCTGTAGTCAAAGAAGTTGTTCGGAGAGTGCTCCGCAACACAGGCAACGCTGTTCGCTGCCCTGGTCGCATAGCGAGTGCCGGCCGTCTGGGCGTCTCGGAATGCCAGCGGGTGGTACTCGACAGTTGCCGTTCCGTTCTCCAACCAGGTGCGGAACAGAGGGCCGTACATCGACTCGAACTGAGCACAGGCTGGGCACGAGTAGTCGATAAAGATGTTGATCGCGGGGACACCTGCGGCATTCTCAGCGGAGGGCGTGGGGGCCTCTTCAGCGGCGAGCGCCGGGGTCGACACGGCAACAAAGCCCTCGCCGATCTTGATGCCATCGCTTTGCATGTTGAGCGGGCCAGGTCCTGGAGGACGAAGAGACGAAATGATGAATACGGTCACGACAGCGATGATGGCGAGAACACCCACTGCGAGCGAGCTCTGGATGAGAACCTTGTTGCGCTTCGCCTTCTTCGACTGTGCCTCACGAAGAGTGCGAGCCTTGTCTCTGGCTTCCTGGCGCTTTTGATTCTTGGTCGGACGCGATTCAGAATTCATCAAAACTCTCTTTTCAGCGACATTGTCTGTCTCGGGGTTCTAACCCAGACTGGCAAATAGTTCCTCAGCGGGAGCTGAGAGGTGCCAACGGGCAATACTAACCCCGAAAGCTGGGGCATCGCTAACTCGAAAACCTCGGGCGCTAGAACCTGGCATACTGACAACTGGTTCACAGTGATGATGTGAACCATCCATTCACAACGGATCGTCCGGCACGTACCTGCCGGTGAAGGAGAAAAAATCATGGCGTCAGTGACGTTTGACAAAGCAAGTCGCATCTATCCGGGAACCACCACAGCGGCGGTGGATTCCCTTGATCTCACCGTTGATGACGGTGAGTTTCTCGTCCTCGTAGGCCCCTCGGGTTGTGGCAAGTCCACCTCGCTTCGAATGCTCGCGGGCCTCGAAGAAATTAACGCCGGGCGCATTCTCATTGGTGACCGTGACGTCACCGATGTTGCCCCCAAAGACCGGGACATCGCAATGGTGTTCCAGAACTACGCTCTCTACCCCCACATGACGGTGGCCGAAAACATGGGCTTCGCTCTGAAGATTGCCGGCGTCAACAAAGACGAGCGGATCGCCCGAGTAGTGGAAGCTGCGAAGCTTCTTGACCTCGAGCCCTACCTCGACCGGAAGCCAAAGGCGCTCTCCGGTGGTCAGCGCCAAAGAGTTGCGATGGGCCGCGCAATTGTTCGGGAACCCCAGGTGTTCTTGATGGATGAGCCACTGTCGAACCTGGATGCGAAGCTTCGCGTTCAGACCCGCACGCAGATTGCCTCGCTGCAGCGGAGGCTCGGCGTGACCACCGTCTATGTGACCCACGACCAAACCGAAGCGCTCACCATGGGTGATCGCATCGCCGTGTTGAAAGATGGTGTCCTCCAGCAGGTCGGAACCCCACGGGATCTCTACGAAGCTCCCGCGAACTCCTTCGTCGCCGGCTTCATCGGCTCCCCCGCAATGAACCTCTTCGACGCCGACATTGTTGAGGGTGGCGTTCAGTTTGGTACCGCAACCGTCAAGGTTGACCGCAACACCCTCTCGGGCGCCACGGGCAGCCGCGTAACTGTCGGCATTCGTCCAGAAGACTTGACGGTCTCCAAGACAGGCGAGGGCCTGCAGACCACCGTCGAGCTCGTCGAAGAACTCGGAGCCGATGGTTACCTCTATGGCAGCACCCAGGTGAACGGGCAGAACATCGACGTTGTCGTGCGAGTCGATGGCAGAAACCACCCGGTAGCAGGAGACAAAGTCTCCCTGTTGCCCATCGAGCACCACATGCACGTGTTCGACACGGCAACCGGAGTGCGCCTCACCAAGGAAGCCATCTCCGCTGGTTCCTAACACTGTGGTTTGTGTGGGGAGGACACCCTCCTCCCCACACAACACAACGAAGGCAGGGTCATGAGCGGATCGCTCTCGATTACGGCGTCTGTGGCGAGCCCCGAGCTGCTCGAGCTGCCCTGGGAACTACCTCTGGAACAGTGGCCCGACAAAACGGTCGCTGCTCTGCCCAAGGGTATTTCCCGACACATCGTGCGCTTTATCTATATGGGCGCGCACATTGTGGCAATCAAAGAAACCACCGAAGCGCTGGCGGTTCGCGAGTACAAGATGCTCAAGAAACTCGCCAAGCGCGGGGTTCCCTGCGTCAAGCCGGTGGCCATCGTCTCGGGGCGTACCGATCGTCACGGTGCTCCCCTGCCGACAGCGCTGGTCACGAGGCATCTTCGTTTCTCCCTTCCTTATAGGGCGCTCTATTCACAAACTCTCCGCCCCGACACTGCGACGAGGCTCGCTGATGCGCTAGCCGTCTTGTTGGTTCGCCTTCACATCGTTGGATTCTTTTGGGGAGATGTGTCGCTCTCCAACACTCTGTTCCGGCGAGACGCTGGCGCCTTCGCCGCCTACCTTGTCGATGCAGAGACCGGGGAGATGATGCCGGGCAGCCTCTCGGATGGTCAGAGGGAAAATGATCTCGAGATTGCCAGGGTCAATGTGGCAGGAGAGCTTCTCGACCTCCAGGCCGGCGGTCGTCTCGATGAGAACATCGACCCCGTGGCTGTCGCGCAGTCGATTATTGACTCCTATCGACTGCTCTGGACGGAGTTGACCGGCTGGGAGAGCTTTGACGAATCCGAGCGTTGGCGAATCTCAGAGCGCGTCCACCGCCTCAACGAACTAGGGTTCGACATCGAGAACCTCACCATCTCCAGCAATGACGAGGGAACCAAACTGCAGATTCAACCCAAAGTTGTTGATGCAGGACACCACACCAGACGACTTCTGCGTCTCACCGGCATTGATGCCGGTGAGAACCAAGCGAGGCGTCTACTCAACGACCTGGACTCCTACCGGGCCTTCCACTACCCGCAGGACGACGTCGACGAAGTTATGGTTGCCCACGAGTGGCTGAGCGAGGTCTATGACCCCGTAATTCGCTCAATCCCCAAGGAATACCGGGGAAAACTGGAACCGGCGGAAATCTTCCACCAGTGGCTAGAGCACCGCGCCGCACGGTCACAAAAGGCAGACCGCGACATCACCCGCGAAGAAAGCGTCGCTTCCTACATCGATGAGGTGCTGCAACACCGCAGGGATGAGGCGATGGTCACCGGCCCGCCGACGGAAGCAATCACCATGCCAAACCCCACCATTGAGCTCAACTGGCGGGATCGGATCTAAATGGTCTTGCCGGCGAGGAAGCGCCCTCTCGTAATTTCGTAGAGAACAACGCTGGCAGCGATGCCAGCGTTCAACGACTCGGCGTTGGAACTAATGGGAATCGTGACGATGGCGTCGCAGGTCTCGGTGATCAGCCTCGAGAGGCCTTTCCCCTCACTGCCCACCACCAAGACAACCGGCGCCTTGCCAAAATCCATGCCGGGGGTCGGGATATCTCCACCACCATCAAGGCCGACCACCATGTATCCGCGCTCTTGAAAGGCCTTGAGTGTCTGGGTCAGATTTGCGGCCATTGCTACTGGGGTGCGAGCAATCGCGCCGGCGGATGTTTTCCACGCCGCAGCGTTCACACCGACGGAGCGACGCTTGGGAAGAATCACGCCGTTGCCACCAAACGCCGCAACCGAGCGAACAATCGCACCAAGGTTCCTGGGATCAGTCACCCCATCAAGAGCAACAAAAATCGGCGTGGAGGTGTGCTTCTCTGCTTTGTCCGCTAACTCCATCGGGTGCACGTAGTTGTAGGGCGGAACGCTGAGTGCGATGCCCTGATGCACCGTGTCGGGACCAGTCATCCGGTCCAGCTCGGGCCTGGGAATCTCTAGGAGCGGCAACCCGCGTTTGTTGGCCAGCGCCAGAGTTTCGCGAACGCGGTCATCCATGTCGATTTTGGTCGCCACATGCAGGCTCACTGCAGGAATCTTCGCGCGCATAGCTTCTAGAACAGAGTTGCGACCAGTCACGAGCTCGGTGTCGGCGCTCAGCGCCCGAACAGTGCGCCTGACGGGAGCGGGACTAGAGCTGGCGCCGTGGCGCGCTTTGGCACTTGCCAAGCGCTCTTTGGCGGCCTTGCGTTTGCCGGCTGGGTGCCACGATCGATCTTCGGCCTTGGGCGTGGGCCCTTTGCCTTCCAAAGCTTGGCGGCCATGGCCGCCAGTACCCACGGTCGGGGTCTTCTTTGTCTTGCGTGCTGCGGGGTGACCTTTCTTAGCCACGAATACTCCAGGTGCTACCCGAGGCGCCATCGTTCACGTCAATACCCGCGCGGTCCAAGACATCGCGCAGGGCATCGGAGAGCTCAAAGTTCTTCTCCGCTTTTGCGTGCCAGCGCAATTCAATGACTGATTCCACTAGTGATGCCAATGCCCCATCGCCTCTCGATGACCCTCGCGCCCACTCGGGATCAAGCGGGTCAATACCTAAGACTCTCACCATTGCGCGGACCTCGCTCGCTGCGGACCCCGCTAGCGCGCGATCACCCGAATCCAGAGCGTTGTTTCCAGCCCTCACCGTTTCGTGAACAACGGCAAGCGCCGCTGGCACGGACAGGTCCTCGTCCATCGCCGCGGCGAAGGCAGAGGGGACAACGGTCCCCTCAACGTCGAGGCCTTCCTGGCGGGCCCTGGACAAGAATCCCTCAATCCGTGAAAAAGCTGCGGTCGCTTCATCGAGGAAGCCATCGTGGAGATCGAGTTCGGAGCGATAGTGCGCCGACGCGAGTGCGTAGCGGACGATGATGGCTGGCGCCTTATCCAAAAGGTCTTTGGCATAGACGCTGTTCCCGAGTGATTTAGACATCTTCTGCCCACCCACGACCACAAGGGCGTTGTGCAACCAGTGCCTGGCATAACCGTGTCCAGCGGCTGCAGACTGAGCCAATTCGTTTTCGTGGTGGGGGAAGCGAAGATCAACCCCACCGCCATGAATGTCGAACTCCCCACCGAGATAGCGCATAGACATGGCTGAGCACTCGATGTGCCAGCCGGGTCGGCCTGCGCCCCAGGGTGCTGGCCACGAGGCGGTGGCTGGCTCGCCTGCTTTGTGACCCTTCCAGAGCGCAAAGTCTTCAGGATTGCGCTTGGACCCAACAGCATCACTGCCACCACGAAGATTCTCAACACTCTGGTGCGTGAGCTCTCCATAGCTGGGCCAGCGGGCGACGTCGAAATAGACATCCCCGGACCCATCGTCTGTGGCATAGGCATGCCCGGTAGCGATGAGCTGCCCGATGAGCTCAATCATGGCGGGGATGTCTCCGGTCGCTCGTGGCTCACGTGTGGGCGGAAGGATGTGCAACGAACTTGTTGCGTCGTGGAACTCTCGTTCTACTCTTTCGGCAAGCGCCCACCACGCTTCGCCCGTTTCCACTGACTTTTCTAGGATCTTGTCGTCAATATCAGTGACGTTGCGCACGAGTGTGACCTGCAGACCCCGGTAGCTGAACCACCGCGACCACAGGTCATAGACGAGAGCGCTTCTCAGGTGACCAACGTGTGGTGCCGACTGAACAGTCGGCCCGCACACATAGAGCGACACGTGACCTGGCAGGAGCGGGACAAAGTCCACCACATCCTGGCGTTTCGAGTCATAGAGTCTGATGGCCACCGCTTCATGGTAGCGAGAGAGTGCTCCCTAGCCCGGTCGGCCTGCCGAGGAGGAAGAGAGCCTAAATGGCGACCAGGACGGCCGTTGCCAGTGCGGCAGCGCCCTCGCCGCGACCTGTGAAGCCAAGCCCATCGCTGGTGGTCGCACTGAGTGACACCTGGCACCCCACCAGTTCACTCAAGAGAGTCTGTGCCTCGAGCCGGCGTGGCCCAATCTTTGGTTTCTGTGCGATGACCTGCACCCCCACGGAACTGACCACATAACCGGCCTCCCGGACAAGAGTCAGTGCGTGCTCTAAGAACACGCGACTGTTCGCGCCTTCAAACTCGGGGCGATTGGCGCCAAAGTGGGTGCCAAGATCGCCCAGGCCAGCCGCCTGCAGAATCGCATCGACAATCGCGTGGATGACGACGTCGCCGTCGCTGTGACCGGCAAGTCCCTCTTCGCCGGGCCAGACCAGGCCAGCTAACGTGAGCGGAACGCCTGGGTCGAACTGGTGCACATCCACCGCGGTTCCGACGCGTTGGCCGCCAGTGGCGCCCAACACGGATGCCGCACGCTGCAGATCGGCCGGGTACGTGATCTTGAAACTCATGGCATCACCGTCCACGGCGACCACTTCGTGGCCGGCTGCCCGCAAAACCGCTGCATCGTCGGTGAAGTCACCATCAATCGCGTCATAGGCCGCAATCAGTGCCGCTGCCTGGAAACCCTGTGGTGTCTGGACGGCACCGAGGACGGAGCGGTCCACGGCATCGCCTGTGGCCATGGAGGATCGGTCAACACTAATCAGGGTGTCCACCACCGGAATCTGGGGCACGACGCCCTTCGCGCCCTCAGTCAGCGCATTCAAAACTCGATCAAACACGGCGACGGGGGTCAGCGCCCGGGCAGCGTCGTGAATTAGCACGGTGGTGGTCCCAGCCGGCAGGGCGGCAAGGCCAGCCCGAACGCTGTCAGTGCGGGTTTCGCCACCGGTCACGACAGTCACATCACCGTGGTGTGACAACAAATCACGAGCAGGAGTTTCCCACCCTGGAGGGGCAACAACAACCAAAGAAAAGGGTTGGGACCAAGCCTGAACACCCTTGGCGCACTGCTCAAGCAGCGTCGCACCGGCCAGTGGAACAAAAGCTTTCGGCTGGTTAGAACCAAGCCTTGTGCCGCTGCCGGCCGCGACAATGACTACCGCAGTGGTCACCAGTCGTGGCCTTTGAGTTCGACCTAGGAGGCGAGAACTTCGTCGAGAACCGTCGAAGCCTTCTCTTCATCAGTCTTTTCGGCAAGAGCAAGCTCTGAGATCAGAATCTGGCGTGCCTTGGCGAGCATTCTCTTCTCACCCGCGCTCAAGCCGCGATCTTGATCGCGACGCCACAGGTCGCGAACGACCTCGGAAACCTTGATGACATCGCCGGAGGCGAGCTTCTCCAGGTTTGCCTTGTAGCGCCTGGACCAGTTCGTGGGCTCTTCGGTGAAAGGCGCACGCAAAACTTCGAAAACCTTGTCGAGGCCCTCTTTGCCAATAACGTCACGGACGCCAACTAAGTCAACGTTCTCAGCGGGAACCTCGATAGTGAGATCGCCCTGCTTCACATTGAGTTTGAGGTACATCTTTTTCTCGCCTCGAATAGTGCGAGTCTTGACCTCAGTGATGGTAGCCGCTCCGTGGTGGGGATATACGACTGTTTCGCCAACTTCAAACAGCATGCTTGCCAACCTTTCCCAACTTTCCATTTTAGCACAGTGAGCTTCCCCCACTAACCCCTGTTTTTCCGGCCTAGACGGGGCTAGTGGCGCCGGTCTAGGCGCCCATTCCAGTAGGCTAGAACTGTTCACCATCGCAGTGGACACTGAAGGCGGTAAGCCTCACCAGCCATCGGAAGGATGTTTCGTGCGACGCCGTTTCTTTGCGCCACTTGTTCTCGCAGCCGCCGTGATTACCGGAACGACGGGGTGCACGCTCTCGGCCGAAATTGCGACCATGAAGGAATATGACCCTTCCGACGGTGTTGGCGCAGACATTGGTGACCTAGCACTGCGCAACATTCTTTTGATCAGTAACGACGCTGGCGAAGCCAACCTCGTGATGACTGTGGTCAACACCAGCGGTGACGACGTCACCCTGAATGTTCAATTCGATGACGGTTCCGCTCGAATCACCCAGTCGCTTGAACTCCCCGCTGTTCCCGAGCGCACCCGTATTGGTGATAACCCCAGCGCTGGCGTTCTGGTGTCTGGACCCGAGCTCATTGTGGGTGGTTTGTATCCCGTCTACTTCGAGTACGGCAACGTCCCCGGCGAGCTGGTGTTTGTGCCGGTGCTCGATGGCACATTGCCCGAATACGAGCTCCTGGTTCCTTAAGCTTCAAAGCGGTATCCAAGCCCTCGAACCGTGACAATCATGGTCGGTTCGGAAGGGTTGTCTTCGATCTTTGACCTCAAACGCTTGATGTGAACATCAAGGGTCTTGGTGTCCCCGAAGTAGTCGGAGCCCCAAACGCGGTCGATGATTTGACCCCTGGTGAGAACCCGGCCGGCGTTGAGCATCAAGAGCTCAAGGAGCTCGAACTCTTTCAAGGGGAGCGAGACGGGAGCGCCCCGCACTACTAACTGGTGTCGATCGCTATCTAGGACGATGCCGTGATACTCCAAGATGCTCTGTGACGCGTGTGGGTCCTCAGCCCGGCGGCGAAGGACAGCCTTAATCCTGGCGAGTAACTCACGCGAGGAATAGGGCTTTGTGACATAGTCATCGGCGCCAAGTTCCAATCCGACGACGATGTCCACCTCGGAATCTTTCGCCGTCAACATGATGATCGGCAGCGACGAGCGTTGGCGAACCTCGCGACAGACTTCGGTGCCGGGCAGGCCCGGCAACATGAGGTCCAGAAGCATGAGGTCTGGTGGCGCTGCCTCAACGGCAGTCACCGCGGCAAGGCCGTTATCGACGACCTGCACCTCATAGCCTTCCCTGCGCAGGAGGTAAGACAGTGGCTCACTGAGGGATTTTTCGTCCTCTACCAGCAGGATTCTCGTCATGCGCTGCCTCTCAATGATGTCTCGTCGTCGTCCACCCGAAGCATCGGTATCTCATCGGTTGCGAGATACTCGGCAGCTCGCGGCAGCTTCTTGGGCTTTAGCTCCTTAATCGGCCCGGTCTGGCTGAGGTGTTCCTTCACCACATGCGCTGGTGCCTCGCGCAAGCGGATGGTGAAGGTCGAACCCTTACCAAGCTGCGACCACACCCGGACGTCACCCTGGTGGTTGTTCACCACGTGCTTCACGATCGCAAGACCGAGTCCGGTTCCGCCGGTTTCGCGGGACCGGGCCGGGTCGCTTCGGTAGAAGCGCTCAAAGATTCTCTCAAGGTCGTTATTGGCAATACCTTGACCCTGATCGGTGACGGAAATTTCCACGATTCCGTTCTTGACCAGGGCCCCCACGCCAACGCGAGAGGGTCCGCGGGAGTAGGTGATGGCATTGCGCACCAAATTGTGCACCGCTGTCACAAGCGACGTCCCATCGCCGAGAACATAAGCTCCCGTGCTTGCGGAGACCGCCACCGTGATGCCTGATTTCTGTGACAGAACCGAGTTAGAGGCAATCGCCTGCTCGACTACAGAGTCGATCGAGACAACATCGGGGTCCTGAATGGTGCCAACCGACTGGAGACGGGTCAATTCGATGATGTCGTTGGTCATCTCGGCAAGCCTGTGTCCCTCGCGCTCAAGGGTTTCGGCGAAAGCCCGAACCTGTTCTGGGTCATCCGCCGAATACTGGAGCGCCTCAGCGAGCAGTGACACAGCACCAATCGGTGTCTTCAACTCGTGGGAGATGTTGGCCACAAAGTCGCGACGAACAGCATCTAGGCGGTACATCTCAGAGCGGTCGTCGGCCACCACCAACATCAAACGAAGCCCGAGTGGCGCCACTCTCACCAGCAAATGAACCGGAGGCGCGTCGCGCCCCACCCCTGGAAGTTCGAATTCTCGCGCGG
This sequence comes from Pontimonas sp., assembly GCA_021741945.1. GTDB lineage: Bacteria > Actinomycetota > Actinomycetes > Actinomycetales > Microbacteriaceae > Pontimonas. The sequence continues at coordinate 10,904 of JAIOWV010000025.1, forward strand.
CTGGTTCACCGTCGACCCTGGCTTTCTTCACCAAATCGAGAATTGGCTGGTACACAATGTCTCGGTTGTCGACAATTCCCAGCGCTACCGCTGACTTTGATGCCCTCAGCACTCTGTTGTCAGCATCGAGGACTACACCTGTTGCGCCAATGACCTCAAGAGCGGTGTCGACACCGTCTGGAACCGGGGGCTCAAGAACCTGTTCGGCGCGCCGATGCCATCCGGCTCCAGCCCACACCAAAACGGCGATGCCAAGCCCCGCAGCAATGCCAAGAAGCAGCATCCACGCGGGTGACCATAAGGGCTCCATGCCCCAAGCCTACGGTGCGCGCTCCGACCAAAGAAGCTCCTCCGGCGCTAAACTCGGCCGAAAGAAGCGAGTGTTAAGCGAAATCTCACTGTTTGTTAACCCAACTGCGAGAAGTTGTGACCACCCGAATACCGCTCGATTGAGGAGCACCATGCGCGAGCTTTTCCAGCAAGAACTCCACGAGGTTCAAGATCGCCTTGTTGAGATAGCCGAACTAGTCGTCGATGCCATTACCGACGCCGTTGAAGCCTTCAACAAATCAGACGTGACCCTGGCCGAATCTGTCATCGTCCGCGACAACAAGATCGACGACGCCGTCGTTGCCCTTGACGAGCTGGCTATCGCCATCATGGCCAGGCAGGCGCCCGTCGCGAAAGACCTGCGCATCGTCGTGAGCGCGCTGCGCATCAGCGCCTCTCTCGAGCGCATGGGCGACATGGCAGAGCACCTCGCCCAGCTTGCCCGCTACCGCTTCCCCGAGAAGGTTGTTCCCAAGACCATTCGCCCCATCTTCAAAGAGATGGGCTCCCTCGACATCGAGCTCGCGAAGATGCTTGTCGTTCTCCTGTAGACCGAGGACGTTGCCGTCGCTGAGAAGATCCGCGATGAAGACGACAAGGTGGATGCTCTCCACCTGTCAGTGTTTGAGACGGTTCTCAGCGACTCGTGGAGCCAGGAAACTGAAACTACGGTGGATGCTACGCTCGCATCTCGTTACCTTGAGCGCTTCGCAGACCACGCGGTCTCGATTGCCAAGAAGATGATGTATCTCGCCACTGGTGAGTGGAACCCACCCAAGCACTAACGCTTCTTAGCTCCCTGTTTTGCCACAGCAGCGGCTCCCGCAGCGGCGGCAGCTGGGTCGAGGTATTCGCCGGGCTTCGTCGGCTTCATGTTCTTGTCCAGGTGATAGACAAGCGGAATTCCGGTCGGGATATTCAACTCGGCGATGTCCTCATCGCTGATGCGCTCAAGGTGTTTCACCAGACCGCGAAGGCTGTTGCCATGAGCGACAACGAGCGTCACTTTTCCAACGGCAACATCGGAGGCAATGTCTGACTTCCAGTAGGGCAACATGCGGTCAATCACAAGCTTCAACGACTCGGTCTTTGGCACAAAGGCTTCAATGTCCGCGTAGCGGGGATCACCCTGCTGCGCGTAGGTGTCCTTCGGGTCAATCGGGGGCGGGGGAACATCGAAGCTCCGGCGCCACAGCTGGAACTGCTCCTCGCCGTATTCAGCAAGGGTCGCGGCCTTGTCCTTGCCCTGCAGCGCTCCATAGTGGCGCTCGTTCAGGCGCCACGAGCGCTTCACGGGAATCCACAGGCGATCCGCGGAGTCCAACGCGCCATTGGCGGTCTGAATCGCACGAGAAAGCAATGAGGTGTGCACGACATCGGGAAGTAGTTTGTGCTCGACCAGTAGCTCGCCGGCTCGCTTTGCCTCTTTGTGACCTTGATCGGTCAGGCGAACATCCACCCAACCGGTGAACAGGTTTTTGTTGTTCCACTCGGATTGACCGTGGCGAAGAAGAATGAGCGTGTGAGCCATAGCTCAAGCCTACCGATTAGCTACGGCTACCCAGCCGAGGCAGCCGCGGCACAGCTCTCGTGGCACCGGCATCGACCGGGACCAAGACTTCTTGACTCGCAGGGATCCGGGTGTTGCCGCTCGCGACCTCGAGTTCACCGGTCGAATCGATAGAGCGCTTCACCAGGGCTAGGGCGATAGGGCCAAGCTCGTAGTGCCACGCCGCCCGCGTAATGACGCCGATGTCCCGCTCCCCCACCATGACCCGCTCGCCGGCAACCGGAATCAATGACTCCGACCCATCGAGGTGAAGAAGGACCAGACGCCTCGGTGGGTGACCGAGGTTATGGACTTTCGCCACCGTTTCTTGCCCTCGGTAACACCCCTTGTTCAGGTGCACCGCAGTCCTCAGCCAATCGCACTCGTGCGGCAACGTCTTCTCATCGACTTCACTCAGCGATGGTCGCCCCGCAGCAATCTCAAGGCCGGTCAGGGCGAGAGTTCCAGCCTTGCTCGCGCCTTGAAGGCTGGGCGCTGTCGCCCTCACGTAGACGCTGTAGGTCATGGTGAAATCGACTCCGGGGTGCGGTTCTGGTGCATACCCGATGGAACCCTCACCCACTGTGGGCCACGGATCAACAAAACCAACACGGGGCGCTTCGTCGCCAAGAACCTGATTACTTGCCGCTGCGATAAACCAAGCACCAGGCTCGTGGGCGAGAGTCACCTGCATGCGAAACTTCATCGACTCAAGCCATGTGAACAGCCCTACTCCTCGACCCGGAGCAGTGAGCAGCCACGTGCACTCGCCATCGTCCTGAATCAGGAACGCGTGCTCGATGTGACCGTGGGGATCGAGGATCAGGCTTTCCTTCGTCACACCCGGCGCCAAGTCGAGTACGAGCTGGGAAATCAGGCTGTTGAGCCACACCAACCGATCGGGGCCCAAGACCTGAACAATCTCGCGGTCAGAGACGTCGACGAACGCGTCGCCTCTGGCGAGTGCTCTCATCTCGCCAAGAATGTCCCCGAAATGCTCACCCGTCATCTGGTGATCACCTCGAGCGCTGCGTCAGTGATTAGCGCTGACCCCGGTAGAGGTTCAGCAGAACAATTCCCGACACCCAGGCAATTGCAAGAGCTGCAAGAACGAGGAGTCCGAGGAAAAAGATTTCGATGGCGAGAAGCATGTCTTTAGTCTACGACGGTGAGCACCTGAAACACCACGGCAGCAAGGCCGGTTAACAGCGCACTCCCGGTTATTGCTAAGGAAAGCCTCCGAACAAGCCCCTCGGATTGATAGGCAAAAACCTGCAGGATAAAGGCCATCAAAAGCGACCCCGCTAGGACGGCAACCATGCTGGC
>JAIOWV010000026.1 GCA_021741945.1 Pontimonas sp.
CACCTCGTGGCCCTCGTGGCCCAAATGGTCGACTAAATCACGGCTAAACTCGAGGCCCGCATGGTCGGTGGCAATGTGAATTAGCATGCCCAGAGTCTAAATCCCTAGCCTGTGAGCCGTAATCGACAACGATTTAGTTTCCGGGCAAACGAAAGACAGGTTTTTGCCCTATTCTTATTGGGTTCTATGCCGAGGAGCCTAGTGTGAGCATTCCAGATTTCCGTCGGGCCGTACGCGGTTACGATACCGACGATGTCGCGCGCTATGTGCGCGAGCTCACCGACCGCCTCGAGCGCCTCGAAAATGAGCGCGCTGAGAACGCTCGCACCATCCAGCGCCTCTCTCGCGAAGCCGCGGACGCCAACGATCGTGCCTCGCGCGCGAAGCCAAGTTTTTCCGAGTTGGGTACTGCCTTCGAAGAGACCTTGCGTCTAGCTGAAGAGCAGTCAAAGAAGATCACCCAGGAGGCGGCAGCTGAGGCTGCCGAGGTTCTCGGCAACGCGCGCAGCGAGGCCACCCGCGTTCGCGAGTCAGCCGCCAAGGAATCCCGCAAGATTCTGTCCGAAGCGCAGCGCGCCTCGGAAGAATTGCGCCTCGAGACAGAGCGCGAAGCAGCACAGCTGCGCCAGCAAGCTGCCGACGAAATTGCGAAGGCCACCAACACCCGCACCCGCGCCGAGCGCGCCGCGGCAACCATGATCAGCCAGGCCGAAAAGCAGGTGTCTGAGATCAAGGCCGAGGCATCACGCCAGGTTGAGCAGGTCAAGCGTGAAGCATCCGAACTCTTGCACGCCGCCCAAGAGCGTGCTGTTGCGACCGACACCAGCATTCGCCAGCAAATCGATGAGGCAGAGCGCGCACGCGCTGCCATCCACGAAGAGGCTGACAACTACGCCCAGAAGGCTTACCAGCAGGCGGACGAGCACGTTCAGAACGCCGCGAAGCGCGCTGCAGATCTAGGCCAAGAAGCAGACACGGTTCTTGAAACCGCACAGCGTCGCGCTGACGAACTCACCAAGGAGGCTCGCTCGTACGCTGAGCGTCTGATTTCAGAGACCGTACAACGCTCGCGCTCGATTGCTAGGGACACCGAAGAGTTGGTGGGCACCATGCTCTCCGACACCGAAAGCCAACTCAGCGATGTTCGTCGCCAGCAGGGTTACCTGAATGACTACCTCCAGCGCATGCGCCAGGCCGCGACCGAGGTTGACATGGAGATCACGAACATTCAGCCACCCAAGTTGACGGTCGAAACCAGACCTCTCACCAAGGGCGACGGGGCCGCTGAGGAGCTCCCCGAAGAGGTCGCCGTCACTATCGACGCCGACACCAACCGCGCTTAGTACCCCGCCTTACTCAGCCCACGCCACGCCCTAGGCTAGAAGGCCAGAGTGTTGTGCTGTCCGCGGGGCTCTAGCCCCCACGCGTTTCCAAGGAGTTCATGGTGCCCGGTGAAAATCTGACTCGCGACGAGGCGACCGCCCGGTCCAGCCTTCTCCACGTGGAGAGCTATCTGATTGATATTGATCTTCGCGAGGTTGCCACCTCCCCCACTTTCCGAACGACCACCGAGGTCACCTTCCAGGCGGGTTCCGGCGCATCAAGTTTCATCGACATCATTGCTGAGGCAGTCCACCAGGTCAGCCTGAACGGACGAGCCCTCGACCCCTCGACAGTATTTGCTGACTCACGAATCTCACTGGAGAATCTCGAGGAGTGGAACACCCTCGTTATTGTCTCGGAGCACAAATACACGAATAGCGGCGAGGGGCTCCACCGATTCGTCGACCCCGTCGATGGCGAGGTGTATCTCTATACGCAGTTCGAAGTTCCCGACTCCAGGCGAGTCTTTCCGGTTTTTGAGCAACCAGATCTCAAAGCCACATTCCAATTCACGATTCACGCACCAGCTACCTGGCAGGTTGTCTCAAACCAACCAAGCCCCACGCCAGACGTTGAGGGATCTTCTGCCACCTGGGTTTTCTCTCCGACTCCACGAATCTCCTCGTACATCACAGCTCTTGTTGCAGGCCCCTACACCGTGGTGCGCGACGAACTAACCAGCTCGAGTGGAGCAACGATCCCCCTGGGCGTCTATGCCAGGGCATCACTCTCCGAATTCCTCGACACCGACTACATCTTCGACATCACGAAGAAAGGCTTCGCCTACTTCGAGGAGAAGTTCGGGGTTGCCTACCCGTTTGAAAAGTACGACCAGCTCTTCGTCCCCGAATTCAACGCCGGGGCAATGGAGAACGCTGGAGCAGTGACATTCACGGAGACCTATGTATTCCGCTCCCAGGTCTCTGATGCCGTTCGAGAGCGTCGCGTGGTGACCATCCTGCACGAGCTCGCCCACATGTGGTTTGGCGACCTGGTGACCATGCGCTGGTGGAACGATCTCTGGCTCAACGAATCTTTCGCCGAGTGGGCCTCCACCATCGCGACCGCTGAGGCAACCGAGTGGACTCACGCCTGGACCACGTTCCACGCGATGGAAAAGAGCTGGGCGTATCGTCAAGACCAGCTTCCCTCGACTCACCCGATTGTTGCCAACATCCGAGACATCGAGGATGTCCAAGTCAACTTCGATGGAATCACCTACGCCAAGGGCGGCTCGGTTCTGAAGCAGCTGGTCGCCTGGGTAGGCGAAGACGCCTTCTTCACTGGCGTCCACAACTATTTCATCAAGCACCAGTGGGGCAACGCTGTTCTCGCGGATTTATTGACCGAACTCGAAGCCACCAGCGGACGTGAGCTCGGAGCCTGGAGTGAAGTGTGGCTAGAAACGGCGGGCGTGAACACAATGATTCCCGCAATCGAGGTCGACGACCAGGGTGTGATCACCCGAGCCGAGCTTCGGCAAAGCGCACCAGCGGAATGGCCCACGCTTCGACCACATCGACTAGCAATCGGCCTCTATAACGCTGACGCAGACGGCGTCACAAGGCGTCACCACCGCATCGAACTGGATGCGGATGGGGCAACAACGACAATCTCCGAGCTCGTTGGAATGAGTAGGCCTGACCTCATCCTGATTAACGATGACGACCTGGCCTACACAAAGATTCGCCTGGACCCACTGTCCCAGGCATTCGCAATCACGAACCTCTCGGCAATCGAAGACCCGCTCGCTCGCGCGCTGGTCTGGGGCAGCATGTGGGATGCAACCAGGGATGCAGAGATTCCACCTCAAGACTTCATCGACTTGGTGCTCGGAAACATTGGCCAGGAGACAGAGAGCACCACGGTGCGCACCGCACTCGGGCAGCTCGCTCTCGTGGTGCGCAACTTTGTTGCCCCCTCCAGGCGTGCGAGCGCGCTCGCCGAGGCTGGAAGCGCGGTGTGGTCTTTGGCCGAGCGCGCCGAGGCAGGCAGCGACAGTCAGTTCCAATTGGTCAAAGCGTTCTGCGGACTTGCCAGCACGTCAGAACACCGCGAGTTGTTGGCAGCGCTGAGGGCAGGAACGAAGACTCTTCCCGGGCTTGCCATTGACACCGACCTGGAATGGGAGTTGCTGGCGGGACTTGCACTGTGTGGTGGAGCGAGCTCCGCCGAGATTGAGGCAGCGCTCGCCAATGACAACACCTCCAATGGCCAGCAAGCAGCTGCGCGTGCTCAATCACTTCTGCCCGGGGCGGCCTCTAAGCGTGCGGTTTTTGACCGCCTCACCCAGGACGCTGATATTCCCAACGCAATCGTGCGCTCACTCACGCTCGGCTACGACCTGGTCAACGACCAGCGAGACCTCGAAGGATTGATCGACCCCTACTTCGCGATGCTGGAGAGCATTTGGGCTGAGCGAACCTACAAAATTGCCGAATACATCGTGGAGGGCCTGTACCCCAGCTCTCTCGTGAGCGACGCGCTCGTCGTCGCGAGCGAACAATGGCTGGCAACGCACCCAAACATTCCGGCGCTTCGACGCATCGTGGAGGAGAATCTTGCCGGGGTGAAGCGGGCACTGCGGGTTCAAGCTCGCGATTCTGCGGCCACACCGGCGTAGGGTGGGGGCATGGATTTAGGCGAATTGTGGTCGTGGCTGGTTGAGGCCGTTGCCACCTACGCGACCTTCTTCCGGATTATCGGTGTAATTGCCGCTGGTTTCATCGCTCGAATCGTTATCCGCATTGCCATCAAGCGGGTGGTCAACCAGGTGGTGACCGGAGTCAAGAAGGCTCATAATGTCGATGACACCAGGGAACTCACCTCCAGCCCTGTTGAGGCGCTCCGCGCCGTGCAGCGGACCAGGACACTGGGTTCCGTCTTCAACAACACTGCGACCTGGATCATTGTCTCTGTCGTCATCATTCTTGTTCTCAGCGAGCTTGGCTTCTCTGTCACGGCGCTAGTCGCGAGTGCTGGCATCATCGGAGCGGCACTCGGATTTGGCGCCCAGAGCATCGTCAAAGACGTCCTCAACGGTTTGTTTATGGTCTTTGAAGACCAGCTCGGTGTGGGAGACGTCGTTGACTTAGGCGTAGCCTCCGGGGTCGTCGAGCGGGTCGGTATCCGAGTCACTGAAATTCGCGATGTGTCGGGAACCCTTTGGTACGTCCGAAATGGCGAGATCCTCAGAGTCGGTAACCAGACGCAAGACTGGTCGCGGGTGATCATGGACCTCCCTGTTCCCTACCAGTCCAACATCGATGAGATCCAGCACCTGCTGCTGGAGACCGCGAAAGCCTTTGCTCACTCACCCGCATGGCGACGCAAAGTCATCGAAGAGCCTGAAGTCTGGGGCGTTCAGTCTCTTTCCGCAGAGGCCATCACACTGCGTCTGGTTGTGAAGGTGCGAGCTGGCGAACAGTGGGATGCGCAGCGCGCTCTGTATCGCGTCTTGAAGGACGCTCTCGATAAGCGGGAAGTCGACATTCCAGCGCTGAACCGCATGGTCGTCGACAACATGGACGCCAATCGTTACGGACAACGGCGTGTGAGCGACGAGGCAAAAACGAAAAACACCGACGTCAAGGATTCGTCCCCCTAACGCATGACCGACCTTCCCAACAGCTCTGCGTTATTCGACCGGATTGGCGGCTCCGCCACGTTTGACGCGCTCGTGCGGAAATTTTATGAGGGCATTCGGGAGGACGATCGGCTTCGCCCCATGTATCCAGAGGACGACCTCGAGGGCGCCATCTGGAGGCTTTCGGCCTTTCTCCAGCAGTATTTTGGCGGGCCGACCGATTACAGCGACCAGCGGGGACACCCGCGCCTGCGTATGCGCCACGCTGCGTTTCACGTTAATCCAGACGCCAAAGAGCGCTGGCTGGCCCACATGCGCAGGGCAGTTGATTCATTGCAGCTTTCCCCTATGGACGAGGGCGAACTCTGGGACTACCTGGAGCGCGCAGCGCTCTCCATGGTCAACACGTTCGAGGATTATCCCTCGTCGTCGTCACCAAAAGTCTGACCGCCGGGGAATTTCACCAAGACGTATCCAGCTTTCGAGCTCAGTCGCACCCAATTCTCGAGTGTGTGGACCTGGAGGGAATTCTCGGTGAGGAAACCGAGGGCGTCGGCGGCGAACGCGGCACCCGCCGGAATTCGCTTGTGATCGGGAATCATGCTCCCCCACACCTCAGCTCGCACCTTCTGCAACACGGACTCACCGATCGCGTCGGGCACTGTTTCTGCAACCTTCGCAACGCCACTGGCCGCTGCAGCCCGAAGAGCGTCAGAGCTCACTCCTAATCGGCGACGCCAACCATCCTGTGGCGGTGTAATTGCCGCCCACTGCAGGGAAGCCACCTCGGCCGGAACCCGATTGGCTGATTCCCCCTGCTCGGCGGCAACACTCAAACGATGCACCAGAGATTCAATGGGCACCACCACGTCGAACTCGATGGACTCGGCAAGACGGAACACGCGAAGCCCCAACACGGTGGGTGTGCGATCAAGTAGCCCCCTGGGGAACAACACCCCGACATAGACCTGGAGATAAGTGCCATCGGCAATCAACCGGGCTGATCCGTCATTGACTCTCGCCGCGCGCTGAAGAAACTGAATAGCGTCGAGGCGGGCCGGGTCGGACTCGAGAGAAAAAGTATGGGACATGTCGACCTCTAAACTACAACCCATGGACCCCTCACGTGACACGCCCACAATTCCGCCAGACCCGATGGAAAGCATGCTCGGGGCACTGAGCCTCTCGAGCAGTACGGCGCGAACCAGGGAGGACATCTTCACGGGACCCAGCCAGTGGCAGCCTCACGGTCGTGTCTTTGGCGGTCAGGTGATGGCGCAGGCGGCGCTCGCCGCGATGCACACCATTCCAGAAGAGCGCATCATCCACTCACTTCACGGCTACTTCCTCCGTCCCGGAGACATCGCCGATGACATCACCTTTGCTGTTGACCGAATTCACGATGGTCGCTCGTTCTCGACGCGCAGAGTCCAGGCCTACCAAAAAGGCCAGCCAATTTTCTCAATGATCTCCTCCTTCCAAGATGAGGATGCGGGCCTGGAACACGAAGCCCGGATGCCAGAGGGCATCCCGGACCCCGAGAGCCTGCCGAGCGCTCAGGAAGTTCTCACCTCGATTAATCACCCCATCGCGGATGTGTGGGCGAAGACTCGGGCATTTGATCTTCGCCACTTCCCCTCGTCGCTGTATGTGAGCGTTGATGGTGACCACGTCCCCCATCAAGCCGTCTGGCTCAAGTCCATCGGGCCCATTCCGGATGACCCCAACTTGCACCGGGCGGCGCTCGCCTACGCGAGTGATTTCAGCATTCTGGAGCCGGTAATGCGCGCCCACGGCATCGGTTGGGCAACGCCAGGCCTCAAGTTCGCAAGTCTCGATCACGCCATGTGGTGGCACCGCTTTGCCCGTGCGGACGAGTGGTTCCTCTATGTCCAGGAATCGCCCTCAGCCCGCGGTGGCCGCGGATTAGCGCTTGGCAAAATCTTCTCCCGCGACGGGCATCTCATCGCTTCGGTCGCTCAAGAAGGAATGGTTCGCGTCCCTAGTCCCGAGTGAGTTTGCGGTAGGTGGAGCGGTGGGGTGCCGCGGCGTCGGGCCCTAGACGTTCAATCTTGTTCTGTTCGTAGGACTCGAAGTTGCCTTCAAACCAGTGCCAGTATCCAGGCTCTTTCTCAGTTCCCTCATAGGCCAGGATGTGGGTGGCAACGCGGTCGAGGAACCACCGATCGTGTGTGATGACCACCGCGCAACCCGGAAACTCCAGAAGAGCATTCTCAAGACTCGAGAGCGTTTCCACGTCAAGGTCGTTCGTGGGCTCATCGAGCAGGAGTAAGTTTCCGCCCTGCTTCAGCGTGAGCGCAAGGTTCAAGCGGTTGCGCTCTCCACCGGAGAGCACGCCAGCCTTTTTTTGCTGGTCGGGTCCCTTGAAGCCAAAGCTGGAGACATAGGCACGGGAGGGGATTTCGACATTCCCGACCTGGATGACATCAAGTCCATCGGACACAACTTCCCAGAGGGTCTTTGAGGAATCAATTCCCGAGCGGTCTTGGTCAACGTAGGAGAGCTTGACCGACTCGCCCACCACCATCTCGCCACCATCCAGGGGCTCCAGGCCCACAATCGTCTTGAACAACGTCGACTTGCCCACACCGTTGGGACCAATGATGCCGACGATGCCGTTGCGAGGCAGGGTGAAGCTGAGGTTCTCGATCAGAACCCGATCGCCGAAGCCCTTCTTCAGAGATTTGGCTTCCAGAACCTGCTGGCCCAGACGGGGACCTGGCGGAATCTGAATCTCTTCGAAATCGAGCTTCTTGGTGCGCTCGGCTTCGGTTGCCATCTCTTCGTATCGAGCAAGACGGGCTTTGGACTTAGCCTGGCGACCCTTGGCGTTGGAGCGAACCCACTCGAGTTCATCTGGCAAGCGCTTGGCTAGTTTCTGATCCTTCTTTCCCTGAACCTCAAGGCGCTCGGCCTTCTTCTCGAGGTAGGTGGAGTAGTTGCCCTCGTAGGGGTAAAGGCGACCCCGGTCTACCTCAGCAATCCACTGGGCGACGTGGTCGAGGAAGTACCGGTCGTGGGTGATGGCGATAACAGCGCCTGGGTACTTCGAGAGGTGCTGCTCCAGCCACAGAACGCTCTCGGCGTCGAGGTGGTTTGTGGGCTCATCCAAAAGCAAGAGATCAGGCTTCTCCAAGAGCAACTTACACAAGGCAACTCGGCGCTTCTCTCCACCGGAAAGGTGAGAGATGGAGGCATCTGAGGGTGGGCAGCGCAGCGCATCCATCGCCTGCTCAAGCTGTGAGTCCAGGTCCCAGGCGTCCGCTGCATCAATAGCTTCTTGAAGGGTTCCCATCTCGGCCAGCAGGGCGTCAAAGTCCGCATCCGGGTCTGACATGGCCGCCGAAATTTCGTTGAACCGCACAATCTTCTCGTGGATGTCGCGAACACCGTCGCGGACGTTCTCCAGAACAGTTTTCGATGCATCCAGCTCAGGCTCCTGCAGCAGGATTCCCACGGTGTATCCGGGGCTCAGCGTCGCATCACCGTTACTGGGGGTGTCGAGACCCGCCATGATCTTGAGAATTGTCGACTTACCGGCACCGTTCGGGCCGACCATGCCGATTTTCGCCCCGGGGAAAAACGACATCGTGACGTCGTCGAGGATTAGTTTTTCGCCAATCGCTTTGCGGGCGCGCACCATCGTGTAAATGAACTCAGCCATAGCTTCCTAGTCTAGAGACACGGTCTCGCCGAGAAGACACGTGTCGCTCGCAAGTACCGGTTCAACGGCAGAGGCATACCAGTCGCTCCCCCACTGCGTAATCACACACTCTTCACCAAAGCGAACGGCAAGCGCAGTGGAATCAGCGGGAAGCTCAATTAATGACGCGTCGGGAGTCAGCTCCATACCCTCCTTAGAATAACCGGCTTCCACTAGGACCTTGACCAGGTCCAGGCCCGCAACATCAGGGCGTGCGGCGTCGATTGCGTGGGATAAGACGTAGTCGATGTGGGGTTGGTTCTCCCGAGCAGAACCACCTGGTACCCGTTCCGGAACAAATTCCGGGTCGGCCGCGACCGTGACGCTCTGGTCTTCCTGGACGGCGGAGCTCGGTGACGGGTCATCAGCGATCGGCTGGCAGCCCGTCACCGCAAAGCTCGCGACGAGCGCGAGGGTGGCAAAGTAGGGAACCTGCGACACACGAGCCTCCCTCAACGCACAGTCGGTGCGAACTCCAAGTTTAGGCGCGGAGATCTTCCTCCTCTTCGCCCTCGGGCTCGGGGCTTTCCTCCGTGTCGGGCCTGGCCACGCGCTGATACTCACTGACGCCCCAGTGCAGATCATGGCCCAGAGAGTCTGCTTCCACTTCGATGGAGGTGCCTGATCGGTCATCGTTTGACCAGTCTCTGACTTTGAGACGACCGACCGCGACTACGCGGTCGCCTTTGTTCAACGACACCGAAGCGTTCAGCGCGAGGTTTCGAAACGCCGTCACCGTGTACCAATTGGTGTCGGCATCAGCCCACCCGCCGCTGCTTTTGTCGAACCGCCTCTGTTGGGAGGCCAGACGAAAGCTGGTGATGGCAAGGCCTTCGGAGGTGACAATGTGTCGTGGCGTGGTGGCAACGAGGCCGGTCAGAGTGAGTTGGTCGGTCATGATGGTGCTCCTTGGCGTGGCAGGTTTCACGGCGTTCTGGCGCCACCACCCGCCAATCAAGTGACACCAGCCGCTACTGTGCTCGCTTCCCGCCGCCGGGCACGGTCAATCAGGTAAGTGGGGCTGGATTCCAGTCCCCGCGAAGGCTGTGGACAGCTAGGGGGTTCGCAGATAGGAGGCGAAGCTGGCGCGAACCTTGGACACTTTCGGCACCGCTACGGCCAAGCAATAACCCTGGGTGGGGTTCTTGGCAAAGAAATCTTGGTGATACTCCTCGGCGTCAAAGTAGGTGCCAAGGGGCACAATCTCGGTTACTACGCCGCCTCCCCACATCGTCTCTGCCCGGTCGCGCGCAGCTTCGAAGAGCGCCTTCTCCTCGGGCGAGGCGTAGAACATGGCAGAGCGGTACTGGGTTCCAACATCATTACCCTGGCGATTGAGCTGGCGCGGGTCGTGCATCGTGAAGAACGCATCGAGGATGACATCGGAGGGAATGACATCGGGGTCAAAGGTGACCGCCACTGCCTCCGCGTGCCCCGTGCTCCCGGTGCAGACCTGCTCATACGAGGGGTGTTCCACGTGACCACCGGTGTAGCCGGAGACGACAGAGTGAACGCCGCGGAGCACGCGGTAGGCGGCATCGAGACACCAGAAACAACCGCCTGCGAGCACATAGGTTTTCATGTCCCCAGGCTAATCCTGGTGCCCTGAAAAAGGCCCGACATTTCGCCACAGACAATGACGCTGGCGTGCTGTCACAACCCCTACGCTTAGGTCGTTGGGCTCCACTACGACAAGAAAAACGGCGGTCTCAGATAACTCATGGGTTACATTTACGCGCTGTTGGCAGCGTTTCTCTTCGGGGCTAACGGCTCGGTCAGCAAAGTCATCATTCAGGCCGGCTTCTCGGCCATGCAACTCACCCAGATGCGAGTTCTCGGTGCTGCCCTGATCTCCGGGCTTGTACTTCTGATTATCGACAAAAAGTCTTTTCGCCTGCCGCCTGGCCAATGGCCGGTCGTGGTGGTCCTCGGTGTCGTCGGCGTCGCAATGCTGCAGGTCACCTATGCGCTCGCCATTGAGTTGCTTCCGGTGGGTATTGCTTTGCTTCTTGAATACCTCGCGGTTTTGCTGGTCGCACTCGTTGCTTTTTTTATATTCAAAGAGAAAGTGCGCCTGCGCCTCTGGGTTGCCATTGCTTTCGTCATGGCTGGCCTCGTCGTTGTTGCTGAAATCTGGGCCAGCACCTTGAACCCCATTGGCGTGATGTGGGGTTTGCTGGCAGCCATCACCCTCGCCACCTACTTCCTGGTGGGAGAGAAACAGCTGAAGACCATCTCCCCTCTTGCCCTGGCTTTCTGGACCATGACCATCGCCGCGGTGTTTTGGCTACCGTTCTCAGGGTGGTGGGAGCTCGACGCCTCCAGCTTCACCACCCTTGCGCCGCTTGGGTCAGAACCTGACAGTGCTCTAGTTCCACTCTGGGCACTACTGGCTTGGAATGTTGTCCTTGGTTCTTTCGCCCCCTTCCTGCTGTCCTTGAGTGCACTGAAGCGCCTCTCGGCAACGGCGGCAGGAATTGTCGCGACCAGTGAGATTGCCTTTGCCTTTGTCACCGCGTGGCTGTGGCTCCAAGAATCGCTCAGCCTCTTGCAGGTTGTGGGCGCCTCGATAGTCTTGGGGGGAATCGTCATTGCCCAAACAGCCAGATCCAGCGACGTTGTTGTCCAAGCAGATCTAGCACTAGAAACTGGGCCAATTACCCTTCCCGACCAGAGCCAACTCACCAAGGAGCAAAAATGAAGAATGTATTTCGCCCCCTCGTCGTCGCCTCACTGATTGCAGCCGTTATCAACCAGGCCCTCTACTTCCTCGCCACTGAGTTCTTCCAGGTCGAGTTCATCCTGACCAGCCCCGCGGGGACCGCCATCCCGTTCTTCGCGCCCGCGCTCTTTAGCGTCTTCCAGGGAATCGTTGGCGGCGTCATCGTTGCCTGGATCGCCTCACGCACCAAGTCGCCGAAGAACGTGTGGCTCTCGGTGAGCCTGATTGCCTTGGCGCTGAGCTTCGTGATGCCCTTCGGTGGAATTTCCACCATCGAGGGCGCGCTGTGGCTGAACCTCATGCACGTTGTCGCTGGCGCACTAGTTATTCCCATGGTGCGCAACGCGTTGCCAAGCGCAGCTGGAGCGTAGTCGCCCAGGCGTCCTCGTTAGCGAGGGCGTTCGATGTCGATTTCTTCGAGGTACTGAGCCACCCGGACTGGCCAGCCCATTTCGCGAGCGATGCGAGCACGAAGCTCGCTGGCGGCATCGGGTTCACCGTGAACGAGATACGTCATCTTTGGAGCATCAGCAGCGCCTGACATCCACTCGATGAGCTGATCAGCGTCAGCGTGGGCAGACATTGAGTCGATTTGGTGCACCTCGGCCTTGACCACAATGTCCCGACCAAAGATTCGAAGGGTTCGCACACCCGCAGCCAAATCAGCGCCTCGGGTTCCCCCTGCTTGGAAGCCCGAGAGGACGACAGCATTGTTGGCATCCTGCCCAAAGGAGACCAGATGGTGCA
This sequence comes from Pontimonas sp., assembly GCA_021741945.1. Lineage (GTDB taxonomy): Bacteria > Actinomycetota > Actinomycetes > Actinomycetales > Microbacteriaceae > Pontimonas. Next base: position 12,163 of record JAIOWV010000026.1, read on the forward strand.
ACACGCGCCCACCAGTCAGCATGCCGGCTGCCGAAACGATAATCATGGGGCCATCTGACTCGTTCAGGGCCATCGACTGCTCAACCGTTCTCACTAAACGCGCCCTGTCATAGACGCGCTCGAGCTCCCCAGGTGGCACACGCTGGTCGTCCTCATACTTCGCATACAAGCTCGAGGCGTTGGCGGCCATGGGCGAATTGACGAAGATGGGAACCTCCGGGAGGCGCCCGGCATCCATGAGCCGTGAAATGTGAAGGAGGATTGTTTGAGTTCTCCCCACCGCGAAAGCCGGAATCAAAACCACCCCGCCCCGGCGGAGCACAGGGTCAAGAATTTCCGCGAGCTGGTCTTCGGGGGCAACATCGCCGTGTGAGCGATTGCCATAGGTCGACTCCATCACCAAAATATCGCTCCCCGAATAGGGGCGCGCAGGTTTCATCAATGCGTCGCCTGGGTGCCCCAGGTCACCGGAGAAAAAGACCGAGCCTGCAGCGGTGGTGACGTTAATGCTCGAGGCGCCGATGATGTGCCCGGCAGGGACCCAGGTCGCGGTCATTCCGGGGGCAACCTCATACGGGTGGTCACGCTCGACAGTGCGGAAACGCGCAAGAGCGCGTTCAGCGTCCTCAGTCGTGTACAGCGGGAGTGGATCCTGGTGTTTGGAATAGCCCTTCTTCTTCGCGTAGGAGGCCTCTTCTTCCATCAAGTACGCGCTATCGGGCAAGAGCAGTTCGGAGAGATCCTTGGTTGCGCTGGTCGCCAAGACCGGGCCATCAAATCCATCCCGCACAAGGGCCGGGATGTAGCCGGAATGGTCGATGTGCGCGTGGGTCACCAGCAGGGTGTCAATGGATTCCGGTGCCAGAGGCAGCGGGTCGCGGTTACGCAGCCGCAACTCCTTGTGGCCCTGGAACAGGCCACAATCTATGAGCGCCCGGGCTTCACCACTCTCCAGCAGGAACTTGGAGCCTGTCACTGTTCCAGCAGCGCCAAGAAAGCGGAGGGTGTGTTGAGGGCGAGGCATATCCCAACGCTAGTGGTTGGCGTACCGAATCGTTAGAGGAGGCCTACGCCTCGATAACCACGGGGATAATCATCGGGCGCCTGCGAAGTTGGGTGCTGACCCAGTGACCCACTGTGCGCCTGACTACCTGCTGGAACGAATGAGTGTCCCTCGTGCCATTGGCGGAGGCTTCTTCCAGGGCCTTCACAATCGCAGGGCGGACATCATCAAAGACGGAGTCATCCGGCGCAAAACCGCGGGCGTGAATCTCAGGCCCGACGATGATTGTTCCCGTCTGAGCATCCATCGCGATGAAGATGGAGATGAAGCCTTCCTCAGCGAGAATCCGACGATCCTTAAGATCGGCTTCGGTAATCTCGCCCACGGTTGAGCCATCCACATAGACAAATCCAATGTCTAGTTGCCCGACACGGGTGACCTGGCCATCGCGCATGTCAATCACTGTGCCGTTCTCGCCGATGAACGTGTTCTCGGGCGTCACACCAGATTCGATGGCGATCGTGGCGTTAGCCCTCAAATGACGAGCCTCGCCGTGAACCGGCATAACAGCGCGCGGTTTCACGATGTTGTAGCAGTAGAGCAGTTCGCCAGCGGCAGCGTGCCCAGAGACGT
>JAIOWV010000027.1 GCA_021741945.1 Pontimonas sp.
CGGCGGCGTGGCCTAGGCTCCCATTTATGGGGCATTGGAGCGACACGTTAGTAGTTTTCGACACTGAGACGACTGGTCTTGATACGCGGCACGCTCGAATCGTTACGTCGTATGTCGGTCTAATTGGGGCTGAAGGGGAAACCCTGGAGGCTCACTCCTGGCTCGCTGACCCGGGCGTGGTCATTCCCGATCAGGCCGCTGCGGTTCATGGCATCACGACCGAGGTTGCCCAGCGTGATGGGCGTCCCGCTGGTGAAGTTGTCGCAGAAATTCACTCCACCTTGCAGGGTTATCTGGGTCGCGGGCTACCGGTGGTCGCGTACAACGCCTCCTACGATTTCTCAATCCTTCATCACGAGTCGATCCGTCACGGAATTGAGCCCTTAGCCAACCCGCGGCCCATCATCGATCCCCTGGTCATCGATCGCAAAGTCGACACCTACCGAAAAGGTAAGCGCACCCTACAGATGGCAGCCGCTCATTACCTCGTTCGTTTAGATGACTCTCATACGGCAGACGCTGACGCTATTGCTGCTGGTCGCGTGGCACAGGCCATTCTTCGTGCCCACTCCTCTGAACTTGAAGGTGATGCTGAGTGGCTACACGACCAACAAGTCGTCTGGGCACGCGAATGGGCTGAAAACTATCAAGCGTTCCGCCGAAACCAAGGCGACGCTGGTTTTGTGGCAACCGGCTCGTGGCCGGTCAACGCGTAGTTACTTGCCGAAGTTCTTGAAGCGCTGGTTGAACTTCTCAACACGACCGGCAGAGTCAAGAATGCGCTGCTTACCTGTGTAGAAAGGGTGCGAAGCACTGGAGATTTCAACATCAATCACCGGGTAGGTGTTGCCGTCTTCCCAGTCGATTGTCTTGTCGCTCTGTGCGGTGGAGCGAGTCAAGAAAAGCTCTCCCGAAGTCAGGTCGCGAAAGACAATCGGCGCGTAGTCGGGGTGAATGTCAGCTCTCATGGGAAATCCTTGACGTCGTGCAGAAGATCTGCGTAAGTGGGCCAAGGGCCTACTTTACCAGCAATTTCACAATGCTGTCGCCTGGTAACGACCATTGTTATGAGTGATGGACAACGGCCTTCCAAATGCCTCACTCATCACGTCGCCGGTCAGGGTCTCAGTGATGGGCCCCTTGGCAATGATTTTTCCGTCCTGGAGCACCAAGAGGTGGGTGAAACCAGCCGGGATTTCTTCGACGTGGTGGGTGACCATGACCATAGCTGGCGACGTGGGCTCACTCGAGAAATGATCGAGCATCTCGATGACGTCCTCACGCGCACCCACATCGAGGCTCCCCGCAGGCTCGTCGAGGAGGAGAAGCTCGGGGTCCGTCATGACGGCTCGAGCAATTTGCACACGCTTGCGCTCCCCGTCGGAGAGCGTTCCGACGAAGTGCGACGCAAGGTGATCGAGCCGCCACTCACTCAGAACACGGGTGGCACGCCTCACGTCAATGTCTTCATAGGCTTCTTGCCACCTGCCGGTAACGCCCCAGGCGGCTGTCAGAACCGCGTCGGTCACGCTTTCGTTGTCGGGGATACGACGGGCCATATCGCTACTGGCAAAACCGACGCGAGGCCGCAGTTCAAAAACATCCGTCTTTCCCAGTTGCTCTCCGAGCACTGTAACGCTGCCCCGGGAGGGCTGCACGAAAGAGGCCAACATGCCCAACAGGGTGGTCTTTCCGGCGCCATTGGGTCCGACGATCACCCATCGCTCAGACTGGTCGATGGTCCACGAAATGTCGTTGAGAATGGCGCGACCGTCGCGAACGAAGCCGACGTTGTCGAGAGAAGCCACCGTTGTCATTGTTGTTCAAGCCTACTCCACCGCGAAAAACACCAGGAAGGAGCCCCACACCGATGGCTTACGCTAGAGAGGTGATTTCCCAGTGGAGAACCCAGCGGTGATGGGTCACCAGCTGCTTGTCGTCTTGGATGTCGATTCGACGCTGACCCAGGATGAAGGAATTGATCTTCTCGCGGCAGAGGTGTCAGAGGATGTCGCTCAAGCGGTTGCCGAGCTAACGGAGTCCGCAATGCGGGGCGAACTGGACTTCGAAGAAAGTCTGCGAAAGCGCGTCGCAACCCTCAAAGGCACTCCGGAGAGCGCGGTTCACGCAGCTGCCAGACGGGTGCGACTCAGCGAGGGCGCCCGCGTCCTAGTGGACACCCTGCACGCTCACGGGCACCTGGTTGGCGCGATCTCAGGCGGTTTCCACGCGATGATCGACCCGATTGTGGAAGACCTGGGCTTGGATTTTCATCGCGCAAACCGTCTGGAGATTGCCGAGGGGGTGCTGACGGGTCAACTTCTGGGGCCACTTATCGATGCGCGCTCAAAGGCAGCAACACTGAAAGAGTGGGCCCTTAGCGCCGGGATACCGCAGGAGCGCACGGTCGCTGTGGGTGATGGCGGAAACGACGTGGAGATGTTGTCCTGGGCTGGCCTTGGCGTGGCATACATGGCTAAGCCGGTTGCGCGCGCTGCTGCCGATGTCGCGCTTGATACTCCGGATCTCAGCGAGATATTGCTGATGTTGGGACTAACTCGGGACTAGTGCCCCATGCCCAGTCCGCCATCGACAGGAATCACAGCCCCTGAGATGTAGGCGGCATCGTCTGAAGCGAGCCAGACGACCGCACTGGCAACCTCGGAAGGGTCCGCAAAGCGACCTGCCGGAATCGACTTGAGATAGGCCTCCGCTTGTTCCGGTGGGAGTGCTTTCGTCATATCGGTGGTGATGAACCCGGGCGCAACAACGTTTGTCGTGATTCCCCGACCCCCGAGTTCACGTGTGAGGGAGCGTGCGAAGCCCACGAGTGCTGATTTTGATGACGAGTAATTGACCTGGCCCGCCGAACCAAAGAGTCCCACAACGCTCGAAATAAGGATTACGCGGCCATATTTCGCCTTGATCATCGGAGTAATGCAACGCTTGACCACGCGGAAAACACCACCAAGATTGGTCTCAATCACGCTGTCGAATTCTTCATCCGACATTCTCATGAGCAAGGTGTCCTTGGTAATGCCCGCGTTGGCAACCAGGACAGCAATGGGCCCAAGGGCGGCCTCCACCTCGGAGATTGCCGAGTCGAGGCTCTGGCTGTCAGTAACGTCAGCTCTCACCGTCAGTGTGCCTTCTGGGCCGCTACCTGAACGGGCAGTCACGGCGACCTGGTAACCCTCGCGCACAAAACGCTCTGCGATGGCAAATCCGATGCCTCGGTTACCACCAGTGATGAGGACGGTCCGGGGGTTTGTCATAGTTCATAAGCTTATTGGCAGACGACTGTTCTACGATGAGCACACCATGTCATCACCACACACCGTGACTTCACTGCAGAGCGCTCCTGAACTAGAACGTCGCGCTCGCATGATCAAGTACACCGTGGCAATGGGAATCAGGCTTGCTTGCATCGGCGCGTGTTTTCTGGTGTCTGGTTGGTGGCTTCTGTTGCCGGCCCTCGGGGCGATTATCCTGCCGTATTTCGCGGTTGTGCTGGCTAACTCCGCGACCAAGGAAGCCCAGAAGGTGACTCCCCTTCGCCCCGGCACGGTGAGCGTTACCAACCTGCGCTGATGTTTCAACAGTTTTCTGAGGGACACACGCGGTGCTCGCGCACTGCCTGTGTCCAGTCCCCTGCGTGGCAGATTGTGTGGCGAAATCCCAAAATCCACGGGCCGGAACGAGAGAAGATTTGGCTTTCCTGCGACGAACACAGGGCCTTCTTCGAGGGCTATCTAGGACAACGCGGTTTCCCTGTTCGGGCCGTGGCGTTATCGGGTGAACCGGCATGATCAGACTCCTTCTGACTAAACGCTGGCTTGGGTATCTGGCGCTCACGGTGGTCTTCGCTCTCGTCTCGAGCTTTTTCGGGCTGTGGCAGTGGGACCGTCGGGGCCAGGCGGTGGCCGCAATCAACGTCCTGGAGGCCAACTGGGACCGAGAACCGCAGGAGCTGGTGTCTGTCGAGGGCCTCTCCCCTGCTAGAGACCAGTGGACCCCCGTAGTGGTTCGTGGCGAGTATGTTCTCGAGGATCAAATTCTGGTCAGAACGCGGCCGCGTGGTGGTCAGGTTGGGTTTGAGGTACTTGTGCCTTTCCTCACCGATAGCGGCATGACGCTGGTGGTGAACAGGGGTTGGATTCCCACGGGCGAGTCCACGGATTTCCCTGACCTTGTCCCCCAGGCGCCATCGGGTGATGTTTCCGTGGTGGCTCGTATTAAGCCCGGTGAGCCCACGCTCAGGGGACGTGGCGCACCGGAGGGACAACTGCCAAGCATTGACCTTGGGGCCGTGCAACGCGCGGTGGGGTATGAACTCGAGACCTCGTTCTTCTTGTTGCTCGATCGGGAAACACCCGAGGTATCGGTTGCACCTTTGCCCGCTATTCGCCCCGTACTCGACGAGGGCCCCCACCTCAGCTACACGCTGCAGTGGTTTGTTTTTGCTCTGCTGGCCCTTATTGCGTTCGGAGCACTGCTGCGCCAGGAAGCCAGGAACGAGGCAGGCATCGCGCCCAAGGAAAGAACCAAGAAGAGTGATGCGGACGAGGAAGACGCTCTGCTTGATGGTGCGCGAACTTAGGCCAGCGAAATCAGGTCCTGGTATTCAGCGTTCCAGTGGTCTTCGACACCGTCTGGCATGATCAAGACGCGCTCGGGATTGAGCGCCACCACCGCTCCGTCATCGTGACTCACCAGAACCACCGCACCCTTGTAGTTCGCTAGCGCATCGAGAATCTCTTCTCGGGATGCCGGGTCAAGGTTGTTTGTGGGCTCGTCGAGTAGGAGCACGTTGGCCTGGGAAACCACGAGTGTCGCGAGCGACAGCCTGGTCTTCTCGCCACCGGAGAGGACCCCGGCAGGCTTCAATACGTCATCGCCGGTAAAGAGGAACGATCCCAAAACTTTCCGCGCTTCCGTCTCCCCCAGACTCGGTGAGGCCTGAAGCATGTTCTCCAGGACCGTTCGCTTGATGTCAAGAGTCTCGTGTTCCTGGGCGTAGTAGCCGACTCGAAGCCCGTGACCTGCCTCTACCTCACCTGTATCTGGAGCGTCGACACCAGCGAGAATGCGGAGCAGCGTGGTCTTCCCAGCACCGTTGAGTCCCAGAACCACGACTTTGGAACCGCGATCTATTGCCAGGTCAACCGCAGTAAAGATTTCCAAGGACCCATAACTCTTGGAAAGGTTGTGAGCAAACAGCGGCGTCTTTCCACAGGCCGCTGGCTCGGGGAACCGCAGCTTCGCCACGCGATCGACAGCGCGCACGTCGTCTAGTCCCGCGAGCATCTTCTCGGCGCGGGCCACCATTTGGTGTGCCGCAGCTGCTTTGCTGGCCTTGGCGCCAAAGCGGGCGGCTTGCTGGTGCAGCGAGCTTGCCTTTTTCTCGGTGATGGAGCGCTCTTTGCGCCGCCGCTCCTCGTCTGCTTCTCTTTGGCGCAGATAGTGCTTCCACGACATGTTGTAGATGTCGATGGTCGAGCGGTTCGCGTCAAGGTAGAAGACGCGGTTCACTGTCTCTTCGACGAGAGCGACATCGTGGGAGATGACAATTACCCCGCCTGGATACTGCGACAAGAACGCTCGAAGCCACACCACTGAGTCAGCGTCCAAGTGGTTGGTGGGCTCATCAAGGACCATCAGAGGGGCGTTCTGGAAGAGAATGCGGGCAAGCTCAATTCTTCGCCTCTGACCACCGGAGAGAGTTGCCAGCGTCTGGTCGAGCAAAGCATTCGGAAGGTTCAAGTGGGAGGCGATCGTGGCTGCCTCAGCCTCCGCGTGGTAGCCGCCAGCCGCCATGAACTGATCGTTCAGGCGCCCATACTTTTTCATGGCAGCGGCCGCCACCGCTTCATCTGGGGATGCCATATCGAGGCTTGCCTTGTTCATGGCAGCCATGACGGTGCCTAGGCCTCTCGCATCAAGGATTCGAGTCCTGGCGGTCGCCTCAGGATCACCCGCACGTGGATCCTGGGGCAAGTACCCCACCTCACCGGTGACGTGGACGGAGCCGTCGGTGGGAGCCATTTCCCCGGAAATCACCCTGGTTAACGTGGTTTTTCCGGCGCCGTTACGACCCACCAGCCCGACTTTGTCGCCTTTGTCAACGCGAAAAGACACCTGGTCCAGAAGGACGCGGGCGCCGAGCCGAATCTGAAGGTTTTCTACCTGGAGCATGCTGCCTCACACTGATGGGTTGATTCGAGACAACACGTGAGAGTTAAATCGAGAATCCGAGCGCTCTCATCATGTCACGCCCGTCAGCGGTAATTCGTTCCTGACCCCACGGCGGCATCCAGACCCAGTTGATTCGGAATCGCTCCACGATGCCATCCAGGGCCTTGCCCATCTCTTCTTCGATCACATCGGTGAGGGGGCAGCCCGCTGAGGTGAGGGTCATGCTGATAATGAGCGCGTCCTCTTCGTCATCCCACGACAGGTCATAGATGAGTCCGAGGTCGACGATGTTGACCCCGAGCTCAGGGTCAATGACGTTCTTGAGGCCTTCTTCGACGCTGTCGAAGCGCTCAGCGGACAATGCAACGGTAGACACGCTCCAACTCCCTTCTTACGACGCAGAGGGCGTCAGGTAACGGTCGTAACCCTCGTTCTCCAGGGTGTCCGCCAGTTCCGGGCCACCGCTGTCGACGAGTCTGCCCGCAACGACCACGTGGACGTGGTCTGGGGTGATGTAGCGAAGAATGCGGGTGTAGTGGGTGATCAGAAGAACCCCGAGAGACGTTGCTTTCTTTGCGTCGTTGACCCCTTCGGAAACGATTTTCAGCGCGTCGACATCGAGCCCGCTGTCGGTCTCATCCAGGACAGCAAACTTGGGCTTGAGTAGCTGCAACTGCATGATTTCGTGCCGCTTCTTCTCGCCACCGGAGAACCCTTCGTTCACGTTGCGCTCAGCGAACCCCGGTTCCATGCGCAACGACTCCATAGCGCCACGGAGCTCCCCCACCCACTCGCGCAGCGCGGGTGCCTTACCAGCTAGAGCGGTTTTTGCTGTCCTGAGGAAGTTACTCACGCTGACTCCAGGAACTTCAACCGGATACTGCATGGCCAGGAAGAGCCCGGCTTTGGCGCGCTCATCGACGCTCATCGCGAGGACATCCTCACCATCGAGGGTGATTGACCCCTCTGTCACTTGATACCGAGGGTGTCCCGCAATTGTGTACGCGAGGGTTGACTTTCCGGAACCGTTCGGACCCATGATGGCGTGGGTCTCCCCCGCTTTGAGGGTCAGGTCGATCCCCTTCAGGATTTCTACAGGACCCTGGTCGGTCTCGATCGATACGTGGAGGTTCTTAATCTCGAGGGTGCTCATAATTCGTGCCTTCGTGACTTTCTAGGAGATGACAAGGGGGGTTGGGTCAATGTAGACGTCTCCATCGGTGATGGTGACGCTGTAAACGGGTACTGGCTCGAAGGCCGGAAAGTTTCGGGGCTTGCCGGTGGTCAACTCGAACTTAGAGCCGTGCGCCCAGCACTCGAGAGTGTCGTCCTCGACAAAGCCCTCGGACAGTGAAATCTCTCCGTGGCTACAGACATCGCCAATGGCGTGGACGGTGCCAGCCGAGTCCTTCACAACAGCAATGGCCACGCCTTCGATGGTGACCTTGACTGGCTGGTTAACAGCGATATCAGCGGCCGGGCAGATCTTCACGCCACTCATGACGATTCCTCCGTTGCAGAAAGTTTGGTGCGAATGCGCTCGGTCAAGTCTTCAACCAGCGCGCTGTCGTTGATTCTCGATATGACCTCCACGAGAAAGCCCATTACAACGAGTCTCCTCGCGTCGAGTTCCTTGATGCCGCGCGACTGAAGATAGAAGAGCTGCTCATCGTTGAAGCGGCCCGTTGCGCTTGCGTGGCCAGCGCCTTCGATGTCGCCAGTCTTGATTTCTAGATTAGGAATCGAATCTGCGCGGGTGCCTTCGCTGAGGACGAGGTTCCGATTTTGTTCGTACGAATCTGTGCCCACTGCGTCTGGCCCGATGAGTACATCACCAATCCACACCGTTCTCGCACCCGCACCGTGCAGGGCGCCCTTGTAGGAGACTCGGGACACGGTCTTTGGACCCTGGTGGTGAACGTAAACCCGGTGCTCCAAGTGCTGGGTTGCATCCGCGAAATAGGCTCCCAACAGGTGCCCCTCACCGCCTTCACCGACGAGCTGGACGGAGGGGTTGACCACAACCACGTCCCCCCCAAGAGATACGGAGATGTGCGTGAGGACTGCGCCTTTGCCCACGTGAGCAAGGTGGTGAGCGTAGTGAATCGCCCCGGGATTCCAGTCCTGGACAAAAACCACGTGCAGGTTGGAATCGTTGGCAAGATCGAACTCGATGTTTTCCGCCAGTACTGCATCCCCGGTGGAGCGAACCACCAGCGTTGCGTGAGTGTTGGCTTCGACCCGAATCACCGTGTGAGCGGCACGCGGGCTCGAACCCATCTCAGAACGACTCAGCACAACGGTCTGGCTGAGGGATTCTTCCAGGTCGATGACGAGTACTTGGTCGGTGGACTCCCACGCATTAGCAGCCGCGCGGTCCTCAGGAAGCCCGGCAACGCCTCGCTTCACCTCGGAGGCTGGATGAAAGGCGAAACTGAAGCCGGTGGCGCTCGTTGCGTCAACGCTGTAGGCGGAACCATCGAGCGCGCCATCGATGAGTGGTCTGAGCGTCGCGACCGGCGAAAGCTTCCACTCTGGCTCGCGGCCAGTGACCGCAGGAAAGTCCGTGGCAATGACTGATTGGAAACGCTCAGAACGAGTCTGAACCGGGACGTCAGTGCCCGCAACTTTGTCTGGCGACTCGGAAAGGGAGACGCCCGTCTGTGGTGAACTCATTTAGCCGACGGAGCCTTCCATGTTCATCTCAATAAGTTTGTTGAGCTCGAGCGCGTATTCCATGGGAAGCTCGCGAGCGATGGGCTCAATGAAGCCTCGGACAATCATCGCCATCGCTTCATCTTCGGCGAGCCCGCGGCTCTGGAGATAAAAGAGCTGCTCCTCGCTCACACGTGACACAGTCGCTTCGTGACCCAGCTGGACATCATCAACCCGGATATCAATGGCCGGATAGGTGTCGCTCCGAGAGATGGTGTCGACGAGCAAGGCGTCACATCGCACTGTGTTTGCTGAGTGGTGAGCGTTTTCGTCAACGCGCACTTCACCTCGGTAGCCGGCGCGGCCACCGCCGCGGGCAATCGACTTGGAGACAATCGACGAGGTTGTGTAGGGAGCCATGTGAATCATTTTTGCCCCAGCGTCCTGGTGCTGCCCCGGACCGGCGAAGGCGACGGAGAGGGTCTCCCCCTTCGCGCGTTCGCCCACCAAGAAGACCGAGGGGTACTTCATGGTGACCTTGGAACCAAGGTTTCCATCAATCCACTCCATCGTTGCGCCTTCGTGGGCAATGGCACGCTTGGTCACAAGGTTGTAGACGTTGGTCGACCAGTTCTGAATCGTTGTGTAGCGAACACGCGCATTCTTCTTCACAATGATCTCCACGACTGCCGAGTGCAGGGAGTCAGTCGAGTAGATCGGTGCGGTGCAGCCCTCGATGTAGTGGACGTAGCTACCCTCGTCGGCGATGATCAGGGTGCGCTCAAACTGACCCATGTTTTCCGTGTTGATGCGGAAATAGGCCTGCAGAGGGATTTCGACGTGCACACCTGGTGGGACGTACACGAAGGATCCCCCGGACCACACGGCTGTGTTCAAGGCGGCAAACTTGTTGTCGCCTGCTGGAATCACGGTTCCGAAGTACTCGGTAAAGAATTCGGGGTGCTCGCGCAGAGCAGTGTCGGTGTCCAAAAACAGGACTCCCTGCGCTTCGAGGTCTTCGCGAATCTGGTGATACACGACCTCTGACTCATACTGCGCTGCGACACCTGCAACCAAACGAGACCGCTCAGCCTCGGGAATACCGAGACGTTCATACGTCTCCCGGATTTCATCTGGCAGGTCTTCCCAGGTCTGCGCCTGGCGCTCGGTCGAGCGAACAAAATACTTGATGGTGTCGAAGTGAATCCCCGAAAGATCGGCTCCGAAGTTTGGCATTGGCTTCTTGTCGAAAAGAGCAAGGCCCTTCAAGCGGGTCTTCAGCATCCACTCGGGTTCGTCCTTGAGCGCCGAGATGTTGCGCACAACCTCTTCGGAGATTCCACGCGTCGCGCTCTGCCCGGCGGCATCTGCGTCGTGCCAGCCGAATTCATAGTTGCCAAGGCCTTCGAGCTCCGGTCGATCGAGAAGTACGTCAGACATGACTCTCCGTTTCATCGTTTCCACATGGTGCGCTCGACACCTGCCATCCAGCAGGCACCAGGTTTTCTCTCTTACACTCACTCATAGAGTGCGCCGAAGGGATACAAACCCCGATGGGCAGCAACGCAGCCACCCGATGACCCCAGTGTATCGGGGTACACCCTGAGAGTGAAGGTCTAAATCCGTGAAATCCCTGTGGAACTGGCTTCCTAGCTCGATCGATCGCCGTGTGCGGATCGCTGCGTGGGCGACGCTTGTCAGCCAGATTCTTATCATTGGCACTGGCGGTGCCGTCAGGTTGACCGGCTCTGGCCTGGGTTGTCCCACCTGGCCGCGCTGCACGGAAGACTCGTTTGTGACCACGCCAGAGATGGGGTTCCACGGAATTATCGAGTTCGGAAACCGACTCCTCACATTCGTGTTGATTCTGATCGCCATCGCGATGTTTGTCTTCGTGCTGCGTCTCCGGAAAGAGCGCCCCGAGCTGTTCACCCTCTCGCTCGTAATTGGGCTTGGAATCCCAGGTCAAGCGGTCATCGGCGGCATCACTGTGCTCACGGACCTGAACCCCTACGTTGTTGGTCTGCACTACTTGCTCTCCGCGGTTCTGGTCGGTCTAGCGGCCTTGTTGCTCTATCGCGTGCGAGTCGCAGGGCCGGGACGCACTTGGAACGTGCCGAGTCCGGTGAGGCTGCTCAGTGCCACCATGTTCGGCGTGCTGATCCTTTCGGTCCTAATGGGCATTTTGACAACGGGTTCTGGCCCTCACGCCGGTGATGGTGGCGCAGCGAGGAACGGGCTTGATTCTTGGCTGCTTCAGCACTTCCACGCTTGGCCTTCTTATGTATTTCTGGGTCTATCCGTCACGCTTGTCAGTCTCGCGTGGTTCGCAGGCGTTGGCTCGCCCAGATTCAAGAGAACCGCCACCGCTCTGCTGGCCGTGACCATTGTTCAAATCGGCGTCGGGCTGTATCAGGCGAGAAACGGCCTACCCGAGTTGTTCGTGGGCATTCACATGGTGATGGCTGCGGTCCTTGTCGCCATCACAGTGAGCGTGCTCTTGGCGCAGCGCGTGGAACCGGCTAGAGCTGAACTAGTGGATCAACACCAACAGCGATAAAGAGAAGGGTCAGGTAGCTGATGCTCGAGTGGAAAACCCGCATCGGCTTGACTTCCTCTCCAGCGAGCGCCCGCTGATACAGGCGGTGAGACTCGACGATGAACCACGCGCCTGACCCAAGCGCCACCACCGTATAAATCCAGCCCATTGGCGCCACGGGAATCAGAAGAAGCGATGCAGCTACGGTTGCCCAGGCGTAAAGAATGACTTGCAGCCCGACGACCGGTGCCTCTCTCACGACACCGAGCATCGGAACCGAGACGCTCGCGTAGTCATCCTTGTAGCGCATTGACAGCGGCCAGTAATGGGGAGGCGTCCATAAAAAGACCACAAGGAACAGAATCAGTGGTTCCCAATCGAGCGAGCCTGTGACAGCCGCCCAGCCAATCAGAACAGGGAAACAGCCTGCTATGCCGCCCCAAATGATGTTCTGCTCGCTACGGCGCTTGAGCCAGAGCGTGTACACGAAGACGTAGAAGAGAATCGCGGCGACAGACAGGATTGCAGCCAGAGGGGTAGTGAAGTACCAGAGCCAGAGGGTGGAGAGGATGCCGAGTGCTGAGGCAAACACGAGCGCCGCTCGCCCCGTGATCTCACCGGTTACCAGTGGGCGTGCCTGCGTGCGTCCCATAATCGCGTCGATATCTCGGTCGATGTACATGTTGAAGGCGTTTGCACTGCCAGCAGAGAGCGACCCACCGACAAGGGTCGCAATGACCAACCACACACTCGGAATCCCACGCTCAGCGAGAACCATCACGGGCGCGGTGGTCACCAACAGCAACTCGATGACCCGAGGCTTCGTGAGCGCAATGTACGCACGAATCACCGACAAGGCGCGCGAACGGGGCGAAGCCGAAGACTTTGTTGCGCGCGGGGTGAGAGTTTGATTGGCAGACACAGCGATCCCATCCTACTTTGCGACTCCACGGAAAACCTGAGCGTGGCCCTAGGGCCGGAGCCACTATGGCCCTAGATATACTGGGCGTGCTGGCTCGGGTTGCTTGACGCTTTGGCGCCCATCAGGGGATATATCCGCTCACAGAAGGACTTTGCAGCTATGGCATCCATTTTCTCCGAACTTGACCGGCGGGCTGTAGACACCGCGCGCGTCCTTGCTGTTGACGCGGTCGAGAAGGTGGGAAATGGACACCCGGGCACCGCGATGAGCCTCGCGCCAGTTGCGTATTTGCTCTACCAGAAGGTCATGAATATTGACCCAGCAGACCCACACTGGCTGGGGCGAGACCGGTTTATCCTCTCCGCCGGTCACTCGTCATTGACTCAGTACGTCCAGTTGTACTTGGGTGGACTCGGCCTTGAACTTGATGACCTCAAGGCTTTGCGTACGTGGGGCTCGTTGACTCCTGGTCACCCGGAATACGGTCACACCGACCACGTGGAAATCACGACGGGTCCTCTGGGCCAAGGACTCGCCTCGGCAACGGGTTTTGCCTACGCCGCTCGTTTTGAGCGCGAACTGTTGGACCCGGGGGCGCCGGCTGGCGAATCCGTTTTTGATCACTTCATCTACGTGATCGCCAGCGATGGAGACATCCAGGAGGGTGTAACGGCAGAAGCCGCCTCGCTCGCTGGCCACCAGAAGCTTGGCAACCTGGTCGTCCTCTATGACGCGAACAAGATTTCCATCGAAGATGACACGGACATCGCCTTTACAGAAGACGTGAGCGCCCGTTACAAGGCATACGGATGGGATGTTCACACCGTTGACTTCGGGGACCCCTCCTCTTATAACGAGGACGTTGACGCCCTGTTCCAGGCGATTGAAGCAGCCAAGGCAGAGACGTCAAAACCGTCCCTCATCACCGTCAAAACCGTCATTGGGTGGCCCGCTCCTAACAAGCAGAACACCGGGAAGATTCACGGTTCAGCCCTGGGAGCAGACGAAGCGGCTGCCGTGAAGAACGTCTTGGGTTTCCCGTCCGACCAGAGTTTCGTGGTGGAGCCGGAGGTCATTGAGCACTCAAGACAGCTCCGTAATCGCTCTGCTGAGCTCCGCGCGCAATGGGACACCAGGTTTTCGCAGTGGGTATCGGCGAATCCAGAGCGGGCTGCTCTACTGGAGCGACTCCAATCCGGTGCGCTCCCGGACCTCACTGGGGTGCTGCCCACCTTTGAGGGGCTCGAGAAACTCGCCACCAGGCAGGCCTCCGGGGAGGTTATTAACGCTCTTGCCGCGGTTCTTCCCGAACTGTGGGGCGGATCGGCTGACTTGGCCGAATCGAACCTCACGACCATCAAGG
>JAIOWV010000028.1 GCA_021741945.1 Pontimonas sp.
CGGTCTGGCATGGCCCCGCTGAATCCGTCCCATGTCAGGATGAGTTCTTCGACCTAATATTCTGCTGGGCGGTTTTTGAGATACTCGACCAGCCAGCAGCACTCATTGAGTTCAATCGTATTCTCCGGCGGGATGGTGTAGCACTGATCACCGGGAAGAATAATCACTATCTGGCTGACGACGCCGAAGCACACGCGGCCGAGAACGGTGCCCGGGAGAAAGGTTTTACTCAAACCTTCACCGACGTTCGGGCCCTCCGGGATCGGTTGAGTGATTTCGGGCTGGAATATGTGTCCGGTATTTCTTTCGCCCGCAGGGGCGATTTCGCTGGGCTTCGGTACTCCTCGCTGGAATCTCTCGCACCCGGCGATCGGTTTTATGAATTCGCGATTGCCGTGAGGAAGGTTTCACCCCCAACCGCCGATGCCCAGTCATCCAAAGACTGGGCATCGGATTGTTCACTCAATTTTTCCGAGGGAATGGATCCCAGCCGCAAGGGGTCACAGTGACTAAACCGACTCTCTACGTTGTGCATTGTGTCGATACCGAAGGTCCGCTCGATGAGACCCTTCAGGCCACGTTCGACCGGATCGCAGCAATTTATGGACTGGATTTCGAGCCCACTCAAGAGAATTTGTTGATAATCCAGGCCGGCCAAGGCGTCCCGAGTGACCCAAAGTTGAGCAGCGAGCTGGCTGAAGTGTTTAGTTCCGAGAATTTAAGCTACAACAGGACTCTCGAAGAGCTAGATGAGATGAACGACGTAGTGTTCTCGAATGCGTATCGTTCACGGTTTGTCGACGATCGTGGCAAAAAGTGGAGGATTTCATGGTTTTGTATGGACCACCTCCCCTACCCCTCCAATCCTCGCAACAAGCACCTAGGCCTTGGTCAGATTCACGACTATTACAACCGTCGACTGGCAGGGAACCCGTCGATAAGTGACGAAATTCAATTCCATTTCCATCCACGATCGATCGCTAACGACCCGATCGCCGCCGCCACGAGCTACGGCAACTCTTACCCCGAGCTTCTTTCTACGCTGGCATTTCGACTGATAAATTTCGGCTGGTTCCCTGTCGCTTTCCGTCCTGGATTCCACTCGATCAGACCAGATTCTCATCTGTTCCTTGAACAGTGGTTTCCGATCGATTTCAGTAACCAGTTCCATGAAGAAGAAAGTTCGCAACCAGACCTGGGTGGAGGGCGTTTCGGGGATTGGCGGTTTGCCCCCGCGTCCTGGAGGGGTTATCGCCCAAGTCTTGTCGATTACCAGCAACCTGGAGAACTGAGACGTAGGACTTTCCGGTGCCTCAACCTAGGGACACGTCATCGATTATTGTCCAAGCAGCATGTCCGGCAGACATTCACCGAGGCTGTCCAGCTCGGGGCCGCGGTCCTCGCGTTCACCGACCACGATTTCAGAGACATTAGGCCAGACATTGAGAAGGTTAATTCTTGGCTTGACGAGTTGCGAAGTGAGTTTCCGACTGCCGAAGTCAGGTTTGCAACTGCGTCGGAAGTCGGCAAAATTTTTGCTGAAGAGCAGCCAGAAATAGCATTCTCTGTCAACCTAGAGGCCAAGCGCCTTGAGGTACGCCTTGAGAGAGGCTCTCCTTTTTCGCACCAACCGTTCCTCGCAATCAAGACCACCGAGGACACATACCACTCAGACAATTTCGATCGAGGCACGCGCCCTGGAGAGTGGCACTACACGTTTGACGAGACCACGTTCCCGCTTTCCAGCGTCGCTCAAGTTGGAGTCGCAATGACTGGCGAGAATGCAAGCGTCCACACGGTCGTGATTGACACCTAGGGCAGGGCTAACCGAAAACTAGAGCGGGAGCAAGCTCCGCTCTCTCACGTAATCGGCTTCCATGGAGTCTCCCACCTGAAAAAAGCGTGTCCCGCGTAGAACAAACCCCTGCTTTTCATAGAAACGGTTTGCTCGGACGTTTTGTTGGTTTACCCCAAGCCACACAGATCCGGCCCCAGAGTTCGCAGCTTCGGTAATCGCTATGTCCATGAGAGCTTCGGCCACACCAGTGCCGTGGTGTGACTCGTGGACATAGATTTTCGATAACTCCACAGTCGGACGCACCACGACCGCGGCCTGAATATCAGGATCAGTGGGTTCGCCGTGGACGGCCATGGCGTAGCCCACAGGTTGTCCGTCTTCTTCCGCCAGCCACAGGCGGTTGGCGGGGCTTGTGAGATACCGCTCAAACGAATGCTCAGACAACGACGTCTCGATAAAGAGCGCGATGTTGGCCTCCGTGGTGCCCGGAGGGCACGCCAGAGCGAAGGTGGCAGCAGCCACAGAAGCCAGGGCAGGAGCATCGGCGGGGGCTGCCCGCCGAATGCTCACCGACACTGAGTTTCCTAGAGCGCAGTCACATCCAAAGGAATGCCAGGACCAAAGGTGGTCGACATGGCTGCCTTCTGGATGTAGCGACCCTTCGAGGATGAGGGCTTCAAACGCTGGATTTCTTCAAACGCAGCGCGGAAGTTCTCGAGAAGCTGGTCCTCGCTGAAGCTTGCCTTGCCAATCACGAAGTGCATGTTGGCGTGCTTGTCGAGCTTGAACTCAATCTTTCCGCCTTTGATGTCGGCAACAGCCTTGCCCACATCAGGAGTCACGGTGCCGGTCTTGGGGTTTGGCATCAGGCCGCG
Source organism: Pontimonas sp. (assembly GCA_021741945.1). GTDB lineage: Bacteria > Actinomycetota > Actinomycetes > Actinomycetales > Microbacteriaceae > Pontimonas. The sequence goes on from JAIOWV010000028.1 coordinate 2,674, forward strand.
AGGACCCAGGACCTTACCGAGGGTTCCGACCTTACCCATGAGCTCAGGGGTTGAGACAGCCGAGTCAAAGTTGGTGTAACCACCGGCGACCTTCTCGATGAGTTCGTCGCCACCGACCTCGTCGGCGCCAGCTGCCAGGGCAGCCTCCGCTGCAGGGCCGGTTGCGAACACGAGAACGCGCGCAACCTTTCCGGTTCCGTGGGGCAGGCTGACGGTGCCACGCACCATCTGGTCTGCTTTGCGCTGGTCGACACCAAGCTTGATCGCAACCTCAACGGTGGAATCAAACTTGGCGGAGCTGGTCTTCTTGGCCAGTGCTACTGCGTCACCTGGGGCATAGAAGTCGCCCTCGGTGATCAGGGCCTTGGCCGCGGTGTATGCCTTAGATTTTGTTGCCATTGTGTATCTCCGATTACTCGAGTTCGCGGTAGCTGAGCGTGGCACGCTCTCCCGCTAGAAAAAGGGTGGACGTTAGCCGACGGTGATGCCCATGCTGCGGGCAGTGCCTTCGATGATCTTGGCGGCAGCCTCGATGTCGTTAGCGTTCAAGTCAGATTGCTTCTGCTCTGCGATTTGGCGAACCTGCGCAGGGGTGATGTTGGCGACCTTGTTGGTGTGAGGGACTCCAGAGCCCTTCTTCACACCGGCTGCCTTCTTGATGAGCTCAGCTGCGGGAGGCGTCTTCAACACAAAAGTGAAGGAGCGGTCCTCATAGACGGAGATCTCGACCGGAATCACGTTTCCGCGCTGGTCTTGCGTTGCCTGGTTGTAGGCGTTGCAGAACTCCATGATGTTTACACCGTGCTGACCGAGAGCCGGTCCCACGGGGGGCGCGGGGTTAGCAGCGCCTGCCTGAATTTGGAGCTTGATTAAGCCCACTACTTTCTTTGCCATTGTTTTTCCTTCATTTCTCGAGCATGACCGACTTGGTCATGCGCTCCCGCGCATCCGGCAAATCCGGTGTGCGGTGGTCTGTGTTAGAGCTTGGTGACTTGGTCAAACCCAAGCTCAACCGGGGTTTCTCTCTCGAAGAGCGAGACCAGCACCGTGAGCTTACCGCTTTCAGGTTTGATCTCGTTAATGGTTCCAGGAAGCCCAGCGAAGGACCCCTCCTTGATGGTGATGGTTTCGCCAACCTCGAAGTCGACCTCTGCGGGGAGCATGCGGGAGACGCCGCCACCCACAGAAATCGCAGCACCCTTGATGGGTGCGACATCGGCAACCGGCACCGTGGACTTGAGCATGGTGAAGGCTTCTTCGAACCGCAAGGGGGTCGGGTTGTGGGCGTTGCCCACGAACCCGGTCACTCCGGGGGTGTGACGAACTGTAGACCAGCTGTCTTCGTTCAAGTCCAAGCGCACCAGTACGTAGCTGGGAATGCGAACACGGGTGACCAGCTTGCGCTGACCGTTCTTGATTTCAACGACGTCTTCCATCGGCACCTGGACTTCAAAAATGTAGTCCTCCATGCCAAGGGACGTACGACGGTTCTCGATGTTCTGCTTCACACGCTTTTCAAAACCGGCGTAGGAGTGCACGACGTACCACTTGCCAGGCTTGCGACGAAGCTCGGTGCGGAACTCGGCATAGGGGTCCTCTTCAGCTGCGGTGTCATCAGCGTGGGTGTCAGCCTCGTCATCCGTGGCCTCCACAGCAGCATCTGCCTCTTCTGGCGAATCAATGTCGAGAGCGTCCTCCACCTCAGCACCGGCCTCAGGGTCGATGGCGTCCTCCAGGGACTCCAATGTCTCGTCGACGACAACTTCGGAGTCGTCAATGACGTGCATGGCAAGGGTTTCAGCGGCGGCCGACTCAGCCTCTTGTTCCTGCAGGGGCATGCCCTCCTGAGCCTCATCCTCTTCAGAGGACTGCTCTGCTGCAGTCGCAAGGTCGATATCGCGGGCCATATCTTCAGACACTGTGTTCTCTCTCTTCTTTACTAATCTGCGGTCGACTACCCAAAGAGGGCGCGGCCGTCACCAAAAATCCATGAGACTCCCCAACCAAAGAGGAGGTCCAACACTGAAACAAACGCCATCATGATGATCACGAACACCAACACCACCAGGGTGTAGTTGACCAGTTCTTTTCTCGTCGGGGTGACCACTTTGCCAAGCTCATCAATGACCTGGCGCAAGAACAGCACAAACCGAGCCCAGCCTCCGCGACGGTTGTCGCGGTCGCGCTTAGCTTTACCGACGAGGTCTTCGCCGGATTCTTCTAGTGCATTGCTCACGGTGTTCCTTCTTGTGTCATAACTTGGGGACTCTCTCCTGCCGGAGCGAGTTCGCAGGGCGGACAGGACTCGAACCTGCAACCTGCGGTTTTGGAGACCGCTGCTCTACCAATTGAGCCACCGCCCTACAGCGCAAAATCTGGCGTCAGAGGCCTCGCTGGTGACCATCCTGAAAAGACTTTCCGGGCACAGCAAAGCTTGGCAGATTTCAACCACCGCCCACCAGTGTAGGTGGGCGGTGGTTCTTTAGCAAAGGCGTATACCTGCTACCCACCAGAGCTGTGTACCCTGTGAGCGTGACTTCGAAGCCAGCCACCATTTCCAAGCGCATTGCGTCCATTGCCGAATCCGCAACCCTCAAGGTTGATGCGAAGGCCAAAGCCCTTCAGGCACAGGGTCGACCGGTAATCAGTTTCGCCGCTGGCGAGCCCGACTTTGCAACCCCCGCACACGTCGTCGAGGCCGCCCTTGCCGCCGTGAAGGACCCCAAGAACCACCGCTATACGCCAGCAGCAGGCTTGCCCGCCCTCCGCGAGGCAATCGCTGCGAAGACGCTACGTGATAGCGGGTGGGCTGTTGAGCCCAGTCAAGTTGTCGTCACCAACGGTGGGAAACAGGCCGTCTACCAAGCGTGCGCGACCATCCTTGATCCGGGTGACGAGTTCTTGCTCCCCACCCCCTACTGGACTACCTACCCTGAAGCGATTGCATTAGCCGGCGGTGTTCCAGTCGAAGTCTTCGCTGGAGCAGACCAGGACTACAAAGTCACGGTCGAACAGCTCGAGGCCGCGAGGACGCCGAAGACCAAGGCGCTACTGTTTGTCTCTCCCTCGAACCCCACCGGTGCGGTCATGACCCATGACGAGACCAAAGCCATCGGCGAGTGGGCAGCCAAGCACGGTCTCTGGGTCATCGCCGATGAGATTTACCAGAACCTCGTCTATGACGAGGGTGTTGACCACGCTGTGTCGATCATCGAGGCGGTGCCAGCCCTGGCCGATCGCTGCATTCTGGTCAACGGTGTGGCAAAGACCTACGCGATGACAGGGTGGCGCCTGGGCTGGATGGTAGGTCCGAAACCAGCGATGAGCGCAGCAGCGAATCTGCAGTCTCACCTCTCCAGCAACGTCTCCAACATTTCCCAGCTTGCCGCCCTCGCAGCCCTGACCGGGGACCAAACAGCGGCAAAGACCATGCGCGACGCCTTCAACAAAAGGCGTCGCGTGATTGTCGATGGTCTAAACGCCATTGAAGGCATTGTTTGCCCAGAACCCATGGGTGCGTTTTATGTGTATCCCGATGTCACCGGCCTACTTGGCACAGAGTGGGCCGGGCGCATGGCAAACACCTCATTGGAGCTTGCCGACATCATCTTGGATGAATGCGAAGTCGCTGCAGTGCCGGGTGAAGCCTTTGGCCCGAGCGGCTATCTCCGGTTTAGCTATGCCCTAGGCGACGCGGACCTGGCCGAGGGAATCGCCCGGCTCCAGAAGTTCTTCCACCGCTAAATCTCGAGCCCAACAATGTTGGGCTCAGGGACGAGGTAAATGCCAGTGGCATTACCAACTGTGGTGACGATGTATCGCGCAAGCTCCGCAACGTCTTCCCCACTGGCACCTCCGGTGTTGACGATCGCAAGCGCGTGCTTGCTGGAGAGCGCCGCCCCGGAGCCCGGCAGTGAAAAGCCCTTGTGAAGGCCCGAGTACTCAATCAGCCACGCCGCACTGAGCTTCACCATGACATCACCCTCGGCCATTGGCGGAGGTGCTGGAACATCTGAACCATCGAGTGGCACCACAACGGCCTCTGGCTCGGGTTCCATCAACCACCGAGGCGCTTCTGGCGAAAACGACACTGCAACACGTTCAGGGACAATCGGGTTCAAGAAGAACGATCCCGAACTGACCGAATCGGGGTCGTCCGGCGACAGAACCATGCCCTTGGATGCCCGAACGCGAAGCACGGTGTCCCGAGCGACATCGATGGGCGCTCGGTCCCCGAGTGATAGCCCAAGCGCCGTGGCCAGTTGCTCAGAGGCCAAGGGCGAGCTTTCTCTCGACTGATCAACAGGCTCCAAGGAAAAGGTCACACCAAGAACAATTCCTCGGAGGTCGCCAGTTTTCAGAGCACTCGTGCGAAGCCCCAACGCAAGCTCATCCGCCATCACCGTTCGACGGTTCCCGCTGGGGTACTCGAGAAAATCAATGGACACGATTGTTTCTGACACATCGCTGCCGTAGGCACCGATGTTCTGAATCACGCAAGCACCAACGGTGCCGGGGATTCCGCTGAGTGCTTCAAGTCCCCGAACCCCTTGCGCGATGGTGTGGGCTACAAAGTTGTCCCAGTCTTCACCGGCCTCAGCGTGGATTTCTACTTTTTTGCCCGTCGCCTTCTTGACCGTGACACCGCGAGTCTTGATGTGAAGAACATCACCCACGTAGGGCTGGTCACCAACCACCAGGTTGGAACCAGACCCCAACGCCATCCAGTCATCGCTGGCGGCCCAGATTTTCTTGGCGCCAGCAACGAGGGCCTTAGTCGAGGTGAAGGGGTGATAGTTCTCAATCACTCCGCCCACGCGCATGGTGGTCAGCTCAGCGAAGCTGGTCACGCCGGTGACACCACCGCAAGCGCTTTACCCAAAACAGTGACCCCGTCACCGATGGTGACGGTAAGTGCCACGGTCACCTGGCCGGCCTCTGGAACATCGCGCTTCGAGACAGAAGCCGCCACAGTGACCTCAACAGAGCCCTGGCTTGGAACATAAACAGGCTTCGTGAAACGAACTTGGTAACTGCTGATGTGACCTGCGCCCTCCAACCACTCGGCCAGGGGACCAATCGCAAGACCCATGGTCAGCATTCCGTGGGCGAGCACACCCTCGAGCCCGACGCCCTTCGCGACATCGTCGCGGTAGTGGATGGGGTTGAAATCCCCCGAGGCCCCGGCGTAGCGAACAAGTGATTCACGATTCAGGGCGAAAGTCTCGGTGACGATGTGATCGCCTTCGGCAAGACCTTCCAAACGCTCGCTCACGATTCATCCCCCCGAATCACCAGGGTCGAGGTCGCCGTGACGACATGCTCCCCCTCAAGGGTGGTCACCTCGGTTTCCGAGGTGACCATGGTGTGTCCACCGAGGCTCTGAACTTTGGTGACTCTCAACTGGGCCACTACTTCATCGCCGGCAACCAGCGGGCGCGAATAGTCGAATTTCTGGTCGCCATGGACGACGCGGGAAAAATCTATGCCAGCCTCTGGGTGCGAAAGCAACTGGTGGAGAGTCATGTCTTGGATCACCACGGGGAAGGTGGTGGGCGCAACGACGTCCGAGAATCCTCGAGATTGCGCAACGGCGATGTCGAAGTGCGCAGGGTCGCTTGCGAAAACAGCCTTGGCGAATTCGCGGACCTTTTCGCGCCCGACCACATAGCTCGCGGTCGGCTCAAAGGCCAGCTCGACCAAGTTGGGGTTGACGCTCATGGAGCCAGTCTATTCCTGGCGCCCTTCGCCACTTAGAACAGCGTGGCACCCAGCAGACGATCAAACATGTCTCTGGCGCGCATCTTCTCAGCCTTGGTGGCCTGTGATCCACCGGTGGCAGCAAGAGCGCGAACCGCCATCACTGCGTGGTGGGCGCGCAGCATGGTGTTGTCCTCCGCGGAAATCTCTCGGTCATAACCACTCAAGAACGCCACCTTCAGATTGGGGTCGCTTCGCCAGTAGTCCTGTTCGAGCAAGAAAACATCAACAACCCAGGGGTCATATTCACTCTGGGCAAAGTCGATCAGGCGGACGTGTCCGCCTGGATCGATAAGCCAGTTCTTCGGGTGATTCACCCGGTGGGTGGGCACCAACGCCGTGCTTTCTAAATCCATGGCACTGGCGATCAACAACCGCGCCTCGGAGAGAAGGTGCGATTCAACAACCCCATCGAGAGCACCTGCGGCATCCTCGAACCGTGCTGCGCACTGCCTAGCGAACTGATCCGATCGAACCGCCTGGCCCGACTCATGCAGGCGTCTGATGAGGACACCGGCGCGGTAGTGAATCAGGGGGTCCCAGTCCTGTCCCAAGGTTGTCGCGCGGTCCCCCGGAACTTCACTCTGGAGCAACATCTGGAAAGCATCATCGTGGTCGATGAGCTTTGGCGCATCAGAACCCAGCGATGGCGTGTAAGAGGTGAACGCATCAAGCTCGCGCTGATAATCCGCGACCGCGGAGTACCACTTCACAATCGAGTGTTCATCGGAGCGAGTCTTGACCCGGAGCACGCGAGCGACCAGCGGCTGAGCCGTGAGGTCCTCAGCAACCTCGACCGGACCCAGCACGCGATTCACACGGTCCAAAACCTCAGCATCTGAGGCCAGCCCGTGACGTCTGGGTGGTGCTATCCGCACGGTGTGCCTTTCCTAGGAATGTTTGGCCAATGAAAAACCCCCGCCCACCGTCACTGGTGGTCAGGGGTCTTTACAAGCTCATAGGGCTACTGGCAGCTGTCACACTGCAGCAGATCCATAGGATCTACGGGTACTGCGTAGCCTCCAACGTTGTCCTCGTTCATGGCTGCCTCCTTAACATTCTGTTCCGGTTGAGTGCCGGACCACCACTATATACCGGTAATGACATTCCTGTCATTACCCAATATGTAGTGGTTACGGCGTGTCGATTCGTCACGGTATCAGGCAGCACCGACAGCGCGAAGAAGGCCGCCAAGAGCTGAGAAGAGAGGAGATGCGGTAGCGGGGGCGGGGCTCGAACCCGCGACCTCACGATTATGAGCCGTGCGCTCTGACCAGCTGAGCTACCCCGCCGCGTTGGGTGATCGCCACCCGGGCCCCGAGTCAGGATTGAACTGACGACCCCTTCCTTACCATGGAAGTGCTCTACCACTGAGCTATCGGGGCAGGCCTGCCTTCGCAGGACCAAGCCCCGAGATTAGCACCTCGCGAGTCCTCCCGGCAAAGTCTTCACTAGGCGTAATCTCCGACCACAGTTCCAACTGCGCGCCGAGAACCAGCCCGCAAGATGGACGTAGCGAGTGAGTCCACCATAGGGTTGGCTTCATCCAACACGAAAGAGTGGTGCCTTGTTTTTTCGAACGTTCGATTCCCTTGAATTTGCCTCGTGCCCGCGGGACATCCGTGATGCACTTGAGTTCTTACGGCCCAAACCCTCCCCCTGGAACTTTATTCGTCTTGGTGGGAATCAAGACGGTGCGTACCTTGTACCGAACGCTCTCGACGGCATCGCTGCTTGTCTCTCGCCCGGAGTCAGGAACTCTAAAACGTTCGAGGACGAGCTAGCCCATCAACACCGGATTCGCTCCCACCTCCTCGATTTCAGCAGCGACCTCGAAAAATTCTCCACGCCTCTCATTAAGGGCATGCAGACCTTCACAAAAAAGTGGTTGGGCGTGGCTAGTGACGAAACCACTGTCACGCTCGCCGAATGGATTGCAGCAACCGAACCCGACGCGAGCAAGGACCTGATGCTTCAAATCGATATCGAGGGAGCGGAATGGCCGATCCTCACGGATGTCGATTTCGAGGTTTTGCGACGGTTTCGCATCATCGTAATCGAGCTCCACAAGCTGGACGACATTTTCTCGAACCCTGCTCTCTTTGAGGAAAAAGCCGCGAATGCCTTCAAGAAACTGCGTGGAGCATTCACAGTCATCCATGCCCACCCGAACAACTGTTGTGGAAGCTCGCCCAAACTTTTTGGGTCGGGAATGAGAATCCCTAGAACGTTCGAACTGACCATGGTCAGAACGGACTTCCTCGAGACCGCTCTCAAGGCAGGAAGACCCCACCGTCCCGAGTTACCCCATCCCTTGGACATTGGAAGAAACGTCCCCGGCACTCCCCCAATTTTCTTGGGAAGCGGTTGGCGGTCCGAATCGCCTAGCTGGGCCTCCGTCACTCGCATTGTGCTGCAAAGCCTTGCGTACGAAATCCTGTGGCGATGGAAGAAACTTATCCCCGCGAAACTCTATCGGGCCATAAAGCCAAGCCGGGCAGCGTAGCGACTGGGCTGACGACTGCGGTTTCTACAACACCCAAGGCGGTCCGATCGAGCACTACATTCGATATGAGTGCAACCGGTTGCGCTACGCGAATTTCTCGTTAGGGTTATAGGCATGCTTCCTGCGAAAACACTGGCCAATTCCCCCTCTGACTGGTGGCGTCACGCCGTCATTTACCAGATTTATCCCCGATCTTTTGCCGATGGAAATGGTGATGGCGTCGGCGATCTCGCAGGCATTATCAGCCGACTTCCCGCCATCGCCGAGCTCGGTGTTGACGCGATTTGGCTGTCACCCTTTTATCGCTCGCCGCAAAAAGACGCTGGCTACGATGTGTCCGATTACTGCGACATCGACCCCGTGTTCGGAACTCTCGCTGACGCGGAGAAATTAATTGCTACTGCTCACGACCTGGGCTTGCGCATCATTGTTGACTTGGTTCCCAACCACTCCTCCGACCAGCACGAGTGGTTCCAGGCGGCCTTGGCCGCGGGCCCGGGATCTCCCGAGCGAGCGCGCTATATGTTCCGTGATGGCCTTGGCGAGAACGGCGAGCTTCCGCCCAACAACTGGGAGTCCGTCTTTGGCGGCCCCGCCTGGTCAAGGATCACGAACCCCGATGGGACGCCTGGCCAGTGGTATCTCCACATCTTCGATCAGAGCCAGCCCGACTTCAACTGGGAGAACCCGGAAATCTGGAGCCTCTTCGATGGCGTGCTCCGATTCTGGCTCGACCGAGGTGTGGATGGCTTCAGGGTCGATGTCGCACACGGCCTCATTAAAGAAGCAGGCCTCCCCGATCGGGACCTCAGCAACGGGCCACCCGCGCCTGGGGCGCGCAGCCCATTCTGGGATCAAGATGGTGTCCACGAGGTCTACCGGGCGTGGCGCAAGATTCTCAACGAATACGGCGATGACCGCATGATGTGTGCTGAGGCGTGGGTCATGCCACTATCCAAGATGGCCCACTATGTGCGCTCCGACGAGATGCACCAGGCGTTCAACTTTGGCTACCTCTCTGCCACATGGGACCCAGCCATGCTCCGCTCGGTCATCGACGAGTCCCTCGAAGCGTTTGGTGGGGTTGGAGCACCCAGTACTTGGGTGCTCTCCAACCACGACGAGGTCCGCCACCGTAGTCGCCTAGCGACCAAGTTCGCCTCTGAAGGCAAGCCGATGGGCATTGGCCCGAAGAGCGAACACAAGCCCGATGAGGAACTGGGCCACTGGCGTGGTCGCGCCGCGACTGCGTTGATGCTGGGTCTACCAGGGAGCGCTTATCTGTTCCAGGGTGAAGAACTCGGCCTGCCCGAGGTCATCGATATTCCTGATGACCGCCGGGACGACCCCACGTTCTTCCGCACCAACGGCGAGCGGTACGGGCGAGATGGCTGCCGCGTGCCAATCCCGTGGGAGGCAGGCAAGCCTGCCTTTGGTTTCAACGACTCGGGCGCTAGTTGGCTGCCCCAGCCCGCAGTGTTTGGGGAGCTCGCGAGAGATCAACAGAGTGGTGTTGAGTCCTCCACGTTGGAGCTCTATCGGAAACTGCTGAGCCTGCGCGCGAACCACGGTCTTGGCTCCGGCGATTTCGCGTGGCTACCGGACTTCCCGGCCTCAACGGTGGCATTCCAGAACTCTGGCATTGCCGTCATTGGCAATCTCGGCTCAGCCCCGATTGCGCTGCCCGCAGGCGAAGTCCTCGTGAGTTCGGGGCCTCTGGTCGATGGTCAACTGCCAAGTGATACAACAGCCTGGGTCACACTGGCGAACTAGAAGGCGTTTTCCTTAAGCCACGCAAAAGGGTCAACGTATTCATCGTTGATGCGAATTTCAAAGTGAAGGTGGGCACCGGTTGACGTTCCGGTATTTCCCACAAGGCCTATGAAATCGCCGACTTCTATCTCGTCACCAACTCGGAGCGGGCTGCTGTCACGCTGCATGTGGGCATAGACAGAAAGGATTCGCTGGCCATTAATCTCGTGCTCGATGTAGACGTACTGGCCATAACCCCCGCCAAACTCAGCGGCCGTCACGACACCATCGGCAATAGCAAAAATCGGGGCACCAAGACCAGGGGTGAAGTCCACGCCGCGGTGATTACTCGAGCAGTAGCGACAGGGCGCAACGCGGTCACCAAAGCCGGAGCTGATTGGTACTGCGGTGGGGAAAGGCCATCGGATGTTTCCGGTTCCACTGGTCGAATAGGAGAAGTTTCTACTCCCATACCGGGCGCGCAACACCTCGGCATAGGAGGTCACACTCCAGGACTCGCGCTGCACGCCGCCTTCGAGAGACTCACTGGAAGCGACAGTAAAGGACTGTGAGCCACTGCCTGCCTCGCCGGGCTCTCCAGCGCCGGCGATGGCCGGGGTGAAGTCACTGGTCGCATAGAACAGGTTGACGGGGAGAGAAACACCGATGAAGAGCAGTGGGGTGGCGATGACGGTGCCCCAGCTGAGAAGCCGGCGTCCCCAACTCGGTTTTGGCTCGCTCTTCTGCGGAGTGGGGAGAGTTTCAGTGACAACAACGGGAGTGGTGGGGGCCGATACTCTCAGCCGCTCTTGATCTCGAAGCTGCCGGCGGGTGAGGGTTTGGGTAGTCGAGTAGTTGTCTTCAGCCACCGACTCACCCCCTATG
>JAIOWV010000029.1 GCA_021741945.1 Pontimonas sp.
GTGAAGATCCCGGAAGCGCTCTTCCTGCAGGGCCCAGCGTTGCCAGTGCGGTGCATACAGATCGCCGTCACGCTCGAGTGCGCGCCGTCTGCGCACGTCCACAGCGGCATCGACCCACACTCGATTGGCAGGGAGCGAAAGCCCTTCCCGCCGGATTGCTCCGCAACCCTCAATCACTAGCGGGCGATCGGGCGCGACTTCCACCCAGTCGGCGGGCACACCCAAGCGCCAATCCCAGCGTTGGTAACGGCCCGGCAGTCCCTGCGAGATCGGAAGAAGAACGTTGCGGTGAATATGCCAGCTCCCCGCGTCCAGCCCATCCCATCCGGGATAAACGTCGTCAAGACTGACCAGCACGGCACTGCGCTCTGCTGCCAACCACACCCCGTAGTCGGACTTTCCTGCACCCGAGGGCCCATCCACCAGGGTTATTGAAGGGCTACCCGAGGATTGCATTGAAATATCCCGTCGCTATGGCGGCCCACACAGACACCCCTCCCAGGATGAGTCCCCCAATGGGCCATAACCAGTCGTGTGGCACAAAGTGCGACACTCGGTAGTGGGTTCTGGTATTTGCCAGCCCGAATCCCCTGGATTCCATCGCTCGTCCCAGTGTTTCTGAGCGCCTAATGGCCAGGACAAAAATGGCAATTGCTTCTCGGAGGAGCCCCACCACGCGGTTCTTGTGCTCCAACCCCCTTGCGCGCAGGGTAGCCAGTCGCATCGCCCGATCGCCGGCCACAACATCGACCAGGCGAAGGGCTGCGAGTCCCCCGATTACGAAGTTCTGGGGCAACGGAGTGTGCTGAGACAGCGCATCTGCAAAACGCGTGGGGTCAACCCGGGACAGCACCAGCAACGCTGGTCCTCCAATGGCGAGAATCCGAAGCGTGGTCGCGAGCGCCAACTCGAGTGAACCCTCCGAGACACCGATGAGTCCCCAGGAGAAAAACACCTCCCCGGAAGATTCGCCATAGAGGGAGATGGTCACCCCCGCGAACACTGCAGCCAAGACCACCGGAGCTAGCCGCACACCGAGGTTGTTTCTTGGCACCCCGAGCCAGGGAATTACAAGCGCAAAGAGACCAAGCGCGACCGCCCCGGAAACAACATCGAGGGTGGAAATGAGTGCCGCAGCCACAATAAGAGCGGCACCGACCAACGCCAAGGGATTAGCCCGCGCCAGCGGGCTTCCAAAGGTTGCCTGCGGTGGCGCGGGGTTTTTAGGCAGCCTCGGAAGCTCAATGACCCTCGCCCCCAAACTCGCAACAAGCTCGCTGTCGTGAGTGGCCACGACAACAGCAGTTCCTTCGCTGGCAAGCTCGTGCAGCCACCCGATCAGTTCGGCCGTGGCCGCGCTATCAAGTGACTGGCTCGGCTCATCCAACACGACAAGGCGCGGCGAGCGCTGCGTCGCAAGAGCTAGGGCTAAGCGGCGCCGCTCTCCCCCGCTGAGGCGGAGCGGGTGCACCTCGAGGAGCGCTTCCAAGTTCCACCGAGAAATAGATTCACTGACCTTCAGGAGACTCGCGCCGGTTGCCGAGAGCTCTGCGGTGACGGTGCTGAAGTGAAAAGCATGGGCAGGGTTCTGCGGTACGAATCCCACGAACCGCGAGAGTTCCCTGGAATCCAGCAGGTGAGGGTTTGCGAGCTTAGCTATCTGCCCCGACAAGGGTGCTACGAGGCCGGCGAGTGTGAGCGCAAGAGTGGTCTTCCCCGATCCATTGGGGCCCATCAGCGCGACAACCTCACCCGCCTTGACTTCTAGGCTCAGCGCGGTGGACGCGGCAACAGTGCCGTCTCGGGTTCCAACGACGTCGCGACAGTCGAGGACCAGCTCTCCGGGCGCTGAGCGCCGCAGAGTCGGCGCGGGCGCCGGCTTCACTGTGGAGCCGACACCGCTCTCGATAGAGATAACCCGTCCGCGCTCGAGAGTAATCACCGTGTCGATGAGGTGACGCCAGGGCCTGGCGTCATGATCGACGATGACCATCGTGGTGGAGTGCCCCTTGGCTACAGCCTCCACAGCCTGAACCACATCCCCCGCGCCCTTCGCATCCAGCGCGCTCAGGGGCTCATCGAGTACCAGAACCTCTGGCTCCAGCGCGAGGGCGCCGGCGAGGGAGAGTCGTTGACGTTGACCACCCGAGAGCGCTCTGGTGGGGCGGCCTCCCTCGAGGTCAAGCCCAACAGAGCCAAGCGCTCGGTCGATGCGTCCCTGCATCTGCTCCCGCGGTAGCAGGTTGTTCTCTAAGCCAAATGCAACGTCATCGTGCAGGCGTGCCATCACGGTTTGATCCTCCGGTTGTTGCAGCACAACGCCGACGCGCGCAGAACCATCCCCCACCTCAAGAACGCCGCTCTGGGAGCCATCCTCTGGTGACTCCAGAAGCCCAGCAATCGCGAGAGCCAAGGTTGATTTACCAGAGCCTGAAGGCCCCTGAATGAGGACTCTCGAACCCGCCGGAATGCTAAAGCTCACCCCAACAAGCGCAGGCTCAGGCCGCCCCGGGTAGGCCCAACCAAACTCGTTGGCTTTGACCGGGGCTGCCTGCAGCGACTTCAGGACCGTAGCGCACCCGCTCGGTGGAGACCACGCTCGATAGCCCAACTACCAAGGCCTGCGACCAGGACTCCAGAGGCTACGGAGGAGAGTCCATAAATCACGAAGAACTCGGCGCCAGCCCCGGCGTAGAAGAGGGTGAGGTCAAGGCCCGCCATGGCGATGCCAGCCCCCGCCCCCGCGACCATGGCTGCGACAACATTCCAGAGGCGGTAGGCAAATAGCGCAAAAACAAGCTCTGCGCCTAGGCCCTGAACGGCGCCATAGATCAAGGTAATAACACCCCACTGGCTGCCGATCAGTGCCGAGACCGTCGCTGCCAGGATTTCTCCATAGAGCGCAGCGCCTGGCCGCCTGACCACGAGAGCAGTCAGTAGACCACCAATCAGCCACACCCCGTGGCCAAGTGCTTGGAACCCCGGGAGCAGCGCCCCCAGTGGTTCCAGTAGAGGAACATGGGCGATGTTCCAGAGAGCGAAGAGCCCCCCTGCCATCACCCCGACGACGCTGGCGAGGACGATGTCCCGCGGACGCCAACGCATGCGATTAGGTGCAGTTGTCATAGTCGTGCCTTTCATCAACGTGTGTTGGATAGGGCACGGGATAGAGATGTCCTCCCTTCGCTGGCATAACCCAGATCAGGTTCGACGGTCGAAACCTCGCGGTTTCCTCTCAGTCCAACTTTCTTGGACTCCCGTGTACAACTACGAGCTTACGCCTTGATGCTCTCGCGAAGCTTCATGCCCCACCGCAGGCTCTTGGCGATGGGATAAATCCCTAGGTAGCCCCATTGCGGAATTCGCAGGCTCTTCTTGCGAAGACCGTGGTGGTTGTAGGTGGTGTCAAAACGCTTCACATACGCCAAAAAGTCAGCAGGCGAGTCATCGATGCGCCTGGTCGACATCCCTGCGACCATGCCGGGTGCGTAGACAATGTTGAAGCCATCGTCGTAGAGGTGCACGGACAGATCAATGTCCTCGAACATGTACTTGTCGGCGTCCAGACAGATGTCGTCCCGGACGGCCTCCCACGCTTCCCGGCGCAGCGCCATATTGGTGCCAAACAAGAAGTGGTACTGCTTGACCAAGCGGGAAATAGCGCGCCTGGCGGTGTCATCTGCTTTGGCCATGTAACGGCGAAGGGGCATGTCGTAATAGATGACGGGGCCCGTTGCAGCGTGGACGTCCGTGTTGAGGAAGACCTTCTTGGTTTCTTCCACCCAGTTAGGCTCAAGAATCGAATCCGAATCGATTCGTCCGATGATGTCAGAGGTGACGGCATCAAAGCCCATGTTCCTGGTTGGAGTAATTCCCTGCGATTCGTCTTGTCGCAGCACAATCAGCGGAGCATCCGGAAACTCCTTCTTGAGCTTTTTCAGGATGGCTTTCGTCTGATCCGTGGACTTGTTATCGACAACGATGATTTCCTCGGCCGGGACCGTCTGATGAATAGCTGCCTGAACACAGGCCCTAATCGTGTCTTCCTCGTTGTATGCGGGAATAACGATTCCGACGGTAGGAATTCTGTCTGCTAGCGGCATATCAGCGACCCCTCAGGAGACTGGAGCTTGAAGTAATTGAACAACGACCTGGCCACCTTTGGTGGGTTGGGTATCGACGTCCTCGAACCCCCATCGTCGATGGAATCGAAGACTACCGGGGTTGGGGGGCTCCAAGTTGACCTCGCAGGTCACACGCTCGCGCCCGTCGGCTCGCGCGCGGTCGAAAATGTGCTGGTAGAGCGTTGACCCCAGGCCAAGCCCCCGACTTTCATCGGTCAGAACAATGCGGTCGATGTAGAGGTGGTTACTAAACCTGCTCTCAAAGAACACGTAGTTTTCACTCGCGTAGTCGAGGCCTGGGTCCATCGCCATAACAAAACCCAGTGGCACACCATCCGCGTCCTGCGCAATCAAGGCGAGTGAACACATCGAGAGCAACCTCAGCATCTCTTCCGCGGTTGCCATAGGGACAGCCGGGTACCCCGAGTTATTGATGGCAACGAGCGCGTCGACGTCGTCTTCGGTGCAGGGCCTAATTGCGGTCACGGAACTATTCTCTCAGGCTCTACCACCCAAGCGTGCCAGGAGCACCCTTGAACGGTCCCGTCACTCTCGAGGTGATCCATCCCCCGTAGAAGTCACCCTCTTGAGCCTGAACGATCTCGCCATTCACGGTGCACTGGTCTACTCGGCCCGGGTAGAGGGCGATGTGGTCGACCAGCTCGAGATAGCCGGCGCTTGGCTTTTCGTACCACCACACGGCTCGAGAGAGACGGCTTTCGCCCACCACGAGATCCGCATAGGACGCTAGCCCCTTGAATTCACAGAACGTTGTGCCCGCCACTGGTTCGAGAACACTCACATCAACATCAGCTCTCGGCAGGTAATAGGTGGGCGGGTGCGAAGTCTCAAGGATTCGAAGCGGAGACTTCGTATCCACAATCACCACACCGTTGTGGGTCACCACGATGTGGTCCCCCGAGTGCTCTAGCCGCGGGGGTCGTGGGTAATCCCAGACCGATTCAGTCTCTGTCATCGCGCCCCTTAGGTCGACTATGTCTGCTTGCGAGGTTAGCGGTCGGAACCTGGAGAATAGCTCGCGGTGTCTTTCGCTAGGTAGATGGCTTCTTTCGCGCTACGCTGAGCCCTGTCGTATTGAGCCGACAATTCTTATCCACAATTTTCGGATTGCGGTGTGCTCGTGTGAGTGTGGGGTTGGCGGTAGTTTCGACCGTTGGTTTCGAACGTCGAACCTACGCACCACAGCACCACAGAAAAGAGATACACAATGGCAACCGGAATCGTTAAATGGTTCAACGGTGACAAGGGCTACGGCTTCATCACTCCTGATGACGGCTCGGCCGACGTCTTCGCGCACTTCTCCGCAATCCAGAGCAGCGGTTACCGCTCTCTCGAGGAGAACCAGCGCGTGGAGTTCGACATCACCTCGGGCCAGAAGGGCCCTCAGGCGGAGAACATCCGTCCTCTCTAGGCTTTTCTAACATCGCCTTAGGGCTGTGGGGTCATCCGTTTCGGATGGCCCCACAGTCGTTTGCGGGCTGTGTTTAGATTGTCGGAATGAAGCCACTCACCCGCGATCAAATCGTTGGCAGCCTCGTGAACATGTCCGAGGCAGACCTCCGGGTCATGAGCTTTCCAGGTCTGCACGAAACGCTCTGGGACGAGCGGGAGTTCTTAGGATGGCGCGATGCGCATCACCCCACAAAGGGCTACCTGGTGTTTTGGGTCGGCGATAGACCACGAGGACTCATGGTCAGGAGCGCCGAGAGTTCGATGCCGGCTGGACGCTCAGCGCTCTGCGCGCTCTGTCACACCCAGCAACCCGCTCCCCAAGTGAGTCTTTTCGTGGCGCCGAAGGCAGGCGAAGAAGGTGCACGAGGAAACACTGTCGGTACCTATCTCTGCGCTGATCTCTCCTGCTCGGCAATGATTCGCATGGTGGTGGATGTCCCGGGCGCTAAATCAGCAGAAGATGTGTTCGCAGCGAGAAGCGACAACATCCGCCAGCGTCTCGAGAACTTTTCGAGAAGGGTGATCGCAGAGAACGCCGCTTAGCGGCGACGGCCCATGATGAGCATCGGGATAGCGAAGGCAAAGGTCGCCGTCAGAATCCCGGCGGTGAAGAGCCAAGGCGCAAAGACCTCCGGGACCACAAACGCGTAGGTGAACATGGGGAAACTAGCCAGGAAGATAAGAGATGCTAGTACGACAACGAAAACGTTCATGATGTCTCCAGTATTCCACAACCGAAGGCAAACCCGATGACCACACTCGATGCCAGGCGGCGCCTGATTATTCGACGTATTCGCATCACCGGGTGGACCGCAGTGGCCTCACTGTTGGTCACCGTGGTGAGCTTCCTCACCTGGTTCCACATCGTTTTTGCCGCCGAGCGCGATGCCACCCTCGAGGTATTCCGCGATGACCGAGTGACGGTTGTTGAGGTTGATGGGTCGATTGTGATGGAGGCCACCGAGGGCGGGGGAACGACAGGCATCCTGTACTTCCCGGGAGCCCGCGTTGATCCCTACAGCTATCTCTATCCCCTCTCAGAGATAGCGGCCACCGGCGTGACCGTGGTGATCATGGATCCATTGCTGAACATGGCGTTGTTTGACACCAGAACCATCGAGGAACTCACCACCGCAGCCCCGGGAATCCGTGAGTGGGTTCTCTCGGGCCACTCCCTTGGCGGAGTGCGGGCCTGCATGTTGGCGTCCCATCCCGATGTCGCTGGACTCGTTCTGATGGGCAGCTACTGCGCCAACGACATTTCTTCCACGGCAATTCCTGTGCTTCAGGTCCTGGCCAGTGCCGATGGGCTGATTGACGCGGAAGCGCTGAATGGTTCCGCTTCCCTACTCCCACCATCAACACAGAAGATCACACTCGAGGGCGCGAACCACGCCTCGTTTGGAACTTACGGAGACCAGCCAGGCGATGGAGTCGCCACCCTGTCTCGCGCAGAAGTCCGCGAGCAGCTCACTGCACTATTCCAGACGCTTCTCCCCGGCGATTAACCGAGCGAGTTGGCTCGCTCGATCACAAGCTCACGCACTCGTGCGGCGTCGGCTTGGCCGCCCATTGCTTTCATGACCGCCCCGATCACCGCTCCGGCGGCCTGCACCTTGCCATCTCGAATCTTCTCCAAGACATCTGGCTGAGACAACAGGGCCTCATCGATTGCTGCTGTGAGGGCGCCGTCATCGGAGACGACTTCCAGGCCCTTCGCGGCAACAATCTCCTCAGGGGTTCCCCCACCATCGACCATGTCGGCGAGGACGCCTCGCGCGAGCTTGTCCGTGAGACGCCCATCATCAACAAGCGCTTGCAATGCTCGAATGTCCTCTGGGCCAGCGAGGCTTCCCGCGTCAACGCCGCGCTCGTTGGCAATCCGACTGAGCTCCCCCATCCACCACTTGCGAGCGGCGGCAGGCTCAACGCCTGCGGCGATGGTGGCAGCAACTTCGCCAATGAGACCAGCGTTCACAATCGCCTGGAAATCGATGTCGCTAAAGCCCCACTCAGCCCTAAACCGACGACGCATCTCGACTGGTTGCTCGGGCAGTGCTGCGCGAAGCTCTTCAACAAGTTCCGAAGAAGCCTGGACGGGCAAAAGGTCTGGTTCCGGGAAATAGCGATAGTCATCGGCGTCGCTCTTGGGGCGACCCGGCGAGGTGACACCGGTGTCTTCATGCCAGTGCCTGGTCTCTTGGATGATGGTGCCGCCAGCGGCCAAAATGGCCGCCTGGCGCTGGATTTCATAAGTCACAGCGCGCTCGATTGAGCGCAGCGAGTTCACGTTCTTCGTCTCTGTGCGTGTGCCGTAGGCCTTCTGGCCTCGCGGGCGCAGCGAGACGTTCGCATCACAACGGAGGTTCCCACGCTCCATCCGGGCGTGGGAAATGCCAAGGTTTCGGACCATGTCGCGAATCGTCGAGACATAGGCGCGCCCCAGCTCACCCGCTTTGTGGTCCATACCCTCAATGGTTTTCGTGACAATCTCAACCAGCGGAACACCCGCGCGGTTGTAGTCAACGAGTGAGTACTCTGCGCCTTGAATGCGCCCTGTTGCCCCGCCCACGTGAGTCAGCTTGCCAGCGTCCTCTTCCATGTGGGCGCGCTCAATCGGGACCTCAACGAGCGTGCCGTCATCGAGCTCGACCGACACCGAACCCTCAAAAGCAATGGGTTCGTCGTATTGGCTGATCTGGTAGTTCTTGGCAAGGTCCGGATAGAAGTAGTTCTTCCGCGAGAAGCGGGACACCGGAGCAATCTGACAACCAAGCGCCAAGCCCAAGCTGATGCTGTATCGAATGGCGGTGCCGTTGACAACGGGCAGGCTTCCCGGAAGCCCCAAACACAGCGGGGTGATGAGTGTGTTGGGTTCGACCTGGGCGGCATCCAACGCCGCCGGATTCGGCGCGTTGGAGAACATCTTGGTCTCGGTGGAGAGCTCCACGTGGACCTCAAAACCAAGCACCGGTTCGAACAGCTCTAGAGCCTTGTCCAGATCCATCAGCGCGTCTTTAGCCATGGCTTAGACCACCTCCGGAGCGTTCTCATAGACGAGCGACCCATCGCGGTCGCGGAAGAGCCTCTCGAGCGCGCTTCCCCAGCGATAGAGGCGGTGATCTTCATACGCCGGTGCCATCAGTTGAAGGCCGACTGGCAGGCCGTCCTCTGGAGCAAGACCCATCGGCAGCGACATCCCAGGAATTCCTGCCAGGTTGACGGGAATGGTGGTCAAGTCCCCCGCCCACATCGCCAGGGGATCATCGAGCTTGTCCCCCAGCGGGAACGCAGTGGTGGGTGCTGAGGGGGAAATGAGCAGGTCAACCTGGGCAAACGCCTTCGTGAAGTCCTGCTGAATGAGAGTTCGGACTTTCTGGGCACTGCCGTAGTAGGCGTCGTAGTAGCCAGCACTCAGGGCGTAGGTACCAAGAATGATGCGGCGTTTGACTTCATCTCCAAAGCCCTGGTCCCTGGTCGCTGACATGACGTCTTCCACAGTCGGGCTTCCCTCAGGCGTGACCCGCAACCCAAAGCGCACCGAGTCAAACTTGGCCAGGTTGCTCGAAGCCTCTGCAGGCAAAATCAGGTAGTAGGCGGCGACCGCATACTCGAAGTGCGGAGCATCGATTTCGACCACTTCGGCGCCCTGGGCGCTCATCATCGCAACAGCTTCGTCGAAGCGTTGCTTCACACCGGCTTGAACACCCTCGGTTTGCAGCTGCTTGACCACGCCCACCCGCAGGCCTGAGAGATCAGCAAGGTTTGCCCCCTCGTCCGCCGCTGCGGTCATATTTGCCCAGGGCGTGGGAATACTCGTGGAATCGTGGGGATCGTGGCCCGAAATGACATCGTGCAGAAGAGCGGAATCGCGCACGGTGCGTGAGACGGGCCCAATTTGGTCCAAAGACGAGGCCAACGCAATCACGCCGTAACGGCTCACGCCACCATAGGTGGGCTTGACGCCAACAGTGCCGGTGAAAGCGGCCGGTTGGCGAATAGAACCTCCGGTATCGCTACCAATGGCCAGTGGCGCCTGGAAGGCCGCCACCGCCGCCGCTGAACCTCCACCCGAGCCACCGGGCGCCCGGGTGACATCCCACGGGTTCTTGGTGGGGTGATAGCCAGAATGCTCGGTCGAGGAGCCCATGGCGAACTCGTCCATGTTGGTTTTTCCGAGAAAAACAGTGTCAGCAGCCCTGAGTTTTGCAACCACAGTGGCGTCGTAGGGCGGTATCCAACCCTCCAAGATGCGTGACCCAGCGGTAGTGACCATGTCTGTTGTGCAGAGGACATCTTTGATGGCGATCGGCACCCCGGCTAAGGCAGAAAGCTTCTCTCCAGCCGCACGCCTCTTATCGACCTCTGCTGCTTGGGCCAGAGCGCCATCTGAGCGCGCGAGGAAGGAACCGAGAATGCCATCGGTCGCATCGATGCGATCGATGTGTGCCTGGGTGGCCTCGACGCTGCTGATGTGGCCGGAGGCAAGTGCGGCAGCGAGTTCGCCAGCGCCCCAGCGCGTGATATCGCTCACGCTTCATCCCCAAGAATGGCGGTCACGCGAAAACGTGAACCGTCGTGGTCGGGGGCTCCAGCGAGCGCCTGCTCAGTGGTGAGGGTTTGGCCAACGACATCGTCGCGAAAAACATTTCCCAAAGGAATCGGGTGGGACGTCGGGACGACGTCATCGGAGGCCACCTTAGAGATCGCTTCGATCGAATCGACAATGGCGGAGAGTTCACCGGCCAAACGGGAGATTTCTCCCTCGCTGAGGGCGATGCGGGCCAGTTCAGCCAAATGGCGAACTGTCTCTGGTGTCATGTCTGACATGAATCTCCTTGGTCGACTCCCCAGTCTAAAGCTCTAGAGCAGAAAGGCCTTGCCTGAGGAGTAGTTCAAACTTTTCGGCCTCCAGAATGGGAACCCCGAGCGCCTCGGCGCTGGTTCTCTTGCTTCCCGCGCCATCACCAGCGACGACCACTGTGGTCTTTTTGCTCACCGACGATGACGGTTTGCCCCCCGCGGTGATGACTGCCTCTTCAGCGCCGTCTCGCGAATAGCCGGGAATGGACCCGGTGACCACCACAATCGCGCCCACCAAGGGCCCCTCGCTGGATGAGGCCGGTGCGGGCGCATCCGCAAAAGAAATTCCTGCCGCGCGCCACCGGTCGATAATCTCGCGGTGCCAGTCGACTCGAAGCCACTCGACAATCGATTCCGCAATGGTCTCCCCCACGCCGTCCACCTGGGACAGTTCGTCCAGTGTCGCCTTGTCAATCGCGTCCAGGGAACCGAAGTGGGATGCGAGCGAACGCGCTGCCACCGGACCGACATGACGGATGTTGAGGCTGACTAGAAACCGCCAGAGCGGCTGGGCTTTCGCCTTTTCCAGCTGCTCAATAAGTTCGAAGGCCGCCTTGGAGGGCACCCATTCCTCGTCACCCCCAAACACAGAAGAGTGCGGGTCATACGCGGGGTCACTTTTCTGTCTCTTGCGCCTAAAGGGCATCTGCCGAACTGGTTCGTGGGTCACGGGGTCGCGCTTGGGTTGACCAGTGTCAGGATCCCGGACGTCGACAACGATCGGGAAGAGCTCCTCCACCGTCAATTCAAACAACCGCGCTTCCGTGCGAAGCGGAGCGATGGCGGGCTCGAGGGGTTGAGTGAGCGCAAAAGCGCTCACTTCCCCCAGGCCCTCGATGTCGAGACCGCCTCTGCTGCCAATATGTTCGACCCGTCCTCGCACTTGAGCCGGGCAGTCATTGGCATTGGGGCAACGAAGGTCAATATCGCCCGCCTTGGCAGCAGCCAAGGGTGCCCCGCAGTCTGGACAGGCTGTGGGCATCACAAACTCTCGCTCGCTGCCATCACGGGCCTCAACGACAGGACCGAGGATCTCTGGGATCACATCGCCGGCTTTTCGGATGACGACCGTGTCACCAATCAAGACCGCCTTGGCCTTCACCACGTCCTGGTTGTGGAGCGTGGCGCGCTCAACCTCGCTTCCCGCCACCCTCACCGGCTCGAGAACCGCGTACGGAGTAGCACGCCCGGTGCGACCGACACTGACCACGATGTCAAGAAGCTTTGTCGTGACCTGTTCTGGTGGGTACTTATAGGCAATTGCCCAGCGCGGCGCCCGAGAGGTAGCACCGAGTTCCTTTTGGAAGGCGAACTGGTCGACCTTCACCACTACGCCATCAATCTCGTGCGCCACGCTGTGTCGATGGGCGGCGTAGTGCGAAATGAAGTCGTGAACCCCAGCGTGCGAGTCAACGACCGTGACCGCCGTGGAAACAGGCATCCCCCAATTTTCCAGCAACTGATAGATCCCGCTCTGGGTTGCAACCGGCGGATCATCCCAGGCGCCAATGCCGTGAACAATCATGGAGAGGCCAGCGAGACGCTCGTGCATAAGGCCAAGCTGGGCATCTTTCTTCCCCTCGCTCTTCTGCCGAAGCGTCCCGGATGCCGCGTTACGAGGATTGGCAAAAACCTTCTCGCCCGCGGCCGCCTGACGGGCGTTCAACGCCTCGAAAGCCTCAATCGGAAAAAAGACTTCACCACGAATCTCGACGAGATCCGGATGACCCGTCCCCTCCAGAACCCTAGGAATACCCGGCACCAAGAGCGCGTTGTCAGTCACATCTTCACCAGTCACGCCATCACCACGGGTCGCTGCGGAGACAAGCCTGCCCTGCTGGTAGCGAAGGTTCAGCGCAAGCCCATCAATCTTGAGCTCGCACAAGAACTGCGCCTGAGGGTGTGAGGCTGTAATTTTCGACACCCACAGCGCCATTTCGTCATCGTCGAAGACATTGTCAAGGCTAAACATCCGCTGCGCGTGCACAACAGGAGAGAAGAGCTCCCCCCGACCAAACCCCACCGCTTGGGTTGGGGAATCTGCGCCCTGAAGCTCTGGATACTCCCGCTCAATGGCCTCAAGTTCTCGCATGAGCTCGTCATACTCAGCGTCTGAAACTAACAGCGAATCCCTGCGGTAGTAGGCTTCCTGAAGATCAAGAATCGCCGCAGTAAGCTCCTCTGCGCGGGACCTGGCTTGATCGAAATTCACTCCCCCAGTCTAGGCAGGACCACCGAAGCGTGGGCGGGGACTAAACAGGTTGCTCTTCAGGCAAGCCGGTGCGCAGCTCAAGTGGCAAATGGCCCAAGTCGTTGTGGGTGAGCAAAACTGCGGGCTTCGCGGTCCGCGCGCGAATGATGGTGAGCCCGCAGTTAGCCTGATTGATGCCTAGCCAGCGCCAAGCGCTGGCACCAAACACCTCGCGCACGAACCACGCGATGACAAAGTTGTGGGTAATCAAGAGATCGTGTCGGTCTTCCCGCGAGGGTGCCAACCACTCAGCGGTCGCATCCGCCATCTGCGCTTCACCGGCGACGATTTGCTCATCCGTGATCGAGCCATAGAAGGGCTCAAACGCAGGGGGCATATCGGGCGTGGGCCCGGCCGGAATGCAGTCCATGAGTAAAGCATTAGGCTCCGCCTCCGGCATGCCCAACCGATCGG
>JAIOWV010000030.1 GCA_021741945.1 Pontimonas sp.
GTTGAGTACCGGGTGAACGAGGGAATCGCGAAGGCCTTGGATCGCAAGGTGTGGTTGCCAAGCGGTGGGTCTCTTGTTATCGATCGCACCGAAGCCATGACCGTTGTTGATGTCAACACCGGCAAGTTCGTCGGCTCAGGCGGAAACCTCGAAGAGACGGTCACCAAGAACAACCTCGAGGCTGCCGAAGAAATTGTTCGCCAGCTTCGACTGCGGGACATTGGTGGAATCATCGTCGTTGACTTCATCGACATGGTTCTTGAGTCCAACCGGGACATGGTCCTGCAGCGCCTGATGGAATGCCTCAGCCGCGACCGCACCAAGCACCAGGTCGCCGAGGTGACAAGCCTCGGGCTTGTCCAGATGACGAGGAAGAAGCTTGGTCTTGGATTGCTCGAGACGTTCAGCGACACCTGCGATGTGTGCCAAGGCCGTGGTCTGATCGTTCACCACGAGCCCGTTTCTCGCTCTCGCTCGAGCGAGGCGCCGACCTCACGCAAGAAGAAGTCGTCTGGTCCATCGGCGCCTGCGGGAGTGACCCACCAGATCACCGACGACGCACGTCAGGCGATTGCGCAGATTGCTAAGAGCACCGTGGGAGTGGGCGCCAAGCCAGCCGAAGACGATGCACCTGCAGCGAAGAAGCCACGGCGCTCACGCGCAGGCTCGGTCGACACCGCTGAGGTCCCCAAGATTCTCGATACCGTGTTGGCCGCACTGCCGGAGCCTCCCGCTCCCGGGAAGTCCAAACGCCGACGTCGGGCAACCAGTCAGGATGTGTGAAGCTCCCACTCTGGTGAGCCTCGGTAGCCTCTAGTCATGAGACTGCGGGCGCCACTGGCGGTGCTGGCGACACTGGTCGCTGTCATTGCCTTTCGCGTCTGGACTAACGAGAATCTGCAGCCCCTCGGTGGACAACTTCAGGACGTCTTTACCCTCAGCATCAGTCTGCTGATTGAGTCTTTGCCCTTCATCGTGTTGGGCATCAGTTTGTCAATTCTTGTCCAAGTCTTTGTCCCCACCTCATGGCTGGTGAGCTGGCTTCCGAAGAACCCCTTTGCCAGGCGAGCCATTGTGTCGCTCTTTGGCATGTTTTTGCCGGTGTGTGAATGCGGGAATGTTCCGCTCGCCAGAGGTCTCATGGGGCGCGGCTACAGCGTCGGGGACTCCGTCACGTTCTTGTTGGCCGCACCAATTGTGAACCCCATCACCATCATCACGACTCACCAGGCCTTTGGGTTTGACGATGGCATCCTGGTGGCAAGGCTTGCCGCAGGTTTCGCTATTGCCAACATGGTGGGCTGGCTACTCTCCCTGCACCCGGCTCCAGAGACGCTCCTGACTACGCGTTTTGCGAAGGAGTGCAAGATGCCCTCGACTGCTGGGACCCAGACGCGCTTGTCGCGGGTGGGGTCGCTGTTTGTGTCCGAGTCCACCACTTTGATGCCCGCTCTGATGGTGGGTGCCTTCATCGCTGGTTCCCTGCAGGTGGGGGTCTCCCGCGATGTTTTGGTGGCGCTCGGCACAGACCCCATCATCAGCGTCGTGGCCATGCTGGCGCTGGCGTTTGTTATTTCGGTCTGTGCCAACGTGGACGCGTTTTTCATTTTGCCTTTTGCCCAGACTTTTTTGCCGGGGTCGATTGTCGCCTTCTTGGTCTTTGGCCCGCTGATTGATATCAAGATGGTCGCCCTGCTGCGCACGACCTACACAACCCGAACTATCGGGACTATCGCCGGCGTCGTTGCACTCTCGGCACTGGCTCTCGGGACGGTGATGAACAGTGTGGCGTAGGTTCTTGGAGTGGCGCGGAGTAGTCGCGATCGCCGTGTTGGCTGTGGTCTCGCTGTGGTTGGGCGCTGAGGGTCGGCTTGGTTTCTATATCCACCCCCGCTACAACCTGTTCACGATTGCGATGGCCTCCATCGCAATCGTGTTGCTGGTCATAGCTGTGGTGACGAAGCGCGCTGGCGATCACGATCACGACCACAGCCACTCCGAGGGCCGCCGCGGTCCTCGTCAGCGCCGCCTTGCCCGCGGCGAGACTGCGTCCTTGGGTTTTGTGGTGGCTGTCGTTGCAGCGGTTTTGGTCTTGCCTCCGGCAACGCTCAGCAGCGCGACTGCCGATAATCGATCGTCCAACGCCGTTGAGGCTTTGGGAACGCCCGAGGGTCTCGATGGCGGGGCGGGGCTTGAAATCTATGAGACGCTCACCGTTCGCGACTGGGCAAGTTTGCTCTCGCAGAACCAGAACCCCTCCTATTACCGGGGCAAGCCCGTGAACACGGTGGGGATTGTGACGAGCAGTGAGGGCTCGCCGGATGTCTTTTTGCTCACTCGCTTTGTGGTGACATGCTGCGCGGTCGACGCGCAGCCGGTCAGCATTCCGGTCTATATGCCGGGATGGCAGGACGAGGTCGCGGTTGATAGCTGGGTTCGCATCGAGGGCGGGTTCCAGCCCGCCCCCTCTGGCGTGAGCAGCGCTCCGGTAGTGATTGTTCCTCTCTCAATCACGGACGAGGAGGTGCCCAATGAGCCTTACCTTTTCTGACCCGGGGGCTCCCTCCTCTGGCAAGCAGTACCGAACCGGGCTTCTGGCTGTTGTCCTCGTGACTTCCTTGATTGCGATTGCGGCCGTGGTGGGGACTCTCACTGAAGGTCCGCGTCTTCGCAGTGCCACAATCGATGAGGCAACCGCCATCCAGGCCTCTGGGGTGGTCTTGGCTTTGCGCAGTGATCGCGCTGTTACCGAAGTATCGAAGGCGCAAGTCACCATCACCCCGGAGACATCATTTAGCGTGGAAACCACAGATCTTGATGTCCGGGTGGTCTTCGACCAGCCCCTCCTCGCCGCGACCACCTACCGCGTCAGCGTGAGCTCTGTGGTGCCCAGGGGGTTTGGCGCCAGTGGGACTTGGGAGACGAGCTTCCAGACGCCTGCCGAAGAACTGCTGTTTCTACGCTCTGCCGGTGAACAAGATGAACTGGTGCGCCTAGTGCTGGATGGTTCCTCCCCTGAGGTGGTCTATCAGGCACCAGGGATTCAGAGCTTCGCCCGGGTGGGGGTTGTCTATGCGGTGTTGCGCAGTGTTGAGGGGGAGACCTTTCTCGAGCTGGTGGAACCAAGCTCGGGCGCGGTTGATCGCATACCTGACACCCCAGGGATCACGCTTGCTGGGATTGCCCGCTCTGCCTGGGGCACGACGCTGGTCCTCACTGTGGACGCCGAGCTTCGAGGCCGCGCGGGAACTTTTCGATCCCTAGCGCTTCTCGACACGTTGGGCGCCCGGACCCCCGAGGTTGTCGAGGGCGCTGATGGCAACCCACTGGGTGTCACGAAGGTCGCGGTTTCCGATGTGTCGGGAAACATCGTTGTGTGGCTTCGAAACCAAAGCCTTGTCCGCTTTGATCCGTTGACCGGGATCGTGGTGCCACTGGGCACAGCGGCTGAATTATGGGGTTTCGACGCCTTGGGTGAGTCCGCTGTGTATGTGGATTCACTCGGCACGCTGGCCCGAAGCTTGGCTGACGGCTCGGAGAACCGCATCCCCGCTGGCACTCTCGAGGGCTTCCCCGTGTTCCACGAATTCACGGCTCTTGGCCCCGATGGCACCGCGTTCCAGCGCGTGGTGGTGCCGGGTGTTGCTGATAGTGCGCCCTACACGGTGGTGACAGAGGAAACCTCGGACACTCTTCACCAGAAACTCATCGGCAGCCTGCAAGCACCGCAGAGTATCGGTGTGATTGGTCTCTCACCGAATGGTCAATACCTGGTTGCTGAAGTGAATCCTGCCCCCAGTCTCACCGGATTTGCTGGCCTTAGCCCCGAGATTATTCGCCGCGATACGTCGTTGGTGATCTATGACACCCGAGCCCAGGCGATCTTCGCCGAGATTCCTGGCTACACCTTCACCTGGTAACAAGGCGTAGTTGCCGGGGAGGGGCCAATGGTCTATTCTGGAGCGCTGGTGCACTTTTTTCAGGGTTTCCTTCCGCACCATCATCGATATCAGTAACAAGGCAGGTTTCATCGTGGTCTATGCAGTTGTGCGCGCTGGCGGGCGTCAAGAAAAGGTAGAGGTTGGTTCGATCATTACGGTCGACCGCATTTCTGCCGACGCCAAGAACTCCGTGACCCTCGCACCTGTCCTGTATGTGGATGGCGCGAGCGTGACCCACGACAAGAAGGAACTCGACAAGATCACCGTCACCGCTGAGGTTCTTCAGGACCTGCGTGGCCCGAAGATCGTCATCCAGAAGTACAAGAACAAGACTGGCTACAAGAAGCGCCAGGGCTTCCGTTCTGAACTCACCAAGCTCAAGATCACCGGAATTACCAAGAAGTAAGGGACGAGGACATGGCACATAAGAAGGGCGCATCGTCGACCAGGAACGGTCGCGACTCCAACCCCCAGTACCTAGGCGTCAAGCGCTTCGGCGGCCAGATTGTAAAAGCCGGCGAAATCTTGATTCGCCAGCGTGGCACTCACTTCCACCCCGGAGACAACGTGGGTCGTGGTAACGACGACACACTGTTTGCTCTGGCAGCCGGCGAAGTGAAGTTCGGCACCAAAGGTGGCCGCAAGGTTATCGCGGTAGTCGAGGCCACTTCCTAGAATTTAGGTTTTATGCAGGACGGGGGCGAGCTGCGGCTCGCCCTTTCCGCTTTTTTGCCACCATCACAATCTGATTGACGAAGGAGGACGACCATGACGACATTCGTCGACGATGTTGTTGTTCACCTTCGCGCCGGCCACGGCGGACACGGCTGCGTGTCTGTGCGCCGCGAGAAGTTCAAGCCACTCGGTGGTCCAGACGGCGGTAATGGTGGGCACGGCGGTGACATCATCCTCGTTGCTGACCCCCAGGTCACCACTCTCTTGGATTATCACCACCGCCCCCACCGCACGAGCACCAACGGATCTCCTGGCATGGGCGATTCACGTCACGGCAAGAGTGGCGAGGATGTGACGCTTCCTGTTCCCGTGGGGACTGTAGTCAAGGATGCGCAGGGCAATTTTCTTGTCGACCTTGATCGCCCTGGGATGACGCTCTGCGTTGCACCAGGTGGCCGTGGGGGATTAGGGAATGAGGCTCTCGCCTCCACCGCGCGCAAGGCTCCCGGTTTTGCGTTGCTCGGAACCCATGGCTTTGAGGGTGATATTCAGCTGGAGCTCAAGATTGTCGCCGATGTGGCGCTTGTGGGGTTCCCGAGCGCCGGCAAATCAAGCCTCATTGCGGCGGTCTCCGCTGCGACCCCAAAGATTGCTGATTACCCCTTCACCACGCTGCACCCAAACTTGGGGGTGGTGGACGCCGGTGGCGTCCGCTTCACCATGGCGGATGTGCCGGGCCTAATTCCTGGCGCCAGCATCGGTAAGGGCCTGGGCCTTGAGTTCCTCCGTCACGTGGAGCGCTGCACTGTCCTCGTTCACGTGATCGACTGCGCGACTCTGGAGCCAGACCGCGATCCTCTGGGGGATTTGGACCAGATCCTGGTTGAGCTCTCGAACTATCCACTAGAAGCTGACAAGGTTCCTCTGCAGGATCGCCCAGCTTTGGTGGTGCTCAACAAGGTGGACGTCCCCGACGCCCAGGATCTTGCGGCGATGGTGACCCCGGACTTTGAGGCCCGTGGGCTCCGAGTGTTCCCGATTAGTACGGTCAGTAAGGCTGGCCTGGAGCCTTTCCTTTACGCACTGGGCGACCTCGTGAAAGAGCACCGCGCCCGTTTGGCGAAGGAAGCAGAAACACCCACCCGCATCGTGGTGCGGCCGAAGGCCGTCAATGAAGCACCGTTTGTTGTGGTGATGGAGGGCACCAGCGAGGGGAACCTCTATCGCATCATCGGTGAGAAGCCAGAGCGCTGGGTTGAACAGACTGACTTCACCAACGACGAAGCCGTTGGGTTCTTAGCTGACCGCCTGATGAAAATTGGTATCGATGAGGCACTGTTCAAGGCTGGCGCGACCCCTGGAGCGCCTGTCATCATTGGGCCGGGCCAAGGTCAAGTCTTTGATTGGGAGCCGACGCTCTCGAGTGCTGCAGAATTGATGGCGGCTCCACGTGGGACGGACCCCCGTCTTCTCGAAGAGGGGCGCCCCACCAGGGCAAAGCGCAAGGCGACCTATCACGAGCGGATGGACGCCAAAGCACGGGCCCGAGCTGAACTTGATGATGAACGACAGGCAGGAATGTTCTCTGATGACGATGAGTAAGACGGTGGCTCAGGCTAAGCGCATCGTGGTGAAGGTGGGCTCATCGTCGATTAGTGGTGAGCGCGAGCACCAAATCACCGGGCTCGTTGACGCGCTGGCGACGTGGCGCTCCGAGGGCCGCGAGGTTGTCTTGGTGTCCTCTGGAGCTATCGCCATTGGCGCACCATTTCTTCAGCTCAGCGATCGTCCCCAAGACCTAGCAACACAGCAGGCAGCTGCGGCAGTGGGCCAGGCGCTCCTGATGGCGCGATACCAGGGGCTCTTTGAGAAGTATTCGATGATTACGGGTCAGGTGCTCCTGACCGTTGGCGACATGGAAAACGACACCCACCGCACCAACGCTCTGCGCACCATGGAGCGCCTCTTAGGGCTTGGAATTATCCCGATTGTGAATGAGAACGACACTGTCGCAACTCAAGAGATTCGTTTCGGCGACAACGATCGCTTGGCTGCCATGGTGGCCGAGCTCGTGTCCGCGGACCTACTGGTTCTCCTCAGCGATGTTGATGGCCTCTATACGAAGCCTCCCAGTGAGCCAGGGGCGACCAAGATTGAGGTTGTGCCCTTCGGCATGGATTTGGAACAGATTGAACTGGGCGCAGCGCTCGTCAACAGTGTGGGAACCGGGGGCGCTGTGACCAAAGTGAGCGCTGCGAAAATGGCGACCGCCGCGGGTATTCCTGCAGTTCTTGCCGCCACCGAGTCGCTCGCCCGCGTTGTTGCCGGCGAAGTGACCGGCACCTGGTTCGAAGCAGCCGACCTACACTAGAGCCGTGTCTGAATCCACCGAAACTTCTCTCCTGCTCGAGCCCCGGCTACGTGCCACGAAGGCCGCCGCTCGTGTGCTCCAGAGCGCATCCGCTGAAACCAGGGACAAGGCACTAGAGGCAATCCAGGCCGGCCTTGCGGCAAAGACCGATGAAATCATTGCGGCCAACACGGAGGATCTTCGCCGTGGCGAGGCGGAGGGCATGAGCCAAGGCCTCCAGGATCGTTTGCGCCTAACCCCGGAGCGAATTCAGGGGCTTGTTGATGCGGTGGGCGCTATTCGCGCCTTGCCAGACCCCATCGGTGATGTGTTGCGCGGAATGACACTGCCCAATGGCCTCCAGGTGGCCCAGGTCCGGGTGCCTTTTGGTGTTGTGGGAGCAATTTATGAAGCCAGGCCCAACGTGACCGTGGATATCACCGCCTTGGCGCTGAAAAGTGGCAACGCTGTTGTGTTGCGCGGCGGCTCGGCCGCGGAATCCACCAACATCGTCATCGTGGCGATGATGAATCAGGCCCTGGAGAGTGTTGGTCTGCCCGGTGCCGCAATTGCGAGTGTTGACGACGTGGGTCGCGAGGGAGCGGAAGCGATGATGAGAGCACGGGGACTCATCGACGTTCTGATTCCCCGGGGTTCAGCAGCACTCATCGAGGCGGTCGTCACACAGTCACAGGTTCCGGTGATTGAAACAGGTTCTGGTGTGGTCCACATCTTTGTCGATGAGAGTGCGGATCTTGATAACGCGGTCGACATCGTCGTCAACGCCAAGGTTCAACGTCCCAGTGTGTGTAACTCGCTGGAAACCCTGCTCGTTCACCGCAGTATCGCGGATCGCTTCCTTCCGGCTGTGGCCCAAGCCCTCCTGAACCACTCGGTCGTGCTCCATGGCTGCGAGGTGACCCGGGCCCTGGTTCCAGAGGCCAGTGAGGCCACGGAGGCGGACTGGGCTGCGGAGTATCTGGCCCTTGAGCTTGCCATCAAGGTCGTTGATTCTCTCGACGAGGCCCTCGAGCACATTGCTACCTATTCCACCCAGCACACGGAATCGATTCTGACGAATGACATGGGCAACGCCGATCGATTCCTCGCAGAGGTCGATGCCGCTGTGGTGATGGCTAACGCCTCTACGCGGTTTACCGATGGGGGCGAGTTTGGTTTTGGTGCTGAGGTGGGAATCTCGACCCAGAAGTTGCACGCCAGAGGGCCAATGGGGCTTCCCGAGCTCACCAGCACCAAGTGGCTCGTGCGGGGTTCGGGCCAAGTCCGCGCGTAGGTGGGCACTCACAGCCCAGAGCCGGTAGATTAGGCCTTAGTTGCCACTGGAAAGGATTGCCCCTGTGATCGTTCACGATGTTGTTGTCGCCTCAGGCGAAATCGTTAATGAGCTTCCCATGCCGACCTGGGCCTATGGCGTCATCTTTATTGTGGGATTCTTTGCCCTTGCAATGGTGACCTACAGCTACCGCAACGTTGCCAATCGTCACCGTCACAAATCAGGCGGAACCGACCACTCTCACGCTGGTCACCACTAAGACACGATGAGTGCCCCACGTCGCCCCCGTATAGGGATTATGGGTGGCACGTTCGACCCTATTCACCACGGCCACTTGGTGGCGGCCAGCGAAGCGCAGGTCGCGCTCGAGCTCGATGAAGTGATCTTTGTTCCTACCGGCCAGCCTGCCGACAAACCAGTAGTGTCCCCCGGTGAGCACCGCTATCTGATGACCGTTATTGCAACTGCGTCGAATCCCCGGTTTCGTGTCAGCCGAGTGGATATTGACCGCCCCGGCATCACCTACACAGCCGACACTCTCGATGACATCCGCGCCGAATTTCCCGACGCCGACCTTTTCTTCATCACTGGCGCTGACGCGCTCCAGACGTTCTTGTCGTGGAAGGACGCTGACAATCTCATCTCCAAAGCCCACTTCGTTGGCGTCTCGAGGCCTGGCCACGAGCTCTCCACCGCCGGGCTCCCAGCGGATGGTGTGACGGTAATGGAAGTTCCAGCACTCGCAATTTCCTCTACTGATTGCCGGACGCGCGTGAAGGCCGGGCACCCGGTGTGGTACTTGGTGCCAGATGGCGTAGTCCAGTACATTGCCAAACATCGTCTATATCGGGGTGAGAAGTGAGCAACCAGCCAATCGAGCAACCGATGACCAGGCGTGAGCGCCGGGCACTAGAGGCACAGGGCATCGTGCCCCCGACCCCCGAACCAATCCAAACGTCGGCTGCCGAAGCACCGCAGGTGGGGTTCGTCGAACCCCCCGCGCCATCAACACCCCTTCCCTCCCGCCGTGAGCTTCGGTTGCTCCAACAAGGCGGGGCTCCAGCTGATCATGAGCGCGAGTCCGACCCTCCGGTAGCGGCTCCGACAGAGGCCCTCGTCACAACCCCCGCTCCCACGCCACCGGTGGTGCCGCTTCCTCCGGTGTTTGGTGCGCCGGTGAGTGTGCCCGTCACGACAGGGACCACCACTGTGACACCGTTTAGCGACGCAGTCCCGGTGATTTCCCCCTCACGGACCGTCGGCCAGATGGCAACCACAACGAGCTCGCTCATCATCCCGGAAACCCCCACGATTGACATCGCGGGTCCACTGGGTGACACCGGTGAGGTGGTGGTCACCGGTCAGATTCGTTTGCCTCAAACTCTCTCCGAGATTGGGTCTCTGCCTGCACTGGTCGAGGACCGCGATGACGATGAGGTCATGGATGCTTATGTCACCGGCGCAATCGCAATGAGCGCTAAGCCGATGCGTGCCTCGCAAGCCGTGTCTGGCAAAGGCGACGACTCGGACATTGTCATGGTCCGTCGCGCGCGCTGGGGAACTGCGGCTGTCGTCACATCCCTCGGTGCCGCGGTTTTGGGTTTGGCGGCCGTGGCGTTGTTGATTTTGGCAGTGATGACGGATGTGCTGGGCTAAATGGCAATGACGTGCCAGAGATGACGGCGAGCACAAGCGCCCTATCAGCCGTTGAGACAGCAGCGCACGCGGCCCTGAACAAACTGGCGACCGATCTTGTCGCGCTGGATGTTTCCGAACAGATGCCTTTGGCGGACATTTTTCTGATCTGCAGTGCCAGAAACGAGCGCATGGCAATGTCGATTGCTGACGAGATCGAGGAATCGCTCGGCGAGAAGGGCGTGCGCAAACTGCGTCAAGAAGGTCGCAGCGATGGGCGCTGGATCCTTCTGGATTTTGGCGACATCATCGTGCACATTTTCCACGAGGAAGAGCGCCTCTACTACCAGTTGGAGCGCCTGTGGCGTGATTGCCCCGTTGTGTCCCTGCCTAGTGCTGAGGGTGATGATGCTGGCGCGAAGGCATCCACTGGGCTGTAGTAAGCTGGCTCTCGCTTGCAAAACGGGCCTGTGGCGCAGCTGGTAGCGCACCTGCATGGCATGCAGGGGGTCAGGGGTTCGAGTCCCCTCAGGTCCACCAATAAGCAGTGGGGGTAGAACATGACTGATTCCACCCCCGAAGCGCTGTCTAAGCGCAAGGACTATGGGTCCATTGCCCTCGAAGAGGGCTCATTGTCCTCGGACCCGATCGAGCAGTTGGCGATATGGGTCGCAGAGGCTGATGCCGCTGGCATCTATGAGCCAAACGCCATGGTGCTCTCAACGATCGATCCCGACGGCGCCCCTTCGTCGCGCACCGTTCTGCTGCGGGGAATTGACGAGCACGGCCTGTATTTCTATACCGACTACGGGTCGAGGAAAGGGCTGGCCTTACTGGCTCACCCCGAAGTTTCGGTCGTGTTCCCTTGGTATGCCCAACACCGTCAGATTCTTATCTATGGGCATGCAAGCCCAGTGGAAGCGGAAGTGTCCGATGCGTATTTTGCGACCAGGCCTCGCGGTTCACAAATTGGCGCGTGGTCGAGTGAACAATCCAAGCCCATCGCCTCTAGGGAAGCTCTGGAAGCCCGTGTCAAGGAGATGGAACAGCGGTTCGCTGACAATCCGGAGATTCCTCGGCCTGAATCTTGGGGTGGATTTGTCATAGAACCAGAACGAATTGAGTTCTGGGCTGGTCGGACGTCCCGCCTCCATGACCGTGTGAGCTTTACGCGTGAGTCCGAAGGTTGGAGCGTTACCAGGTTGCAGCCCTAGGGCCTCCAATACACTGTGGTTCCTGATGTAACGCGCAACGTGTCTGAGGAGAGGGTCCCATGGAGTCTGTGAAACTAGGCCTCGACACCTTCGGTGATGTCACCCATGACGGGCGGGGTGTTCCGCTTCCCTACGCCGAGGTCATCCGCAACGTTGTTGACGAAGCTGTTCTTGCCGATGAGGTGGGAGTCGACGCGATAACTCTTGGTGAGCATCACCGCGATGACTTTGCCATTTCCACACCGGAAACGGTCCTCGCAGGAATTGCGGTGAAGACCAACCGCATCATTCTGAGCTCCGGGGTCACGGTGTTGAGCTCAGACGATCCCATCAGGGTCTTCCAGCGATTTGCGACTCTTGACGCGCTTTCCCACGGTCGCGCAGAGATCATCATGGGCAGGGGCTCGTTCACGGAATCGTTCCCTCTTTTCGGTTATGAGCTCGGTGACTACCAGGTCCTCTTCGAGGAGAAGCTCAACCTTTTTGCTGAACTGCTCAAAGAAGGCCCGGTCACCTGGTCTGGCAGCACGAGAAAGCCCCTTGTGGATCAAGAGGTATACCCCAAGTCCCACTCCGGCAACATCCGAACCTGGGTGGGCGTTGGCGGAAGCCCTGAATCTGTGGTCCGAGCGGCTGGTTATGGCTTCCCGCTGATGCTCGCCATTATTGGTGGCGCCCCAGAGCGTTTTGGCCCCTACGTCGACCTGTATCACCGAGCACTCGAGCAGCTGGGCAAACCATCGCAACCGATCGGCGTGCACTCACCGGGGCACATTGCCCGGACAGACGAGCAGGCCATTGAAGAGATGTGGCCACACTACGAAGCCATGTTCGGCCGAATTGGGCGTGAGCGAGGATGGGCTCCCACGACGAAGGACCACTATCTCAACGAGGTGCACCACGGCGCACTATTCGTGGGATCGCCGGAGACCGTGGCGACCAAAATTGCTCGCACTGTCTCAGCGCTGGGAATTCAGCGGTTTGACCTCAAGTACTCGACCGGGCCTATGCCCCACGAGGTGCTCATGGAGAGCATCCAGATGTATGGGACAGAAGTAATCCCGATGGTGCGGGACATGCTCGCTAGCGGGGTTCCCGCTAGCGAGGCACGCGCACTCTAGTTGGTGACTACCGGGATGCCGCTGTAGTTGGTGGCCTGCTCGACGCTGCCACCGTTGGTCATATCGCTAAAGCCCATGTTGGCCATCTGGGCGATGGCCTGGCCGGAGCGGTTACCCGAGCGGCAGTAAATGAAGTAGGTGGCGTTCGGGTCCAGTTGGCTGACCTGAGCAGCAAAGTCGGGGGACTGCACATCAATGTTGAGCGCTCCGTCCAGGTGGCCAGAGGCGTACTCACCGGGAGTGCGCACATCGATGACGATCGTGCCGGCTTCGAGGCCTACGGGCTCGGCGGCAGGGGCACAGGCGCTGACGCCGACGGTGATGCCAAAGATTAGGGCAAGTGCGGTGAGGAGCTTTTTCACAACGAAACCTTTCCGGGGTAATGATTACAGGGCAAGTATAGCAAATACCCCTGGGGGTATGTAAGTCGGATTCTTATGCGTGTCGGGACAGCCACTTTTTGAAAGCTGGGGTGTCGGGAAGCCTGGCAATCAAGGGTCCGATGATCACGGTGATGAGCACGTAAGCCGTCGCTAAGGGCGCAATCAAGGGCTCAACACCAGC
>JAIOWV010000031.1 GCA_021741945.1 Pontimonas sp.
GCTACCGTGCCCCCACGAGCGACGTTACTGGTGTTTCAAACCGCAATGCCCGATTCACCGCGGAAACGATGGCCTTCAACGACGCCGTGGAGATATCGGCGTCGATGCCGACACCCCAGAGGGTGCGGCCATTGACTTCCAGCTCCACATACGCAGCAGCAAGAGCGTCGCCACTGGCACTCAGCGCGTGCTCGACATAGTCGAAAAGTCTCACCGCAACTCCGTGGCCGGAGAGAATGTTCAAGAAGGCAGCAATCGGGCCATTACCCTCTGCTGAGGCCTCTTGGGTGTCTTCTCCGGTGCGCATCTTCACATCCAGCGCTACCGTGCCATCCATGTCACTGGCTGTTCTGGTGGAGAAGAGCTCGTAGTGGCCCCACTTGGCTGAGACATCAGCCGAGGGCAAATACTCGTCTTGGAAGATTGCCCAGATTTCATCGCTGGTGACTTCGCCACCCTCAGCGTCGGTCTTTGCCTGGACGACCTGCGAGAACTCAATCTGGAGCTTCCTTGGCAAATCAAGGGCGTGGTCAGTCTTCAACAGGTAGGCGACGCCTCCCTTGCCCGACTGGGAGTTCACACGAATAACGGCTTCGTAGCTGCGGCCGACGTCCTTCGGATCGATCGGCAGATATGGCACTGCCCACAGGACATCGTTGATGCCGACATTGCGGGCAGCGGCATCCGCCTCCATCGCTTCAAAGCCCTTCTTGATGGCGTCCTGGTGAGAACCACTGAAGGCCGTGTACACAAGGTCGCCAGCCCAGGGGCTGCGCTCGTGGACGGCGAGCTGGTTGCAGTACTCAGCGGTGCGCTTGACCTCATCGAGGTCACTGAAATCAATCTGCGGGTCAATGCCCTGGGTGAACAGGTTCAAGCCCAACGCGACTAAGTCGACGTTGCCGGTTCGCTCACCGTTACCGAACAAGCACCCCTCGATGCGATCGGCACCGGCCATATACCCAAGCTCTGCGGCAGCAATGGCTGTTCCCCGGTCGTTGTGTGGGTGCAGGCTGAGAATGACGTTCTCGCGGTGGTTCAGGTTTCTCGACATCCACTCAATGGAATCCGCATAGACATTCGGTGTTGCCATTTCCACCGTGGCTGGCAAGTTAATGATGACTTTGCGATCCGGGGTTGGCGCCAAGACATCCAAGACCTTGTTACACACCTCGAGTGCGAACTCGAGCTCTGTTCCCGTGTAACTCTCTGGCGAATACTCGTAGTAAATGTCGGTGCCTGGAACCATCGACTCCATGGACCGACAGAGCTTGGCGCCCTCGAGGGCGATGTCGATAATGCCCTGCTTGTCTGTGCGGAACACGACCTCGCGCTGCAGAGTGCTGGTCGAGTTATAGAGGTGAACAATCGCCTGCTTTGCGCCGACCAGAGACTCGTAAGTGCGCTTGATCAGGTGCTCGCGTGCTTGAGTCAACACCTGAATGGTGACGTCGTCTGGAATCAAGTTCTCGTCGATCAGCGTGCGCACGAAATCGAAATCGGTTTGGCTCGCTGAGGGGAAACCAACCTCGATTTCCTTGTAGCCCATGCGCACCAGCATCTCGAACATGATGCGCTTGCGCTCCGGGCTCATCGGATCGATCAGTGCCTGGTTTCCATCGCGCAAATCCACCGCGCACCAGCGCGGTGCTTTCGTAATCTGGGCGTCAGGCCACGTGCGGTCGGGCAAATCAATACCCAAGGTGTCGCGGTAGGGGCGATATTTGTGAATCGGCATTGCCGATGGCTTCTGGTTGTTCTTCATGAGAGCTATCCCTGCTTCGTCGTTATGTGTGAGAGTCGGCCAAGACGCCGGTGAGCCGCGACGGGGGATGGCCTAGAAAGAGGCCCCGGCGCGGCTAGGAAGGAGGAGAAGCTCTGTGCTCACAAAGTCAGGGTAACACCAAGGCCCCTGATGCGCCAGGGACCAAAGTCCCAGCGTTATAGACCCAGGCGATCAATCTTCTTCGAGTCGCGCTGCCACTCCTTGGAGACCTTCACCTGAATGGCGAGGTGAACTCGCCGGCCTAAGAAGGCCTCGATTTCAGCCCGTGCCCTCTGCCCAATGTCTTTGAGTTTTTGGCCACCTTTGCCGATGATGATGCCCTTCTGGCTGTCTCTCTCCACCCACAGATTGGCAAAAATGTTGAGGAGCCCGTCCTCGCGCTCGTTCATTTCATCGATGGTGACAGCAATGGAGTGCGGTAGCTCATCAGCAACCCCTTCCAGCGTTGCCTCCCGGATCAACTCTTGAATACGAACTTCGTCGGTTTGTTCCGTATTCGAATCGGCGGGATAGAGAGGTGGCGATTCCGGCAAGTGGGCATGAATCTGGTCCATCAACAACTCGAGTTGGTCGCCCTCCAGCGCTGAGACGGGGATGATGGTTGCCCAATCGGCCAACTCGTTCACTTCGAGCAAACGCTCGGCAATCACCGTCGGGTCCGCCGCATCGGTCTTTGTGACCACAGCAATCTTCGTCGCCCTGGGATAACGCTCAAGGCTCTCGACGATGTAGCGGTCCCCTGGCCCGACCTTGTCTGTGGCAGGAACACAGAGCGCGATTACGTCCACTTCAGAGAGAGTGTGGGCGACCAGGTCATTCAAGCGCTGGCCCAACAGAGTGCGGGGACGATGCAACCCCGGGGTATCAACGATGACAATCTGCCCATCCTCTCGGTGGACGATTCCCCGAATGGCGTGACGGGTGGTCTGCGGCTTCGAGGAGGTGATGGCAACCT
Source organism: Pontimonas sp. (assembly GCA_021741945.1). Lineage (GTDB taxonomy): Bacteria > Actinomycetota > Actinomycetes > Actinomycetales > Microbacteriaceae > Pontimonas. The sequence continues at coordinate 2,742 of JAIOWV010000031.1, forward strand.
TCTCCCCCACCAGAGCGTTCATCAGTGTTGATTTGCCAACATTGGGGCGGCCGACAAACGTGACGAACCCGGCGCGTGAGGGCCCCTTGCCACTCATGGAAGGTTGATCTCTCCGGTGATGGCCTGATCAATTTCCGCGCGCAGGGCAGTGCGCTCCAGCCATGCGCCAGTCGGCGACACGTGAATCCAGGCGACTCTCTTGGGCCTGCCCTCCAGCTTTTCTGCGACCAAGATGAGGTCATCCGTTTCAGCGCGTGAGCCAAGCACCGGTAGGCGCCCCACATACTTCGTCAATAGACCCCCAACGGTGTCGACATCATCTTCTTCGATGTCGATGTCGTAGAGATCAGCAAGGTCAGCCACCGCGTATTTGGCTGACACCCGATAGGTGTTGGAGCCAAGGTCATGGATGTCGACGACTTCTTCGTCGTACTCGTCAGAGATTTCGCCAACAAGCTCTTCCATCAGGTCTTCCATGGTCACGAGGCCCGCGATTCCACCGTATTCATCAACGACCATCGCCAGGTGATTTTGTTCGCGCTGGAGGAAACGCAGCGCGTCATCGGCCTTCTTGCTCTCGGGAACAAACAGCGGTGGCTTGGCAAGGCTAGAGATCGGAGATTTCTTGGCAAGGGCGGGTTTCTCATGCTGAACCCGGGCAACGTCGCGCAGATAACAAATACCAATGACTTCGTCGCTGTTTTTTCCAATCACCGGGATGCGCGAAACGCCTTTGTCCAAGAAGACCGCCATCGCATCGTGCACGGTGTCATCCGCGTCGAGGGTGATCATGCCGGTGCGGGCCACCATCACTTCTCGAACAATCGTGTCGCCGAACTCGAAGACCGAGTGCAACAGTTCTCGATCTTCTTCTTCCAACATGTCCTGATCAGCGGCTTCATCAACCCAGTGGCGGAACTGATCTTCACTGGTAATGCCCGCTTTGGCAGCGCTACCGGGCGTCACAATGTTTCCGACCACAATGAGCGCTTCAGCCAGGGGGCCAAGGGCGATACGAACGAGTCGGACAAAACGGGCAAAGAAACGCACCAAGAAGCGCGCGTTTCGCACACCGACAGACCTCGGGCTTGACCCCACCACAACAAACGAGACCGCGGTCATGATTCCCGTCGCCGCCAAGAGCACCTGCCACCACTCGGGAAGCCAAATAACAAGGGCGAGAGTAATCAGCGCAGCTGCAATGGTTTCAAGGAAAACCCGCACAAACCGAAGGGCTGTGATGTGAGCTTCGATGTCCGAGGCGATCTTGTGAAGCGCTTGGGGTTTGCGAACCTTCTCGGCTTCTTCCAGCAAGTCGTTGCGCGAGAGAGTCGCAAGGCTCGCGCGAAGAGCCATCGTGAAGCCGCCGAGGGCGATCAAGACTGCTGCAATGACAACGAAAGCAATACTCACGCGCTAAGTGCCTACCTGGTCCTGGTACTTCCGCAAAATGTCGGCCTGCAGACCAAACATTTCTTTTTCTTCGTCTGGCTCCGCGTGGTCGTAACCAAGAAGGTGCAACAGGCCATGGATGCTCAGCATGGAGAGCTCGGCCATCACCGAGTGCCCAGCAGTCTCGGCTTGCGTCGCTGCGACCGTGGGACACAACACGATGTCGCCAAGAATGCCCTCTGCTGAGGTCTCACCGTCGCGGCCTGGCCGAAGCTCATCCATAGGAAAACTCAGCACATCGGTCGGACCTGGTTCACCCATCCACTGCAGGTGAAGTTGCTCCATGGCGGCCTCATCAACCAGGACAATGGCGAGCTCAGCATCGGGGTGCACCCTCATCTGGGCCATGCCAAACACAACGACGTCGTGAAGCTGCTCTTCAGGGACCTCGACGCCCGACTCGTTAGTGAGCTCAACGGGCACCTTTTTTCACCCCTTTGGCATCAAAACGTGCATAGGCATCGACAATTTCCGACACCAGCGAGTGGCGCACAACGTCCTCGGCGGAGAGGTAGTGGAAGTGAATATCGTCGATGTCGTCCAGGATGCCACCGACTAGCTTCAGGCCGCTAGCCCCGCCAGGCAGATCCACCTGCGTCACATCACCGGTGATCACCATGGTGGAGCCAAAGCCAAGCCTGGTGAGGAACATCTTCATTTGTTCCGGAGAAGTGTTCTGGGCTTCATCCAGAATGATGAAGGACGAATTCAGCGTGCGTCCGCGCATGTATGCCAGCGGTGCCACTTCAACAGTCCCCGATGCCAGCAATTTCGGGACAAGCTCTGGGTCCATCATTTCGTGGAGCGCGTCAAAGAGCGGCCTGAGATAGGGGTCAATCTTGTCGGTCAGCGTGCCAGGCAGGAACCCCAGGCGCTCCCCCGCCTCCACAGCAGGTCTCGTCAAAATGATGCGGTCAACTTCCTTGCGCTCGAGGGCCTGGACAGCCTTCGCCATCGCCAAATACGTCTTGCCCGTTCCAGCTGGGCCTATTCCAAAGACGATGGTGTGGGAGTCAATCGCCTCCACGTAGTTCTTCTGGCCAAGCGTCTTAGGCCGAATGGTCTTGCCTTTGGAGGAGAGAATCGGTTCGCTCAGAAACGATGCTGCGCCTTTGCCCGTCTGCGCTGTGATGCGAGACGCCCTCGTCACATCCGCCGCCCCCAGATCCACACCGGCTCGCGCTAACGCCACAAGATCGCTGATGAGCGCGTGGGCCTTCTGCGCCTCAGCCTCGGATCCAGAGACCGTAATGCTGTTGCCCCTTGCCACGACCACAACACCGGGGCACTCTGTTTCAACCTGGCGGAGAACGCGATCGTGAACGCCAAGAACACGAATCATGGCCACGTCATCGACGTCGATAGTGATCGACACCGAATCGCTCGGTGAGTGAGCTTTAGCCGGCAAGGGAACCCTCATCAAGTCCACCGGTCAGAACATGGGCGTGGACGTGAAAGACCGTTTGGCCAGCGGTTTCGCCCGAGTTGAAGACCAGACGAAATTCCCCATTCGCGTGCTCGCTCGCAAGCTCCTGAGCCATGGCAACAAGTTCCGCAAGAAGCTGGGGGTCGTCGGCGGCCAGCTCAGCAACGTTGGCATACTGCTGCGTTTTGGGCACAACAAGAAGGTGCACGGGTGCTTTCGGGGCAATATCCCGAAGGGCTATCAGGCGATCGTTTTCCATCACGATGTCCGCGGGGATTTCGCGAGACACAATCTTGGAAAAAATCGAGGGCGCAGAAGAGCTCATGCCTTTAGTGTAGGCCGGGTCAATCCCGGGCGCATGGGCTATCACCAGCGGCCAAGCGTCACGTTGAGAACAGCAAGTGCCGCCGGTCCAGCACTCGAGGTGCGCAGCACGCTCTCCCCCAGCTTGCGCCTTGTGGCCCCGGATTTCTCCAGAGCGCTCAATTCCTCGGGAGCCAATCCCCCCTCGGGCCCCACAACCAGAAGAATCGGCTGATCCCCGGCTGGCCGAAACTGGGAGAGGGTCTCCGTGGCCAGTGGATCCAAAACCACCATCTGGCACTCGCCAGCAAGAGCGCAGAGCTGTGCGGTTGTGTGGGGAGGAGTGACCTGAGGAATAAAGGCGCGAAGCGCCTGTTTTGTTGCTTCTGTGACGATCTTTGTCCAGCGGGCAACACCCTTGTCGACTTTGTCGCCCTTCCAGGTGGAAATCGACCGCGACGCTTCGTAGGGAATCACCCGATCAATACCAAGCTCTGTGGAGGCCTGAATCGCAAGCTCGTCCCGATCACCTTTCGCTAATGCCTGGGCCAGCCAGATTTCAGGCATCGCCCGATCCTTGTGGTCAATCGAAGTCACCCTCAGTACGACTTCGGAGCCAGAAACAGCGCTGACAGTGGTAGCAGCCATCGCTCCGTTACCGTCGCCCACTGCGGTGGTCTCGCCGAGAGCGAGCCTGCCAACCCGCGCCGCATGGTGGGCTTCATCACCGGTGAGGGTGAGGGTGTCCCCGATTGCCCATGGACCAGGTGTGGCGCTCAGGTAGAGGTGCGCCACCGACTAACCACCAAACAGGCGGTCACGGAACTTATGGAACATGCCTTGCTGAGCGCCTGCGAGCCTAGGGCCCTCGGCTTTCCGAAGAGCCTTGAACTTCTTCATCAGCTCGGTCTCTTGCGAGCCAAGCTTGGTGGGGGTCAACACGTGGATACCAAAGCGCAGGTCGCCTCGGCCGTTACCGCGAAGTTTTGTGACACCGCGGCCCTTCACGGTGATGACATCAGCGCTTTGGACGCCAGGCTTAATCACGACGGTCACATCGCCATCGAGTGCCGGCAGAGTCACTTCCGTGCCAAGGACAGCATCGGCAACGTCGAGCTCGATCGTGGCGATGATGTCGTCGCCCGAGCGGGAGTAAATGTTGTCGCCTCGAACCGTGAACTCTAGATAAAGATCACCAGCGGGGCCGCCGCCGTGGCCAACTTCGCCTTGGCCGGGAAGGTGGATGCGCTGGCCGGTTTCGATACCACCTGGAATATCCACGGAGAGCGAACGGGTGGCGCGCACCCGACCCTGTCCAGCACACGTGGGGCACGGACTGTCAATGACAGATCCAAACCCACGGCAGCTGCCACACGGGCTCTGGGTCACCATGTTTCCCAGCACCGAGCGGACCGTGCGCTGCAGGCTTCCGCTACCCCCACAAATGTCACACGTCCTGGGCGATGTGCCTGGGGATGCACAAGATCCCTGGCATGTTTCACACAGCACCGCTGTGTCGAGCTCAAGCCTCTGCGTCACACCAAAAATCACATCAACGAGGTCAACATCGACGCGCACGAGCGCGTCCTGCCCGCGCTCCTGGCGCGGCCTCGGACCGCGCGACCCCTGCTGGCCGCCAAAGAAGGTTTCAAAAATGTCTCCAAAGGGACCAAACCCGCCAAATCCTTGACCACCGCCCATGTCATAGTTGGCCCGCTGCTGCGGATCAGAAAGTACCTCATAGGCGTGGGTGACTTGCTTGAACTTGTCCTCGGCGCCCTCGTCCCCGTTCACATCGGGGTGGAGTTGGCGCGCAAGCTTGCGGTAGGCCTTCTTGATGTCTTCGGCGCTAGCGTCCTTAGCCACGCCTAGGACTTGATAGTGATCTACGCTCACGCCTTAGTTTCTTTCCTGGTTGTCGTCACCCAGCAGACGGGAGAGGTAGCGCGCCACTGCCCGCACCGCCGTCATGTTGCTCGAGTAGTCCATTCTGGTGGGGCCCACAACACCGAGGGTCGCCATTTGTTGATGTCCGCTCTGGTAGGAGGAAGCCAAAACCGCGGCCTCGGAGAGGGCCCCTTGGTTTTCCCGACCGATGCGCGCCTGAACGTCTGTTGCGTCAAGCTGCATCTCAGTGAAGAGCTTCAACAGCGTGACCTGCTCTTCAATCGCCTCAAGCACCGGATAGACACTGTGGGCGAAATCGTGCTCGGTGCGCACCAAATTGGACGCGCCCGCCATCAACAGCCGGTCGGTCCGATGGCCCTCAATGGCGTGGGCAAGAGCGTCAGCGATTGAGGTCGCAAGCTCCACGCGCTCAGGTGAGACGCTCCCCGGCAGGGCGGCAAGCTTCTCACCCAATGCCGTCACCGGAACGGTGGCCAAGAGTTGGTTGACGTGTGCGCGCAGTTCGGCGATCACCACTTCGTCGATGGGGTGTGCGCACTCGACAATGTTCTGATCCACCGAACCACCATCGGTGATCAACACTGTCATGAGGCGGTGGGAGCCAAGTGGCAACAACTCAACGTGACGAACCCGGGCGCTACTGAGGCTTGGATACTGAACGATGGCGACCTGGTTGGTGAGTTGAGATAGTAAGCGAACTGTCCGGGCCAACGTGTCATCGAGGTCCGCTGAGTGGCTCAAGAACTCTTCAATCGCATGCCGCTGAGCCGCACTGAGTGGCTTCACGCCAGCCAGCTGGTCAACAAACACCCGATATCCCTTGTCGGTAGGAACTCGGCCTGCCGAGGTGTGAGGAGCGGTAATCAGCTCTTCCTCTTCAAGGAGAGCCATGTCATTGCGGATCGTGGCAGCTGAAACACCAAAACCGTGACGATCCGCGATTGCCTTGGAAGCCACCGGCTCCTTCGAGTCGATGTAGTCCTGAACAATGACTTTTAATACTTCGAGTGCGCGCTCTGAAACCACGTGTCTAGTCACCCCCGAACCCTGATTTGGCAGTCTTACCCATCGATTGCTAATAGTAGCGAGGGAAGCTCCACCACGTCATCAGGTGAGTTCGCGAACCAGGTGGTCAGCAACAAGGCGACCCTCCCTGGTCAACACCAGGCGACCGGCGAGCGCTTCGCGCCCGTCGACGAGACCCCTGGCAATGAAATCAGCAATCACAGGCCCTTTGGCGGGCTCAATCCAGTCCTTCGGGATTCCTTCCCGAAGGCGGAGCCCCAGCAGGACGCGCTCGAGTGCTTGGTCGTCGGGCTGGAGCACCTCCCTAGCGTGAGCAGGAGAAACCCCCTCGTCTAAGCGCTTGGCATAGGCGCTCGGATGCTTGACGTTCCACCACCGCGCACCGCCGACGTGGGAGTGGGCCCCTGGCCCAATCCCCCACCAGTCCTCGTTGCTCCAATAGCTCCGGTTGTGGACCGATTCACGCTCCGGGGACTTCGCCCAGTTGCTGATTTCATACCAGCTATAGCCGGCCCGGCTGAAAGCCTCATCGGCAAGCACATACATCTCGGCCTGCAGGTCATCCTCTGGCACTGGCAGCTGACCCTTCTGGATGCGCCTTGCTAGCGCGGTGCCTGGTTCCACAATCAGCGAATAGGCAGAAATATGGTCGGGCTCAAGCTCGATCGCAGCCTGGACGGTTGTCGCCCACTGCTCAAGGGTTTCACCGGGGCTCCCGAAAATGAGATCAACGGAGACCGCAAGGCCAGCTTTCTTAACGGCCGCGACGGTGAGTGGCACGCGCTCTGGGGTGTGAGTGCGATCCAGCGTCGCAAGAACGCTCGGCACCACGGACTGAACCCCGACCGACACCCGGGTCACGCCACCCCGCGCGAGACGGGCGAGGTCGTCTTCGCTCACGCTGTCGGGGTTCGCCTCGATGGTCACCTCAGCTCCTGGGGCCACACCCCAGAGCGCTGTCGCGCGCTCGAGGACTCGAAGCAAAGGGTCGGGGCCCAGCAGAGTGGGCGTGCCGCCACCAAAGAACACGCTGGAGAGCTGCCTCTCGGGCAGACCAGCCTCAGCGAGGACAGCGGCGGCAATATCCATCTCGAGCAGCGCGCTCTCTGGATAGCTATCCCTGGAAACGCCGTCTAGCTCATCAGCGGTGTAGGTATTGAAATCGCAGTAGCCACAGCGCACCGCACAAAAGGGAATGTGAACGTAGAGCCCAAAGTTCCGATCCGTTGCCCCCCTCGAGACTCCGTGGGGCAACCGTCCATCGCTCGGCGCGGGGTCACCCTCTGGCAGTGGACTAGGCACCGCTGTCGAACCAAATCTCGTTCATTCTCGCCACCATGACAGCCACCGAGACTCCCACGACACCGAGAATCACGTTAGATATCACGTTGCGCTCGACCACTGCCCAAATGACAGCTGCGGGAATCATCATGACGGCGGTGATCAAATACATCCAGAACTCGAGAGAATCACCGGTTGGCTCATTGCCCACAAACGGCGCCACAATGCTCACCACAATCTGGGCAACCAAGAGCACACCAATCAGGACAGTACCCAGCAACGTGTAGTCATTCGGCGTTGCTTTTTTGGCTGCGAAGCCAAAGGAAACCAGTCCAATGAGGGCTGCAAAACCGACCTGAAACCAGGCGAACCACTCAATCACGGCGCCTTCTCTCTGTCTTAGGCCTCGGGAACCCCCATCAGGATACGGCTGCGGCCTGCAGAACACTCGATAATCGCCACCAACTGCCCAGAAGCCTCGTCGATTGCGGCCAGTGGCACACCCTCCGGCCAGTCTTTCGCCGCCACAGCCCGACCGTGGCGAATGTCATCCACCTCCCTGGCGCCAAGTCCCACCGGCGTCATCACGAGCGCCGCGGATTCCGCAAGTCCTCGAAGCCCAGAGGTCTCAATACGCTCATGAAAGAGCGCATCAGCCACATCAAACGGGCCAACCCGGGTGCGCCGCAGGGCCACCAGATGTCCGCCAACGCCCAGCGCCTCGCCGATGTCTCTGGCGAGTGCTCGGATATAGGTTCCTGACGAACACTCAATCGTCAGCTCCACATCGACGTGTCCTGAATGCCGCTGCGGTTCACCCCGCTCCAGGCGATAGACGGTGACAGGTCTCGCTTTGAGTTCAACCTCAGCACCGGAGCGCGCGAGGTCGTAGGCCCTCTTGCCCTCCACCTTGATGGCAGAGTACGTGCTCGGCACCTGAGAAATGGGTCCTCTGAACCGGCCAAGGACTTCATCAAGGACTTCGAGGGTGACACTCGCCAGGTCGCCCTCTGGAAAATCGATCCGCTCACCTTCAGCGTCATCGGTGGTCGTTGCATAGCCAAGGCGGAGTGTTGCCACATAGGTCTTATCGAGCCCCACCATGTAGGTGAGAAGCCTGGTTCCAGCCCCAACACCCAACACCAACAGGCCCGAGGCCTGCGGATCAAGCGTTCCCGCGTGGCCCACCTTCTTTGTGCCAAGCGCTTTCCTGGCCATCGATACCACTCCGTGGGAGCTAACCCCCAGGGGTTTATCGACGAGCAGAATGCCGGAGGTCACCTAACCCAAGGCCTTCGTGTGCCAGATGGTTTTGATTTCGGTGAACGCGGTGATTCTTTCAAGGCTGCGATCAGGAATCCCCTCGCAGGGAGGAACCACGCGAGCCAGCACGCCCGCAGCGTCGCGCTGCCAGGACACCCAGTCCAACGCAGCCCCACCCGCGAAGTCAAAGGCATTCACATCGGCGTGAGAGGCAAGCCACGGCATCACTTCAGCGGGGTTCCCGCTGATGATGTTGACCACACCGCCTGGCACATCGCTCGTTGCCAACACTTCGGCCAGAGACAGAGCCGGGAGGGCCTGCTGGTAGTGGGGCATGACCACCACAGCGTTTCCGCTAACCAGAATCGGCGCGACAACAGAGGCAAGGCCCAGCAAACTCTGGCCTTTGTCGCCCTGGGGCGCCAAGGCCACCACCACACCGGTTGGCTCTGGAACCGAGAGATTGAAATACGGACCGGCCACCGGGTTGCCGTTACCTGCAACCTGGGCGTATTTATCCGCAAAGCCCGCATACCAAACCCAGGTGTCAATGGCGCGATCCACCTGGGCGCTGGCTTGAGAGCCAGAGACGCCCTCTGCAGCACGAATCTCTGCGACAAACTGCTCACGACGACCCTCGAGCATTTCGGCAATCCGATAGAGAACCTGGCCGCGGTTGTAGGCGGTCGCTCCGGCGAAGCCGGGTTGGGCTGCCCTGGCAGCCACAACGGCGTCCCTGGCGTCTTTGCGACTGGCCTTGGCCACATTGGCTAAGAAGCGTCCTTTTTGGTCAAGTGCCTCGTAGCTGTAGCCGCTTTCACTGCGGGGGAACTTTCCGCCGATGAAGAGCTTGTAGGTTTTCGCAACCGCGATACGCGCGCTCATTTCAGGCCTCCCTTGGGGCTACTAGATTCCAGATAGGCGGCGAGACCGTGCTTTCCGCCTTCTCGGCCGTAACCGGATTCTTTGTACCCACCAAATGGGCTAGCCGGGTCGAACTTGTTGAACGTGTTCGCCCACACGACACCAGCGCGCAGCTTGTCAGCAATGGCCAACATACGTGATGCCTTCTCTGTCCAGATGCCAGCACTCAAGCCGTAGGGGGTGTTGTTGGCCTTCGCGACTGCCTCATCGGGCGTCCTAAAGGTCAAG
>JAIOWV010000032.1 GCA_021741945.1 Pontimonas sp.
CTCCGGCGCCGACAATCACCACGTCGTACTGGTGGTGATGGGTTGTGATGTCGGAGGAGGTGGTTGTTGTTGGTGCGGTGGGGGTCATCTCTCCTACTTCACTGACGCACAGAACGAGGGCAACAATTCGGCGGGGGATCCTGCCGGGCATGGGTCAAACGCGTAGATCGTCAGTGTTCCCAGAGCAAGCAGAGCGATCGTCGAGATGAGCAGCGCACCGTGCAAGAGCTGACGCATTCGAGGCGTAGAGGCGTAGTCGTTCACCAGCGTGCGCATACCGTTGGCGCCGTGGATGAGTGCGAGCCACAGCATGGCCGTGTCCCACACAATCCAGAACGGGTCAGTGAATTTTCCTGCGACGAAGGCGAAGTCAATAGCCTTGACCCCTTCGCCCACCATCAGGTTCACGAAAAGGTGGCCGAAGATGAGAACGACCAGCATGATGCCGGATGCCCTCATATAGATCCAGCCCCACTTTTCCCAGTTGATTCCGCGCTTTTCTAGGCGGATCGGGGAACGCGGAGTTTCGATTGTCACGCTCATGTCGCTCACCACCCAAACACGTTCATCAGGTGACGAGGCGTAAAGGCCAGCATCGTCACAACCCACAGACCGATAACGACATAGAACAACGCCACATGGTGCTTGGTGCCGATGTTCCAGAAGTCGACGAGGATAATTCGCAGACCGTTGAATGCGTGGAAGACGATCGCCGCAACCAATGCGATTTCCGCAACACCCATCAGCGGGGTTTGGTAGGCCCCAATGACAGCGTTGTACGCCTCGGGACTTACGCGCACCAGTGCGGTGTCAAGGATGTGAACGAGCAAGAAAAAGTAGATGCCAATACCGGTAATCCGGTGGAGGACCCAGGACCACATTCCCTCGCGACCCCGGTAGAGGGTGCCTCCGGGAATTACGCTCTTGCGCCTGGGCGCTGGAATTTCCACCGTGACAGACACGGAGGCTTGCTCACTGGATGAACCTGAAGATGTCGTCACGAGTATCGAATTCTTTCCATCAGTTCTGAAGTCTTGGGACCCATCATACGGTGTCCCCTCCGACCGCTCTCTCAGCTTGGCACTACCCTTAGCTCATGGTTCGAAGCTCGGCAGGCGTGGCCAACACGGCAGGGTCGCAATCCTTTTACGCGGTGATCCCCGCTGGTGGTTCTGGCACCAGACTGTGGCCTCTCTCGAGGTCCCAAGAGCCTAAGTTCCTTTTGGATTTGCTGGGAACAGGCAACTCTCTTCTCGTCGACACAGTGAAGCGCCTTGCTCCCTTTGCCAACGTCGACGAAGTCATGGTCGTCACGGGCGAAGCTCATGAAGCCCTCGTGCGCACCCAGGTGCCAACCCTCCCGCTGCCCAATGTTCTCGTCGAGCCCTCGCCCAAGAACTCCGCAGCGGCGGTGGGCTTAGCGGCTTATGTCTTGGCCCAGTCCAATCCGGATGCCGTCGTCGGATTCTTCGCCGCTGATCACGTGGTGAGCGACGAAGACGCTTTTCACGCTGTGTTGGGCACGGCTATTGAAGCCGCCAAGTCGGGGCACCTGGTTACCATCGGCATTAGCCCCACCGAGCCATCGAGTGCCTTTGGTTACATCAAGAAGGGCAAGGCCAATAACCTCAGTGGCGTCTTCCACGTTCAAGAGTTTGTGGAAAAGCCTTCGTTCAAAGATGCCGAGCGTTTTGTCGCCAGTGCCAACTACTTCTGGAATGCCGGCATCTTTGTGGGCACCGTCCAGGCAATTGTCGACTCGTTCGACACATTCTCACCGGCCATAGGGGCTCCGCTTCGTGAGATCGCGAAGCGCTTGCTGGCAGGTGAAGACTTCTCTGAACTTTGGAGCGAACTTCCATCCCAGGCTTTTGACTACGCCGTGGCAGAACCCGCCGCAGCGGATGGGCGTTTCTTGGTTGTGCCTGGAAGCTTTGGCTGGCGCGACGTTGGTGACTTTGCCTCTCTCGCTCAAGCGCAGGGCGGAGCTACCGGCTCCGAGGTGACCGTGGTCGGCGATGCCGCCAAAGTTCATCCCCGCGATTCCACAGGAATCGTTGTCGCCACCTCAGGGCGCATCATCACGCTTCTTGGCGTCCACGACATTGTTGTGGTCGACACGCCGGATGCGCTTCTGGTCACGACGAAGGAACACGCTCAAGACGTGAAGCAGGTCGTTGAGCAGATGAGAGCTGAAGGGCTCGACGGGGTTCTCTAGCCCTCGCGTCAACACATCGGCAGATAGCATGGTGGCCATGCGAATTTTGATTACCGGTGGTGCCGGTTTCGTGGGTTCCCACCTTGCCGAACGGCTGCTGAGCGCTGGCAACGAGGTTGTCGTTGTCGACAACTACTTCACCGGTTCAAAAGACAACGTTTCCCATCTGCTCGGAAACCCACGATTCGAACTTCTCCGCCACGACGTGACCTTCCCGCTCTATGTCGAGGTCGATGCGATTTATAACTTGGCCTCGCCAGCATCCCCGATTCACTACCAGCACGACCCCGTGCAAACCACGAAGACGAACGTGATGGGTGCGATCAACATGCTGGGGCTCGCCAAGCGCCTGCGCGTTCCGATTCTTCAAGCCTCGACCTCAGAGGTCTATGGCGACCCCGAAGTTCACCCTCAGACTGAGGACTACTGGGGCAAGGTCAATCCGATTGGGCCACGGGCCTGCTACGACGAGGCCAAGCGGGTCGCGGAGACCCTGTTCTTTGATTACCACCGCCAACACGGTCTAGCGATTCGGGTCGCTCGTATCTTCAACACGTATGGACCCCGCATGGCCGCGGACGATGGGCGTGTCGTAAGTAATTTCATCGTGCAGGCTCTCCGCGGTGAGCCACTGACCATCTATGGCGATGGATCCCAAACCAGGTCGTTCTGTTATGTGGACGATCTTGTCGGGGGATTGATTGCCCTGATGGAGAACACAGCAGGCGAAGTGGGCCCGGTCAATCTTGGCAACCCGGGTGAGTTCACGATGCTGGAATTGGCGGAGAAGGTTCTTGAGTTCACTGGTTCGCCCTCGACGATTGAGCATTTGCCCCTGCCCCAGGATGACCCCAAACAACGCCAGCCAGATATTTCCCGTGCGAAAAAGTCCTTGAATTGGGAGCCGACCGTTCCGTTGAACGAAGGGCTCGTCAAGACTATTGAGTACTTCTCCAAAGACCTTGGTACTCGAGTCTCCTAAGGTGAGCGTCCCCTTCATCCTCGATACGGACACAGCGCAGGACGACTGCGTTGCGATTCTGCTCGGAATCCTTGACCCGGTAGCTGACCTCCGAGCTGTCACCATGGTGGCGGGCAATGTTGGGTTTGACCAGCAGGTAGCAAACGCGATGATGACCCTCAGTGTTGCCGGAGCGCTCGGTGACTACCCCGTGTATTTGGGCTGCAGGCGCCCGATGGTCCGCGAGTGGGTATCGGCCGAGAACGTCCATGGCGATGGCGCCGGGGGCTTGTCGATGGACATGGACGGCCTCTCACCAGAGAGCGAACACGCCGTCGATGCGCTTTTGCGGCTCACGGCAGAAAGCCCGGGCGAGCTGAACATTGTGGCGATTGGGCCACTGACCAACATTGCGATGGCAGTGGTGAAGGACCCAAGCTTCCCCTCTCGGGTCAAGCACCTGTTCATCATGGGTGGCTCAAACAATGCCCGCGGCAACATCACTGCTGCCGCAGAGTTCAACTTCTATGTCGACCCCGACGCGGCGAAGATTGTTTTCCAAGCCGGGTTTGAGATCACGGTGGTCCCGTGGGAGCCACTCACCGTCCAGGATGCGCTGTTCACCAGAGAGCAGATGGCCGAGATTGGCTCGCAGCCTTCTCCGGTGGCACGGTTTTTCGGGCAAGTGTGTGAGGCCACACTCGAGTTTGACGAGAGTGTTGGCATTCACGGATCAACCCACCCTGACTCGCTCACTGTTGCGGTGATGTTGCACCCAGAGCTTGTGACCAAGAGCGCACCATACTCCGTGGACATCGAGGCGGACTCGGAACTCACCCGTGGATATTCCGCAATGTCGTGGGGGATTCATGACCTGCGGCCCAACGCCCGGGTCATCGAAGCCGTCGACGGGCCCGCGTTCTTTGAGTACGTCAAAGGCCACATGGCCACCGCCACTGAGCCCTCACGACCGTTGCTCGGCCTCGCCCCCTAAGCCTTCAAGTCGGGCTTGAAGCGCATATGTTGAACGGCCGGTTCGCTTAATTCTTTGTAAACATTTGGCCTCTAGGATGTGAAACATAGCGCCGGATTCACCTGCCTGAAAGCTTCCTTTGAGGCAAAGGACACGGGTGGGGCCCGGTATCGAATCACAATGAGAGGAACACGTAAGTGAAATCAATCACTTCAAGGCGGGCCTTCGCAGGCTTCGCTATTTTGGGCGCATCAGCCATGGTTTTGGCTGGTTGTGCTGCAGCACCCGAAGAAGAAGCTGCACCAGTTGAAGAGGCCGTCGAAGAAGCAGCGCCCGCGCTTGACTTCCTCGCCTGCGCCGTCTCCGACGAGGCAAGCTTCCAGGACAACTCCTTCAACGAGGCTGTTTACGACGGTCTTCTTCAGGCCGAGTCTGAGCTTGGCGTTCAGATCGCCGAAGCAGAGTCCAACAGCGCCGAGGACTTTGCACCTAACCTTCAGGCAATGGTTGACGCCAACTGTGACGTCATCTTCGCTGTTGGCTTCAACTTGGTTGCTGATGTCAACATTGCATCGGTTGCTAACCCCGAGATGAACTTCGTCACCATCGATGGTTATGCAGAAGACCCTGAAACCACCAACCTCAAGGCTGTTGGTTACAAGATGAACCAGTCCAGCTACCTCGCTGGTTACCTGGCTGCTGCCTACTCCACGAGCAAGGTCATCGGAACGTCCGGCGGTCTTCAGATTGACGCCGTGACTGACTTCATGACCGGTTTCTACAACGGAGCACAGGCATGGGCCGCTGACTCTGGTGAGTCCGTGACCGTTCTCGGTTGGGACCCGATGGCAGCCGAGGGTCAGTTCTGGGGTGGATTCGCGCCGAACGACCCAGTTGGTAAGAGCATCGCAGCCTCTCAGCTCGAGCAGGGTGCTGACGTCCTCTTCCCCGTGGGTGGAGACCAGTACGGTTCCACGATCGAAGCAATCAAGGAATCCGGTGTTGATGCGGTCATGATTGGTGTCGACAAGGACGCAGCTGCGACCCTTCCTGAGTACGCGGACTTCATCCTTACCTCTGCTGAGAAGCGGATGGGTGAAGCAACCTTCAACATCATCGAAGAGTATGCAGTCAACGGGACCTTCAACGTTGAGGCATACATCGGTGATTTGGCAAACAGCGGGACTGACCTGTCCCCCTTCTATGCCTTTGACGGTGAAATCGACCAGGCAATCAAGGATCGCCTTGCTGAACTAAAGCAGGGCATGATCGATGGAACGATTGACCCACTGTCCTAATCGGTCAGTAGTCATCGTGAAATAAACGAGGGAGGGGCCCTAGACGATTTCGTCTGGGGCCCCTCTTCGTTCCCCGTATTCTTAGAGTCATCAACGATGGAGGATGGTCAGGCAATGAAGCTTGAACTGCGAGACATGACCAAGCGCTTTGGTCCCGTGGTCGCCAACGACCGGATTTCTCTCACTGTTGAGCCGGGCCAAATCCACGCATTGCTCGGTGAGAATGGTGCCGGCAAGTCCACGTTGATGAATCTCCTCTACGGTCTCTATAAGCCAGATGAGGGTCGCATTCTGCTCAATGGCAAAGAGGTAGCTTTTTCTAATCCAGGTGACGCTATGGCGGCTGGGATTGGAATGGTGCACCAGCACTTCATGTTGGTGCCTGTGTTCAGCGTCGCTGAGAACGTAGTGCTCGGAAACGAGCCCTCTACCCGCATCGGCTCACTTGATCTCGAGACAGCGCGTGAGCGGGTGAACGCAATTTCTGCGCGCTTTGGCTTCGACATTGATCCAGACGCCATCATTGAAGATCTCCCCGTGGGAATCCAGCAACGGGTGGAAATTATTAAGGCGCTCGCGAGAGACGCCGAAGTTCTGATTCTTGACGAACCGACAGCCGTCTTGACCCCGCAAGAGACCGACGAACTGATGGCGATCATGCGCCAGCTATCGGCCGAGGGTAAATCAATTGTGTTCATCACTCACAAGCTGCGCGAGGTGAAAGCCGTTGCCGACGTAGTCACCGTTATTCGTGGTGGCAAAGTTGTTGACTCGGTGGCACCCACTACGCCGATCAACGAGCTGGCGTCATTGATGGTGGGACGCGAAGTTGACCTGACAGTGAACAAGAAAGCTGCGGCTCCTGGCGAGGCTGTTCTAGTTATCGAGGACCTGGTGTCGATTGACGAGCGGGGTCGTCGTGTAATCGACGGGGTCAGCCTCGAGGTCCGCGCAGGCGAAGTTTTGTGCGTTGCTGGCGTTGAAGGCAACGGTCAAACGGCGCTCGCCGAAACAATTCTTGGCCTCCGCGTGGTTCACAGCGGAACGATCACGTTGGCTGGCAAAGACATTACCCACGACCGGGTCAAGCAGGTTCTCGATGCGGGCGTCGGATATGTCCCAGAAGATCGGAAGAAGGATGGTCTTGTCGGTGACTTCACCATCGAAGAGAACCTGATGTTGAACGGCTCCTTTCGAGCTCCCTGGACCAAGGGACTTTCTATCGATTTCTCCTCGCGCCAGCGGGAGACCGCTGAGCTGATCGAGCAGTTCGATATTCGGACGCCCTCAGCCACGACGCTGGTGAAGAAGCTCTCTGGCGGGAACCAGCAGAAGGTCGTGGTTGCCAGGGAGTTGGCCCGAGAGCTCACCCTTTTCGTTGCTGCGCAGCCAACCCGCGGGGTTGATGTCGGTTCGATCGAGTTCATTCACGAGCGCATCATTCAGACGAGGGATGCAGGCATCCCCGTGGTCATCTTCTCGACCGAACTCGACGAGGTCTATGCCTTGGCTGATCGCATTGCCGTGATGTACCGGGGCAAGTTAGTGGGGATTGTTCCACCGACAACATCACGAGAAGTGATGGGGCAGATGATGGCGGGTATTTCAGCCGCGGAGGTTGCAGCGTGACCGTGATCAAAGAGATTCTCTCGACCTCCGCCACTAAGGCCTTTTTGTCCATTGTTGTGGGCTTTGCTGTTGGCGCCATTTTCATGATGGTGTCCGGTGAGGAAGTATCCGAAGCGTTTGACTCAGGCGGTTTCTCCGAGGCTTTCCAGGCGGCCTTGCGCACTGTGGCGGATGGCTATGGCGCTCTCTTCCGCGGTTCGATTTACAACCCCAGGGCCGATGACCTTGCGACGGCCATGAGGCCGTTGACGGAGACCTTTAGGCTTGCCGCACCCTTGATTGCGGCCGGTCTTGGCATCTCACTCGGATTCCGGGTTGGTCTCTTCAACATTGGTGGGAACGGACAGATGCTCTTTGGCATCCTCTGGGCCACATGGATCAGCACTCGGGTTGAGATGCCTGTGATTCTGCACATGCTTGTCGCCTTGGTTGTCGCAATTCTCGGGGCGGCACTGTGGGGCGCGCTGGTTGGCTTTTTGAAGGCTCAGACGGGCGCCCACGAAGTCATCTTGACCATCATGCTGAACTACGTGGCAATCAGTTTGTTCACGTGGTTCATCCGAGACCCCAATCTGCTCCAGCAAGCAGACGGCGGTGGAACACCGAAATCTGACGCTCCTGCCCTGACCGCTCAGTTCCCGGCGCTATTCCCTGGGATATATGCGCTTCACGCAGGTTTCATTCTTGCCCTGCTCGCGGTTGTCACGTACTGGTGGCTGATGGAGCGCTCCGCGATCGGCTTCCGGTTCCGCATGGTCGGTCACAACCCTCATGCGGCGAGGACAGCGGGAATATCGGTTGAGCGGACCTATGTTTTGGCGATGGCAACATCGGCAGCATTCTTGGGAGTTGCCGGCGCCAATCAGGCGCTTGGAACCCCAGTGGGGTACACCGAAACTGTTCACTCGGGTATTGGATTCGATGGCATCACCGTCGCACTTCTGGGGGGCGGTAACGCGATTGGCATCCTCTTCGCGGGCCTGCTCTTCGGAGCATTCAAAGCAGGAGGGCCTCAGATGCAGGTAATTGGCGTATCTCCCGAGGTGCTCGGCATTGTTCAAGGAGCGATCGTGCTCTTCATCGCAGCGCCCCCGCTGGTGCGCGCCATCTTTAGGTTGCCGATGTTGGCTTCGACCCCAACTTTGGACCAGCTCCGAGGACGCCTTGGACGAAAGGCGGTGGAATCGTGAGCATTCAAGCGACGCCTGGGATGTTTTCTCTCGCGGAAGCCAAGGTGAGCTGGAAGGCTCCGTGGTTGATGGCGGTGTTTGCTGCCATCGTTTTCGTGGGCTTTGGCCTCCTGGGACGACGTGAGCCGGTTGTTTACACGCTGACCTCTGATCGGGCATCGTTCCAGTTGCCGGCCATTGAGGTCATGTCCCACATGGTCGGGCTCGTTCTCGGCGCTCTCTTGGTGGCCATTACGGTGTTGGCGTTTGTGTGGGTAAAGCTCAAGCGACCAGTGCCCCTGTGGTGGTCGTTGGTCTTCGGTTTCATCAGCATCGTGGCGTTGCTGGGCTGGTTGGCCGCCGGTGACCGTGTGCCTTTCGCATTCATTTTGGGTAACGCCATTGTTTTGGCCCTGCCCATCATCTTCGGCGGCATGGCCGGTGTGATGTCCGAGCGTGTTGGTGTGGTCAACATTGCGATCGAAGGCCAACTTCTTACCGGTGCTTTTGTGGCTGCAGTAGTGAGCACGCTGACCGGAAACCTCTACCTCGGGATGGTTGCCGCGACGATTGCTGCGGCCCTGATGTCGATGGTTCTCGCGGTCTTCGCGATTCGGTATCTGGTTGACCAAATCATCGTCGGCGTGGTGTTAAACGTGTTGGTTATCGGAATTACCAACTTCCTGTATTCCCAGTGGCTGACTACGGACGCGGAGAACACGAATGCACCCGGAACGTTTGAGATTGTGGCAATCCCGGTCCTTTCGGAAATTCCGATTCTTGGGCCGGTTCTCTTTGAGAACCGAGTCACGGTGTACTTGGCCTTCCTGTTGATTCCTTTGCTCTGGTTTGTCCTTTTCCGCACGAGCCTTGGTCTTCGCGCCCGCTCTGTTGGGGAGTACCCGACCGCAGCCGACACGATGGGTATAAACGTCGGGGCGACCCGCTTCTGGTGGGTGACGATGGGTGGTGCGCTTGCTGGACTTGGAGGGGCCGCCCTGACCATTGGAAACGTTGGTGCTTTTGGCAAGGAAATGACCGGCGGACAGGGCTTTATCGCTCTTGCTGTCGTGATCCTTGGTCGTTGGCACCCTTTCTATATGTCGGCAGCAGCGCTACTCTTTGGTTTCTCCATCATCCTTCGGGTGTGGGCAAACCAGGTGAGCCCCGGTATTCCAACCGACTTCATCATCATGGTCCCCTACCTCGTCACCATCATTGCGGTTGTGGGCTTCGTCGGTAAGGTCCGGCCTCCGGCGGCAGTGGGTAAACCGTATGTCAAAGAGTGAAGCGGAGAGCGTCGACTGGTCGGCGCTCAAGACTGCCGCTATCGAGGCCATGAAGCGCGCCTATGCGCCCTATTCAGAGTTCCCCGTTGGCGCAGCCGCGCTCGTCGACGATGGTCGAATTGTGTCTGGCTGCAACGTGGAGAATGCGTCCTATGGCGTGGGGCTCTGCGCAGAATGCTCGTTGGTCTCTAACCTTGCGATGACTGGGGGAGGGAAGCTCGTTGCCTTCACGTGCGTTGATGGCAACGAGGACGTGTTGATGCCCTGTGGGCGTTGCCGCCAGTTGCTCTATGAACACTCGGCGCCAGGCATGGTTCTCGAGACCGTGAGTGGCATGAAGACTATTGATCAAGTGTTACCCGACGCATTCGGGCCCCGGCAACTAGAGGAGTATCGTTCGTGAGCCACTACCTGATTCCAGGCACAGATATCGATATTCAGACGCTCCCGAAGGTTTCACTTCACGACCACCTCGATGGCGGACTTCGCCCTCAGACAATCCTCGAGCTTGCTGACAAAGACGGTCTTGTTTTGCCCGGCGACCCGGACACGGGCAAGCCCATCGATAACGCCGCGCGCCTTGGTCAGTGGTTTGCCGACCAATCGGACTCAGGTTCCTTGGTTGAGTACCTCAAGACATTCGACATCACGACTGGCGTCATGCAAACCGCCGAGGGCTTAGAGCGGGTTGCTCGCGAATTTGTAGAAGATCTTGCCGATGATGGCGTCATTTATGGGGAGATCCGTTGGGCGCCGGAACAGCACCTGCAGAAGGGGTTGACCCTGGATGGCGCGGTGGAAGCTGTCCAGTCCGGTCTCGCGGAGGGGGTAAAAAACTGCGCCGATCGCGGCTATGAGATCGCGGTTGGGCAACTAGTCAGCGCGATGCGCCACCTTGACCGTGGTCTCGAGATAGCGCAGCTCGCGCTGCGCCACCGCGACAAGGGTGCGGTGGGCTTCGATATTGCGGGCCCCGAGGCCGGCTTCCCCGCATCGCGGATGAAGGACGCCTTTGATCTGCTTGCTCGAGAGATGTTCCCGGTCACAGTTCACGCCGGCGAGGCTGACGGGGTTGAGAGCATCCGTGGCGCGCTAATCGACGGGCGCACACTGCGTTTGGGTCACGGTGTTCGCATTGCTGAGGACATCAAGAACCTTGCTGCGGATACCGCAGCACAGGCTGGGCTTGGCCTAGTTGCACAGTGGGTTCTGGATCGTGAGATTGTGCTTGAAACCAGCCCCTCATCAAACTTGCAAACTGGTGCCGTTGAAGCGTGGGGCACGGATATAGCTCACCACCCATTAGATGCCCTGTATCAGCTGGGTTTTGGGGTAACCATTAACACCGACAACCGGCTGATGAGCGGAACGACCTTGACCAAAGAACTGGGTCTCGTTGCTGAGGCGTTCCACTATGAGATTGATGACCTTCTGGCTTTCCAGTTGAACGCTGCGCAGGCCAGCTTCACCCAGTGGGACGCCAAAGAAGCGCTGGTCGACCGGCTCATCGAGGCCTACAGCCTCTAGGACAAGGAGTCGAGAAGGTTCCTGACGGCTTTCTCCAGCGACGAAAGAGCTGCTTCCGCATCGGCGCGGCTGGTGCCTGCGGTGTCGAGGTAGACCTTGATTTTGGGTTCGGTGCCACTGGGCCGAACAATCACCCGTGAGCCATCGCTTAGGTAGTAACGCAAGATGTTGTCCTTCGGGAAGTAATTGACGCCTGTCATGAAGTCATCTGCGGACACGACCACATGTTCTCCGATCTGTGCGGGCTCCTTTGCTCGCAGGAGATCGGTGATTGGCTTGTCAGCCTTTGTCGGGTCAACCTTGACTGTGATTTGCCCCGAGGCAAATGCTCCGACTGTTTCCTCAACGGTCGTCAGGTAATCCCAGAGAGTTTTCCCTCTACCAGCCAGCTGATTCACGAGATCAATAATGGCCAGCGCCGCAGAGATTCCGTCTTTGTCTCGCACAACTTCTGGGTCGACTAGGTAGCCAAGGGCCTCCTCAAACCCGAACAGGAGATCTGGTACCCGCGAGACGTATTTGAATCCCGTCAGGGTTTCATGGTGGGAGAGGTCGAAGTGCTCTGCAATCTTCCCAAGCCACGGCGAACTGACGATGGAGTTGGCTAATGCGCCGGTCTGCCCGGTCTTCTGAGCAATCGCGGCCGCCCGCCAACCCAAGATTGCACCGACCTGATTGCCCGTCAGAGACGTGTATCCGGCTGGGGCGGAACTATCTGGCAGTGCAATCGCGAGACGATCAGCATCGGGGTCATGCGCGATGACGAGATCTGCGTTGACATCCTTCGCACGGGCAAAAGCCAGGTCCAGTGCACCCTTTTCCTCGGGGTTGGGGAATGCGACGGTCGGGAAGAGCGGATCAGGTCTGAACTGCTCCTCCACCAAAACGGGTGCCTGCAGTCCTGCTGCCTTCAGCACCGCGAGAAAAGTGTCACCACCGACTCCATGCATTGGCGTGTAGACAACAGTGGGAGCGGAAGCGGGTGCGTCTGTAGGCGCAACCGCTGTAATCGTGTGGGAGATGTAGTTGGCGGTGAGGTCCGAAGGCGTTGCGTGGATCAATTCATCGGTGCGCGGAATGGCATCGAAACGAAGCGTCGCTGCTATGGCGAGGATTTCTGCTTCGATGTCCGCGTCAATAGGAGGATCAATCTGAGATCCCTCATCGGCGCCGCCGAAATAGACCTTGTATCCGTTGTCCTGCGGTGGATTGTGGCTTGCGGTGATCATCACTACGGCATCGCAACCGAGTTGTCGTACTACGAAGGCAACAATCGGCGTTGGAACCTCGTGAGGGGTGAGCAAAACCTCGATGCCGTATCCGGAAAGGACTTCG
>JAIOWV010000033.1 GCA_021741945.1 Pontimonas sp.
CAGCCAAGACCATAAACAGCCCGATCCGCGAAACCGAGTCTCGGAAGTCGGAGCGAACCTGGCCTAGGTCCCCATCCCGCGCGTGAGTAGACATCCGGGTGAAATAGGCCGTCGCCAACGACACCGCCACCACGGAGTGCGGAAGCATGAAGATTAGCCAGGAGAACCGCAGAATCGCGAGGCTCGGGGCATCTGAGCCGGCTGCGAGAGACGCCACATTGGCCTGCACAATGCCTGCCAACTGGGCAACGACAATCATTCCGAACATCCAGGAGGCGGCTTTGCCCGTGGACGAGAGGCCAACGCCGCGCCAGCGGAAATCGGGCCGGAAGGTCAGGCCTGCCCTGCGCCAGAAAACAAGAAGAATCAGCGCCTGCGAGGCCACTGCGAGAGTTGTTGACCCTGCGAGAACTGCAACCATCTCGTTCGTCCAGGAGCTCGCATTTCCGGTGTCGGCGCCTGGGAAGAGGGCACCAAAAACGATTAGGCCGGTCATTGCGACCACATTGTTGAGCGCTGGCGCCCAGGTAAAGGGGCCAAAGATCTTTCGGGCGTTCAACACTTCGCTCAGCAGGCTGTAGAGGGCATAAAAGAGGATCTGAGGGAGACACCAATACGCGAAAGCGATGGCAAGCGCCATCTCCTCCGGGCTGAAGCCCCGGGCGTCCACACCACCTTGTTGCGCATACAGCGCCACCAGAGCGGGCGCGAGCAAAGTCGCCAGGATTGCCACCGCAAGGAAAATGACAAATCCCAGGGTCACAATTTTGTTGACGAAGCTTTGCCCCCCGTCGGTTTCGAGACCAGCTTTGACAATGTGGGGAACGAGCACGGCGCTGAGAACACCACCGGCGATAATCGCGTAGATGTTGTTGGGCAACTGGTTGGCCAGGGCGAAAGTGTCAGCTCCTGAGCCGACAATCCCGAGCGTTCGCGCCAAAATGATCGCGCTGATAAAACCCAGGAGCCTCGACACGACAGTCCCGGAGGCGAGAAAGAGGCTTGCTCGCCCGAGAGAATCAGCCGAGGCTGGCGCCTTTCCCATTACGCGCTCACCTCCGCATCGTCGTCCACGGCCCGCTTGTCACCGCGTCTGCGCTGGATTGCTCTAATCAGACCGAATGCGAACGTTCCGCCCACGATAATCGCTAGCCCGATGCTGATGATTCCTTCCCAGCCGGCGCGAATAGTGACAGGAATAGTGACAATCTCACCGAGAGGGTCGCCCCCAGAGGAGAAGAGCGCGAACTCGACGGGGACTGTTCCGTTGGCCAGTGATTGGACGGGAATCAGTGCGCGGACGGCGTCACCGGGCGCGATGGTGAGTCGAACCTGGGGCGTTTCCACGGCGAGAATTCCTGTGGTCGGACGTATTGCCAAAATCACCACAACATCTGAGGGCAGGTCATTCACGACCGTCACCGGCAGGGAGGTTTGGTCACTGAGAACCGTGATGGCGCTTCCCTGTTCAACCCGCACTGAGTTGCGGAAAACGCGGGAGTCTTCCTGGGCCCGTTCCCACTCAGCGGCGAGACCATTTGGGTTCTCGCTCCAGGTGGACGAGAGAAGTGCTTGATACCGGGTCCAGCGACCAAACACAGCTCCTTCGGGGTCACTAGCGATGGTCGCAAAGCCGACATCGCCCTCCCAGAGCTCGCGAATACTGGTCACAAAATCTTGGTATTCCCTCGGGTTCGCGGTGCCGAGGACATTGCTGAGGACTTCGGTGGGAGTTGCGCTCAGGGGCACAGCAACGGAGTTCGACACGGGCATCGAGACCATTCGGCCCAGCACCGCATCAATCCGAGGAGCGATAGCGGTCGCGGGAAGACGACCGGTGCTAAACACCAGAATCTCTTGGTTGCCCGTCAGCGCGCGGTAGGCGATGAGCCCTTGGGCTCTTTGCATATCGGCTTCAGCTTCCAACGGGCTTGGCGCCTGCAACGCGTCTCTGGCAAGTGCGGAGAGTTGAGCATCGACGCGAATGACCCGAGCCTGCCCGATCGATACCACGGCTCGGTCCGAGGGAATGCTGTTGCTGGAGAGAAGCACGGCGGAAGCGGAACGAGTCGCGAGGGTTTCCAGTTGATTGTTGGTAATCGCGTCGCCGTGAATCCACGGATACTCGCCAAGGCGCGCGTAGGTGAGGGTGTCAATATCCAAGGAGCCAAGCGGGTCCGCGTCGGCCCACGGTAAGCCAAACTGGGCGAGCCCGACAGTCCCGAGGGTGCTCGCCCAGGCCAAAGATTCTGGAGGCGCCTGTTCGCCAAGCGCTGTGATGCTGGAGGTGATCCTGCTATCAATCGCGATTGTGGCCGGGTGGGTCCGCACGGCCGCGGTAACAACATCAACCGCACCTCCGCTGATTGTGAGTGCCTGCAGCTCCTCGGGTCGAAGCGCAACACCCCCATCCGCCGCGGTGGTGAGGGTCACAATCGGCGCGATGTTTGCGCGGGGAATGACGACATCGGAGGGGATGACGACGATTACCTGGCGACCATTGAGGTTTCGCAGGCCGGGGTTCATGTTGGAGGGGTGTGAATAGGCGACTTCGATGCCAAAGACGCCCGCTTGTCGCCGTGCTGGTTCGCTGGAGTTGGTTGGCTCGTCTTCTGGGAGTCTCGTGTCCCACAGGTCCGAAGGCAGCGAGAGTGGAAGTTCCCGGGACTCAAACTGAGGCACTTCTGGGGTTTGGGCGTTCGAGACATCCGAAAACACGGGATTGCTCTCACCCGCGAGGAACCGACGAATCTGCTCCTCACTGGTGAAACGGCTCTCGGTAAGGCGCAACGTTATGTCGCCGGTGCCGAGCGTTCCTGTTTCATCGGCGCGAAGAATTACGCTGACCTGCGCGACGTCGTCCGGATTGATGATTCCGCCGCCTTGGACGACCACATCCACTCGAGCGGCAGAGCGACCCTCACTGGCGAATGCGGGACTGGAGTCCACCACCACCGTTCCCGCTACGGCGAGCACGGAAATCATGGCGAGCACAGCCTTGATCGGCCTACCGGTTATGCGAAAAAGCACAGATTTATCCACGCCTGAGTGTCGCTGTCCCCAGAGCTGGCATGGTTCAGAGTCTAGACTCTGAACACTATGTCGAGCGTTGCCAAGGCCGTTGAACAGCTTCGCCTTGTCACTAGCGACGAACCTATTGCCGGCATATCCAGGGCCTTTCAGGCCGCTGGCCACGAGCTCGCCCTGGTCGGTGGCCCGGTTCGTGACGCGTTCTTGGGGCGCCCACTCAATGACCTCGACTTCACCACCTCAGCTAGGCCCGAGGAGATCGAGAAGATCATCGCTCCTCTGGCAACGGCGGTCTGGGACGTGGGGCGGGCCTTTGGCACCATTGCTGCTCAATGTGGCGACATGACCGTAGAAATCACGACGTATCGGGCTGACACCTATGACGGTGCGAGTCGCAAGCCCGAGGTCGAGTTTGGAGACACCCTCGAGGGCGATCTCTTTCGTCGGGATTTCACGATGAACGCGATGGCTCTCACGCTTCCCGGCCTTGTGCTGGTTGATCCTTGTGAGGGGTTGAATGACTTGCTGGCAGGCGTGCTGCGCACGCCTATTGCCCCTGAGGAATCCTTCCGTGACGACCCGTTGCGCATGATGAGGGGCGCCCGGTTCACTAGCCAGTTGGGGGTGAGCGTGCACCCCGATACTCGAGAGGCAATGGTCGCTCTCGCGCCACGACTGGCTGAAATCTCAGCAGAGCGGGTTCGCGATGAGTTGGTGCGGACCCTGTCAACTGACAACCCCAGGCCAGGTATTGAACTTTTGGTCGACACCGGGCTGGCTGAGGTCGCACTTCCAGAATTGCCCGCGTTGCGCCTGGAGTCCGATGAGCACGCGCACCACAAGGACGTTTATGAGCACACCCTCACCGTTCTTCAGCAAGCCATTGACGAGGAACGCCGTCGATTCCCGGGACAGTCGGCGGACCTGATTGTTCGTTTGGCCGCCTTGTTTCACGACATCGGAAAGCCGGCGACTCGTCGGTTCGAGGCCGGGGGCGTCGTCACCTTCTATCACCACGATGTGGTGGGCGCGAAGTTAGCCAAGAGGCGCCTTCGGGAGCTGCGCTTTGATAATGACACCATCGCTGCGGTAGCGAAGCTGATTGAGCTGCACCTGAGGTTTTTTGGCTACTCCGAGCAAGCCTGGTCTGATTCCGCTGTTCGTCGCTATGTGAGGGACGCCGGAGACCAGCTGGAGCGGCTCCACATTCTGGTTCGGGCGGACGTCACCACCAGAAACACCAGGAAGGCGGAGCGCCTGTCCTTTGCCTATGACGATCTCGAGGCTCGCATCGCCGAGCTCGCTGAGCTTGAAGAACTGCAGTCGATGAGGCCCGAGCTCGATGGCGAAGAGATTATGGCGATTCTCGGAATCACCCCGGGCCGTGTTGTGGGGGAGGCTTATGCCTTTCTCCTGGAGGTGCGCCTCGACGAGGGCGAAATTGGTAAGGACGAGGCGACCAAGCGCTTACTGGACTGGTGGGCTGCGAGGTAGCCCGCTTGCCTTGGTGCTGGCTTGACACCTAGACTGTGGCAGTTGTCTTCAGCGAAGACACGCACATAACCCTCCTGTTGCAGAAATCCTGTAACCGATTAGTCCGAAGGAGGTGGGGTAACCGTGCACAACTACGAACTGATGGTCATTCTTGACCCAGAGCTCGATGAGCGCACTGTCGCTCCCAGTCTCGAGGCGTTTCTCGAGGTCATCCGTCAAGACGGTGGCTCGATCGACAACGTTGACATCTGGGGTAAGCGTCGGTTGGCTTACGAAATCAAGAAGAAGACCGAGGGCATCTACGCCGTCGTCAACTTCAACGCATCACCTGCAGCGACTGCGGAACTTGACCGCCAGCTGCGCCTGAGCGAGGCAGTGATGCGCACCAAGGTGCTCCGCGCGGACGAAGCAGTTGTTCGTCTGGGAGCCCCAGAAGAAGCGCCCATTGCGCAAAAAGTCTCGCTGTCCGGTGGCAGCAAGCGCCGTAAAGCCGAGTAGACCATGGCTGGCGAAACAATCATCACTGTGGTGGGAAACCTCACCGCTGATCCTGAGCTGCGCTACACCCAGAACGGTGTGGCTGTTGCCAACTTCACCATTGCTTCGACCCCGCGGGCTCTTGACCGTCAGTCAGGCGAATGGAAGGACGGCGAACCTTTGTTCATGAGGGCAAGCGTGTGGCGTGAATTCGCTGAGCACGTGGCGTCATCGTTGACTAAGGGTGCTCGCGTGGTGGCAACTGGCCGTCTGCGTCAACGCTCCTACGAGACCAAAGAAGGCGAAAAGCGCACTTCCATTGAACTCGAGGTCGACGAGATTGGCCCCAGCCTCCGCTACGCAACAGCGCAGGTTCAGCGTCAAGCAGGCGGAGCTAAGCCCGCCGGCGCGATGGAGGACTCGTGGAGCGCCCCAGCCGCTGGCGGCGCTGTGCAGGACCCATGGGCTAACGCAGCCCCTGCGGACTCCGCACCCATCGAGGACGCTCCCTTCTAGACCTTCAGCTCGCGGCGCGCGTCAGCGTTGCCGCCCAAAAGAAAGATCACATCATGGCAGGAAAATCCAGCGGCGACCGCCGCAAGCCGCGTACGGTCAAGGGCGGGAAGCCCCAGGCTCCCGTCAAGGCAATCACCGTAGGCGTCATTGACTACAAGGACGTTTCGACACTTCGTCGTTTCATCTCCGAGCGCGGAAAGATCCGTTCTCGCCGTATCACCGGAGTCTCTGTTCAGGAACAGCGACTCTTGGCCAAAGCAATCAAGAACGCGCGCGAAATGGCCCTGTTGCCCTACGCCGGCGCGGGACGATAGGGGTCGGGACCATGGCAAAACTGATTCTCACTAACGAGGTCCAGGGTCTGGGTACCGCTGGCGATGTCGTCGAGGTCAAGAATGGTTACGCTCGTAACTTTCTGATCCCCCAGGGCTTCGCGGTTGCGTGGAGCAACGGCGGCCAGAAGCAGGTTGACCAGATCAAGAAGGCTCGCGAGTCCAAGGTGCTAGCAAGCCGTGAAGAGGCAGATTCCCTCAAGTCGAAGCTTGAGAAGTCTCCTATTCGCATCGCGGTCCGTGCAGGCGGTGGCGGACGACTCTTTGGGTCCGTGACACGCTCAGACATCGTTGCCGCCATCGAGGAAGCAGGGATTGGCGGCGTGGACAAGCGCGCTATCGAGATCCCCTCCGCGATCAAGTCGGTAGGCA
Organism: Pontimonas sp.; assembly: GCA_021741945.1. Lineage (GTDB taxonomy): Bacteria > Actinomycetota > Actinomycetes > Actinomycetales > Microbacteriaceae > Pontimonas. The sequence goes on from JAIOWV010000033.1 coordinate 6,222, forward strand.
CCTCCGAGGTGCTTATCGCGATTCACGATGGCGTCTCGGCACGTGTCACACTTCAGGTAGTCGCGGAAAAGTAGACCGTTCTTTTCCGTAAAACGGGGTTCCCCTATAGGGGGAGCCCCGTTTGTTTTTCCCTGCTCTCTCCACACAACCACCCCAGATCGACCTAACTCTAAAGTGGCACTTTATACAGATTTAGCGGGACCGTAGTGTGGAGTTTCCATATTGATAAATCGCTATTTTTGTCAAAAAATTGGCCGATGGTCGACGTAATTCTCCCCAGACTATCCACAAGCACCCCGGCGTTTCTCCTCCTTTCCCCACAGGGTTATCCACAGGGCATTTTGTGGTCATCTCAAGCCCTCCCTAGGGTGGGGGAAAGATTTTGATAAGGGGCCCAGTAGGGCCCGCAGCCCACCTCGAGTGTCGGTCGTTGTTGATAGACCTAGAGGTGGACGTAGGGCGAGAAGCCCTGCCTAGGCGCGAGAAAGGGAGGTCAGCGTGTCGATAGCTCAGCTAGGACTCGTCCCTGATTCACCCGCAGAGCGCACCTACGGGGGCGATCGCACACCCCCTCACGATGTACTGGCAGAGCAGAGCACCCTCGGCGGAATGTTGCTCAGCAAAGATGCTGTTGCGGATGTCATCGAAGTCGTACGCGGCCGGGATTTCTACCTCCCTAAGCACGAAATCATCTTTGACGCGATCTTGAACCTGTACTCGCATGGCGAGCCAACTGATGTGATTACAGTGAGTGAGGAACTGACCAAGACCGGTTTGCTTTCCAGAGCCGGCGGCGTCGATTACCTGCACACGATTGTGTCTGTTGTTCCCACCGCTGCCAGTGCTGGCCACTACGCGAGCATCGTTGCTGACAAAGCGGTGTTGCGACGTCTCGTCGACGCGGGAACCCGGATTGCCAACATGGGTTACGCCAGTGAGGGCGAAGTTACTGATTTGGTTAACTCAGCACAGACGGAGATCTATCAGGTTGCCGGCGGAGTCGAGGCTGAGGACTATGTTCAGCTCACTGAAGCCGTCACGGTCGCTGTTGATGAAATCGAGGCGGCTCGCGGCCAGGACGGCCAGATGGTCGGTGTTCCCACTGGGTTCCAGGAACTTGACGCGCTGACTAATGGTCTTCACAAGGGTCAATTGGTTCTCATCGCCGCCCGACCTGCCCTGGGTAAGTCAACCCTGGCGCTTGACTTGGCTCGGTCGGCAGCGATTAAGAACAAGCTGCCGACGATTGTTTTCTCTCTCGAAATGGGTAAAGCCGAGATTGCGATGCGGCTTCTTTCTGCGGAGACGTCGATTCCACTCCAAAAGATGCGCAAGGGCCAAATTGAGGCAAAGGACTGGACGACCATCGCCTCCACCCGCGGTCGGATCGAGTCGGCCCCCCTCTACATTGATGACAGCCCGAACATGACCTTGGTCGAGATCCGTGCCAAGTGTCGTCGCCTCAAGCAGCGCATTGGCCTTCAATTGATCGTGATCGACTATTTGCAGTTGATGACCTCGGGCAAGCGGGTTGAATCCCGCCAACAGGAAGTCAGTGAGTTCTCCCGCGCTTTGAAACTGCTCGCCAAAGAGTTGCAGGTTCCGGTCGTGGCGCTCTCTCAGCTCAACCGTGGCCCTGAGCAGCGCGCAGACCGCAAGCCGCAATTGAGCGACCTGCGTGAATCTGGGTCACTTGAGCAAGACGCCGACCTCGTGATTTTGCTGCACCGTGAGAGCGCCTACGAGCGGGACAACCCTCGCGCTGGTGAGGCTGACTTGATTGTGGCTAAGCACAGGAACGGTCCCACCGACACGGTCGTTGTCGGGTTCCAGGGCCACTACTCACGCTTCGCCGATATGCCAAAGCTCTAGTGACTTGGCAGGCGAAAACCGCCATTACGCTGGAGTGGTGTCGGATCGTGTGCGGGGCCAAGGAACATCCTGGGTAGTGGGCTACTACGTTGTGTCATTCGTACGATCGATCACCCTTCTTGCCGTTGGCCTCGCGATTGCCTTTACCGCTGGTCACACCGCCCAGTTTGGACTAATCGCTTTTGGTGTGATGGCTCTGGTATCGAGCGTGACTCTGGGAGTTTTGGCTGTGGGGCTGGATTCTTCGACACGGGCACGTGGCCTGCACATTTGGCAGTCGCTCGTTTCTCTCGTTGTCGGCGCGTTGGCTGTCGGGTTATCAACCACCGGCACGCTCTTTCTTCTGTGGGCAATTGTGTTGTGGTCTCTGTTGGTGGGGGTTGCCGAAGCCTTCTCTGGCTGGCGGCTTCCGGCCGGGAGCGCACTCCGGCAGGACTGGATTGCGCAGGGTGCAATGACAGTCCTGCTTGCTCTCGTAGTTCTCAGCCAATCAGCAGATAGTGTTGCCGTTGTTGGATTTGTGGGCGCGTGGGCAGTGATCATGGGCGTCTACCTAGCAATCGCTGGCTTTAGCGCCAGATGGGCCCAAAAGGACGCGCTGCGAAAGGGACACCAGTAATGAATCAGCCGAGTAGGCGAGACCGATTACGCCCAGCGGAGTATGTAATGCTCTCCGGATTTATGGCGCTCTTTGGCGGGCTCATCGTGTTGATGGTCACTCGCGACCCTCTGATTGCGATTGTTCTAGCCGGACTTATTTTTGTCATCGTGATTATCGGCATTGCGATGTTGGTGCTGGCTGTAAGCCCCAATTCAACGCCTGAGGGTCAACGAGAAACACCGGGAACTGGGAACGACTAAACGTCGTCCAGGTAGTCCACGAGCGCAGATGCAAGGCCCGTGTAGAGCTCGGGTGCCAGAGAGGCTAGAGCGCTTTTTGCGTGGTCAGACACATCGAGGCCTTCAATGAACTTCCGCAAATCTGCTTCCGAGATCTTCTGACCGCGGGTGAGGTCTTTGACCACTGCATAGGGGTCCTTCAGCTGGGATGAACCGCGGACAATCTCTGCCCGGATTACCGTCTGGACGGCCTCGGCGAGCACTTCCCAGTTGGCTGCTAAATCCGCCGCGAGCGCTTCGGTATTCAGGTCAATATCACCAAGACCTCTGTGGATATTGGTCAGCGCGAGTAGCGAGTGGCCAATTGCGACACCAATGTTTCTCTGGGTCGTCGAATCGGTGAGATCTCTCTGCAAGCGCGAGGTAACGAGAGTCGTCGCCAGGCTATCGAGCAGCGCGCTCGAGATTTCGAAGTTGGCTTCCGCATTCTCGAATCGAATTGGATTGATTTTGTGGGGCATGGTGGACGAACCTGTGGCTCCAGGTTCTGGAATCTGGCGCAGATAACCGAGCGAAATGTAAGTCCACATGTCGGTCGCGAGGTTATGGAGAATCTTGTTGCCGTGACTGATTGACCCCAACACTTGGGCGAGAGCGTCGTGGGATTCGATCTGTGTCGTCAGCGGGTTCCAGGTGAGGCCCAAGTCTTCAACAAACTTCTTGCTGACAACCGGCCAGTTCACTGAGGGCTCAGCTACCACGTGGGCAGAAAATGTTCCTGTGGCGCCGCTGAACTTCGCCAAATAGCGCTGACTCGATACCCGCTCGATGATGGATGAGAGCCTGTGGGCAAAGACAGCGAGCTCTTTGCCCATCGTGGTGGGGGTTGCCGGCTGGCCGTGGGTCCTCGCCAGCATTGGCTGGTCCCTCCAGGACAGCGCGAGAGTGCGAAGTGATTCGTGAACCCGAACCAGAGCAGGAAGCCAGACCGATGCGATTCCATCGCGCACGACCAGAGCGTAAGAGACGTTATTGATGTCTTCGCTGGTGCAACCAAAGTGAACAAGTTCATGAAGGCTCTCTAAACCTTCGGAACTGAGAACATCGCGCACGAAGTACTCGACGGCCTTAACGTCGTGCTTGGTCTTGGCTTCGTACGCCGCAATCGCGTCGACATCAGACTCGGAGAACCGAGTCACAACGTCCCGCAATTTTGCGATGGTCGCCTCTGGGAGCGGGGTAGTGCCAGCAACTCCCTCGGCACACAGGCGGATGAGCCATTCGATTTCTACGCGTACGCGTGCTCGGTTAAGTGCGGCCTCCGAGAAGAATTCAGCCAGCGGTGCGGTGGCTTCTCGGTAGCGCCCATCGAGCGGGCTCAATGGCTGGTGGCCCAACTGTGACATGGTCACCTTCCTCACGCGGGAGTATCCATCCCTATTCTTCCCTACTTCTTGCCTGTCCACGAGGAGCTCGCGCCTCCAATGTTCCGGGAGGTTGGCTGTGGGAAGCAACGGATCACAGGAGGTGGGACACACTGGCGCGGTTTCCATCGTCGCCGGTCGGGGGTCAAGGTGAGTTCCGCAAGCAGACAAGTGGCCGCTGACCAGGCGGACCAACTTCGACGGATTGCTGGCTTTCTTGAGGCAGCAGCGGTCCCCGGCAACTGGGGCGGCCCTGCCCAGCGCGAATGCGCGCGCCATATTGACGGATTGGAGTCTGACCTGCGAGATGTGGCCAGAGCGCTGGGCGGCGCTGCCTGGTACGCAGGAAATCACTCTGTTATGGCAAGGCTGTGAGCAATGAGTCGCTCTGGATCACGGGCCCTTATGGCGTTTTTGTTGCTGAGGAGCATGTGTTGGCGCTTGCCGATGTATTGGCCAAGGTTGCGCGAGATTGCGCGGGGGTGGCGGGTGTGCTCGATGCGCTGCCTGCTCCCAGTGAAGACCCGTGGGCGTCGGTGGATTCGGCAGTTATTGCCAGGCACGCGCGACGGGTCGAGGATTTGGGCAGGGAAGCCACGCGGCTGGCCCAGGCCCTCTGGTCCTATGCGAGGGCGAGCGCGGATCAAGAGCGGGCTCGCGTTGCAACATTTGTCGCGCCCAGGGAGCGACTCTTTGCCGCTGCGATTTCAGGGATGAGCGGGAACCACCCGAGTGCGGAGTGGACCACGTGGGGCCTGCCGGTCGCGGCAGGCATGATTCTTGGTGCGACTGTGTCGACGGGGGAGATTAGGGTCCATCCGGGGGCAATCGGACCGGCGACCCGAGTCGTTCAAGCGTCTGGTGTCGCGGAGAGGATTCGGCGTATTCCGCCCTCCCACACCCCGATTCGAATTGAGCGTTATTCCGAGGAGGGCGGGCTGGTCACTACCGAGGTGTTTATTGCCGGGACCAGCGACTGGGGTGTTGGCCACACGTCGAATCCCTTTGACTTGGAGAGCAACATGGCCTTGGTGGCCGGGCTTGGATCTGCGTCGCTGGTTGCGGTCGAAATGGCCATGAAGCGCTCCGGTGTGCGCGAGGGCGACCGGGTTACCTTCGTTGGGCATTCTCAGGGTGGGGTGATCGCTGCGCGCCTTGCAGAGTCTGGGCGCTATACGACCAGCGGCCTGATCACTGTCGGAGCGCCGCTTGGCGGAACGCCGGTTCACGGCGACTATCCCGCGGTGTCGATTTCTCACAGCGACGACGTTGTGCCTCCACTTGGCGGGCGAATGGAGCCAACCCGCGCGTTTGCCGTGTCACGCCACAGCGGCGCTGACTTGGGGGATGTCGCGGATGCCCATTCATTGGATCGCTATGCGGCGACCGCCACTGAACTTGACCGTTCGCCGGCACGCTCGCAACTGCCGGGGTTTAGAGGCGGTGAGGCAACCGCCCGGCCGAGTTACTTCCGGGCGACCCGGGACTTTGATTCCTAGCGGGATTTCTTGGTGAGGGGACGCAACAGCATCCCGATAATCCACGCCGAGAGGCTGAGCACCAGTGCGCCGATGATTCCCCAGTAGTAGTCCTGGACAAACAAACCAAAGGTGAGCCACGTGGACACCACATTGACCAGCAGCAGGAGCAAACCGTTCACGACGAGCGCGATGAGCCCGAGAGTGAGGACATAGAGGGGGAAGGCGACAATGCGAATGGCGTTGCCGATGATGCCGTTGATGAGCCCAAAGATCAGGGCAATAAACAGATAGCTGAGGACCAGTTCGAGGCTCGGTCCTCCCACGACGACGGGATCGCCTTCTGCATAGGGAACCATTGTGAGGCCTGGAACAATCCAGACGGCAATGGCCAAAGCGATGGCGTT
>JAIOWV010000034.1 GCA_021741945.1 Pontimonas sp.
GAGGTTATCTAGCCGGAAGGTGCGTAGGGAAAACAGAATGTAGGCACCCAAGCCTGTATCCGATGAAAGCGCCTCCGCCAACAAAGTAACTCCAATTGCGCTCTGTAAGCCTGCATGGAGCCCGATAAAGACAACTTTCAGGTTAGAGCCAAATCTGACCACCAGGAGTCGTTTGAGTGGGTTGAAACGATACACCTGAGCTACGTCAAGATAGCTTTTGTTAGTTTGGGCGAGAGCCAGTCCTGTGGTTACAGCGACATTGAGCATTGTCGTTGCCGCAACCAAAAAAACTATAGTGCTCGAATCGAAACCAAGCATTGCAATCGCGACCGGAACAATCGCCGCGCTCGGTGTGGCCCTCGCCCAGATCAAGATTGGGTAGAGGGCTTGTGAGAGAAAATTTGTGAGTGAAATTACAATTCCCAAAACGATGCCGGAAGCTGCTCCGAGCAAATATCCGAACATTCCAGTCTTCATTGTGGCCAGCATGTGGCGACCTAGAAACTCCCCGTCGAGTTCCCTCCCAATGGTGTTCCACAGTTCCCAAGCCGGGTTTAGGAAGGGGTTACCGGCGACAGGTCCACCTAGAAAAACAATAGCCGCGGCTACGCCAGCGGAGATGGCTAGTGACTGCAGCGCTAGCCGCTTGCTCATTGCGCGCCAACGTTCGAATGTGAAAAACGAGATTCAATTTGGTCAATTAGTTTAGAAAGTCCAACACCGACTAGGCCAGCGATAACGACCAGAGCGAAAGCGCGACTTTGGTTTGCGGTGACCTGGGCAACGATGATCTGATGCCCGAGGCCGGGGAGCCCGGCAAAAATTCCCGCAAAGATGGATGCTCCATATGCCGTTGAACCGCCCAGTCTCGCCCCCATCGCGGAAGTGCGGAGCGCAGAGGGCGCGACGACGAATCTAACTTGGTCTAAAAACCCAATACCCAGGACTGAGATCTGCTCCCGGGCTCGTTGAAATGAGTCGCGTGCTCCTCTGAAAATGAATACCGCTGATTTAAGAAGGACCATGAGTGTTACGAAAAGTACTCCGACCAACATCGACGAACCGATGGAAGCCAACAATAGAGGCAAAATCGCGATGGACGGGAGCGCTCGCACAAAATACAGGGGTTGTCGGATCAGGAGATCGCCCGCTCGAGTTACACCGAACGTGAACGCAACCGCCGTTGTCACGAGAATTCCCAAAACTAGGCCAAGAAGAGTCGAAAGTAAGGTGTAGCCAAGAGCCAGCCAAAAGGGCACTCCAGCAATCAACTTAACGAGGTTTTGGGCGACTTCTACAACAGAGGGGAGCCCCGGTGAATCGAAAAGCAAATCAGCGAGAAACCAGATGATGGGAACTGAAACCAACCCAACAAACCCAACCGCAACGGAACGTAGCCGAACGCCGGAATTCATTACCCGGCGTAAAATAGGTGTTGAGAGGTCAGTTGGAATCCCGACTCCAATAGGCCATCTTCATAAAGCTTCAGCGGCAGGTACTGCAGATCATCAAGTTCGATGGGACCCTTCATGAGGTTCGGTATTCGATAGGTCTTGAGTTCTTCGGCCTCAAACCCCCATTCCGATTCCAAGAATTTCATGAATTGCTCCCTGTGGCTGGGTTCATCTAACAGGGTGTAAGTGGCTCTCAACCCATCGTCAAAGGCAACAATTAAATCACCGGAATCACGTTGGTGTGCCTGATCTGTAATCCAAACTGTCGATGGCCCAGGTTCGTACCAATACGCCCCGGGATACATCGCAAGAACAGCACCGTTGGCAAGTGCCATGTTCGCGCGAGGGCCAGATAAAATTACGGCGTCCAATTGCCCCGCCTCGAAGGCAGCGGCCCTCTCGCTCGAACCCGCCGAAACAAACTGAATATCTTGGGCTCCTAAACCTTCAACGCGTGCAGCTCGAAGGAGCCCAAGGGTTGCGATTGAATCCATCCCCGATACCCCAATTTTCAGGCCTTCCAAATTATTTAGACCTGTAAAACTAATGTCAGGATGGATCAAGAGGGCCGATTCCAGTGCCAAGGCCCCAGAATCATCCAGCGTGGGGGTTAGCGCTCGCGAGAGATCCTCTACGGAGTATTGGTGAAATCCAGAGATGAACTGTAAATCTAACCCACTATTCGCGATCGCAAGGACCGTCGTGGAAGCAGATTCCGCGGCCACATCGAGACTTCCGCCAACGATTGCAGCGATCTTCTCGACGCTACCAGCGTCGACCGAAATTGGCTCGACCCCGAAAAGCTCGAAACAACCCATTTGCTCGCCCCACTCCACGTAAGCCTGAGTAAACATTCCTCCGCTGTGCCCTACGCGAATTTCTTCCAGATCGCCATTGCCCACTCTGGGTTCGCCACCACAGATAGTCTCGGAGTTCTCCTGAGACGCCTGCTCCGGACTCGCGTCTGATTTCATTGGCGAGCTAGCGCACCCACCGAGCGACACAAGAATTGCAAGCCCAGCCGCGAAGGTCGCCGACGGTAGCCGCTTAGTGCCAACTTTCAAGCTGTTGAAAGTCAATTTTTCCTCCAGGGAGTGTCGGTAGTTCGGACACGAAGTTTACCCTGGATGGGACCATCCACCGTGGCAAAACTGTTTGAAGAGTCGCGGCCGTAACTCCGGTGTCGAGTGCGGAGAGAGTACCACTCTCAAGCCAGAGAACCATTTTGAGTTTATCCGCAGTTTTCTCAGCCACCACTGCTGCACGCCGCACTCCAGGAATCTGGCCAGCTACCTTCTCAATTTCTGAAGGCATCACAAAGTTGCCGTTGATCTTCATCATGCGGTCTTTCCTGCCAACATGCTCGTAATTGTTCAAATCTATTTTTTTTACGAGGTCACCGGACCTCCACTCTCGTTTGCCGTCCGCATTCGTTTCGAACCGACCGAAGCCAGATAGGTCGGCTTCGAGGTACCCCTGTGCGATGGGCCCGGACACCACAACCTCAAAGCTTTCGTTCCCGAATTTTGGGCTGGCAGAAAGTCGAACGAACTCAGGATTGTGTATGCGCCCAATCGGCAGCGTCCCAGACCCATTAAGCCGGTCGAGTCGCTCAGAAAACTTAAAGGCCGCCGGCCCTTCCGTAAAACCCAACCCGTGGGTAAGAACCGCATCGTCCGGGAGCGCTTCTGCGAGGCGGTAGACGACCTCGAACGCCGCTGCTTCGGAACCAATCTTCAGGCTTGTCACGCTGGGTAGATTCAGGGCCCAGGGTGATACGTTTTCGGCAACCAATCTTGCAACCTGGGACGGCATATTCAATTCCGTCACCTGTGCTTCTCTTAGTTCTTGAAGAGACCTGCGTAATGACCTACTTGATAGATCAACAATGTGTAATCTGCTACCCCCGATTAATCGCAGTAATCTATTGATTCCGGCGACCTGGTGGGGTGATGAAAATGCCGATATGACCGACTCGTCTGCCTTTGCATTTGACCGACTTTTCAGGCTGTGTCGCCACCAGATTGTTGGAAAATCTAGCAATATCCCTTTAGGGGCGCCTGTGGAACCGGAGGAAAAGGTAACAATCCCCCTGAAGTCTCTCAAGTTTGCTAGCTGGCTACTGTGCGGCGTTGTGGGCTGTCGGTCAGTCTCAGCAGTCACAATTTTCTTGGTTTCGCTGTCGAAAACCTTCCCCTGCGACGACAGCAAGTCAAGGTGCGACCCCAACCGTCCAACGGGGTTTCTTTTGTCCAGCACCGCACAAGAAATACTGCCTAAAAGAGCAGCCAACAAGGTTAGGTAAGACGCTGGGGTTGTCCCCACAATGATCGGTAACGGGGCGTCTGGGGAGAAGGCGTTTTTATGAGCATGGAGAATTGCGATTTCATCAGAAATGAAATCGGACATAGCTAGAAAACTAATCTCAAAATCTGCACTTGAGATTGCGATGGAATTTGGTCGACTAGCTACGGAGGCCAGGAACTCATCGAAGAGGGGATTTCCCAGCATGATTTCCTATCGCTCTTGCTCTCTCCGCGGGGAGATTCAAAACGCACAGCTCAAAAGGTAAAGGTCGTGGAGAGAACCTTACGATACTTCTGGTCGAGACGTGAAAGTTGGGTTCGTCTTCGTCCGGCTCGCACCCAATGGCTACCCGCGTTTTTGCAGTCCTCGTTCAGCTGCCCCGTCTGCTTCCTTGTGGGTGATACTGGGTTCGAACCAGTGACCACTTCCGTGTCAGGGAAGCGCGCTACCGCTGCGCACTCTTGTCTGAACCCAAACTGATTTGCTGTGGCTTCAGCCCCTGATTTTTTTGAAAGTCCCATTGGGAAATTAGTTGGGGAACTTCTGCAATAAATGCTCGTCGCTTCGAGGGCGGCTCTGTAGTGACTGATTCTCCTTCGGGCACAATTTGATGATGCGGCGTACCCCAGTTTTGTACCCCATTAATGTCATGTTCGCCGGGGTTTGTAGGTGATTAGAGCTGACGGAAATGTAGTAACTTCCGAGGTTTCAGGACGCCAGGGGACACCCGTAAACCCAAAGCCGAAATCTGGGGGTCAAGGGGTCGCAGGTTCAAATCCTGTCAGCCCGACTGGAATCGCGGAATTTGGAAATTTACTCAATCCCGCACCACTCGTAAACTGCCTACATGGCGGTTTACAAGGTCCTGTTGTTCTATACCTTCACGCCTCTTGCCGACCCGGAAGCAATCAGGCTGTGGCAGAGAGATCTGTGTGAATCTTTGGGCCTCGGGGGCAGGATTCTGATTTCCTCCAACGGCATCAATGGCACCGTGGGTGGGGAACTGAAGGCCGTCAAGAAGTACTGGCGAAAGACCCGGGAGTATGCGCCCTTCAAAGACATTGACTTCAAGTGGAGCGAGGGCACGGGTCCAGAGGACTTTCCGAAGCTGAAAGTTCGTGTGAGGCCCGAACTGGTGGGCTTTGGTGCTCCGGAGGAACTAGAGGTTGACGCCGACGGCATAGTCGGTGGTGGCGCCCATCTCAAGCCAGCAGAGCTGCATGAGCTCGTCGCTGCGAAGGACGTGACCTTCTTTGATGGGCGCAATAAGTGGGAGGCGGATATTGGCCGCTTCAAGAATGCCGTTGTTCCCGATGTTGCGACGTCTCACGACTTTGCTCGGGAACTCGATAGCGGCAAGTATGACCACCTCAAAGACAAGCCCGTTGTTACCTACTGCACCGGAGGCGTTCGGTGTGAGGTGCTCTCGGCCATGATGATCAAACGCGGGTTTAGAGAGGTCTATCAACTAGACGGTGGGATCGTGCGCTACGGGGAAGCGTTTGGCGACTCTGGCCTATGGGAGGGCTCTCTCTACATTTTTGATAACCGTAAAGCCGTTACTTTCACGCCGGACGCGGCAGTCATCGGCGTCTGCGCGGGCTGCGGCAGCCCATCGTCGCGGATGGAAAACTGCGGCAATTCGGCATGCCGTCAACAACTCGTCATCTGCGATTACTGTGCCGCCGGAAGCGTGCGCTGCCAAGAACACGCACTGGAGATTAGCGCTTAGATTTTGGGTCTTTGCCTCGTGCGATGGCACGGCCTCTGTACACGCCAAGCTCGAAGAAGGTCACGGCGAGCAAGATGATGCCCACCAGGGGCAGAACAAACCAGAGCATTACGGAGGTGAAGCCCTCCGCGGCGTCGTGCTCGGTTGACGCCAGCACCACGAACAACAGATAGGCCGTGTAGAGAAGGAGGAACAGTCCGCCCTCCCACCGAGCAAGAATGAAGCCGGTGAAGGCTAAAGGCAGGAGAGCCACCGATGCTGCGAGCATCAGAGGCAAATCTATGGCGATCGCGGCTTCTGGAACAGGGATTCCCTGCCCGAGGAGGATTGCCGGCAGTCCTAGGACCATTCCGATGTTGAAGATGTTGCTACCGACAATGTTGCCCACCGCCATGTCTCGTTCGCCCCGGCGGATAGCAATAATCGATGTAGCGAGTTCGGGAAGCGACGTGCCAATGGCCACCACCGTCAGCCCCACGACGAGACCGCTGACCCCGAGAGCCGTCGCGATGTTGACCGCGCCGGTAACCAGTGATTGCGACCCACCGACAAGAAGCCCGACGCCGAGAGCCAGAAGAATCGATGCCAGCCACAGCGGCACGGGTTGGCTATTCAGTGGCAGTGTCTCGGGGTTCGCCTCAACCTCGCGAGCCTCGCGACGTCCCAGTCGGATGCTAATGACCGCGTGGGCAAGCAGCCCGCCGAAAAGAATGAGGCCATCAATAAGCCCGATCTGTCCGTCGAGACTTACAGCGACGAGCAGCACCGACAGACCGACCATAATCGGCAAGTCCACTCGCACGAGTTGACGCTTGATAATCAGCGGACTAATTACCGCGGAGAGGCCAAGAATGAGGAGGATGTTCGCAATGTTGCTGCCCACCACGTTTCCGATGGCGAGGCCAGGTTCGCCATTGAGCACTGCGCCTACGGTGACGGCAAACTCTGGCGCTGAGGTCGCGGCGGAGACAACCAGAAGTCCGATCACTAGAGGCGAAATGCCCGCACGGACAGCGAACGTAGACGCTGAACGGACCAAAGCCTCTCCACCGAGAATCAACAGAACCAGGCCAAGAACGACCCATCCAATGTCCGCCAGAAGCATGCCTGAATTTTAGAGCCTGGGACCCAGTTGTTTCCTGAGCACGTTCGGTGCTGTTTATTCGAGCAGTGCGCTCAGCTCGAGCCAGCGCGTTTCCAGTTCTGACTTGGTGTCCTCCAATTCGGCCCGCTGAGTGGCTAAGGCTCCCATGGCGCCGTAATCGTCCGCAGCTAACGCAAGAAGTTGTGAATTCAGCTCCGCCAGCTTCTGGTCAATGTTGGCCATTTTGTTCTGGAGGGAGCTCAGTTCTTTCTCTGCGATTCGACGTTCTTTGCTCCCAGGGCGAAGCGACGATGTTGTGGCGGGCGCGGTGGCGGACGGGGCGTCTGTTCCCTCTGTGATTGCGCTGAGGGCCAGAGAGTCTTTGGCCTTCTCGAGGGTCAGGTACTGGTCTATCCCGCCTGGCATGTGTCTGAATTCACCATTGAGAATCGCGTACTGCTGGTCTGTCACGCGCTCTAAGAGGTAACGGTCATGGGACACAACGATCAGCGTCCCCGGCCACGTGTCGAGCAAGTCCTCCATCGCCCGCAACATGTCGGTGTCGAGGTCGTTGGTCGGCTCATCGAGCAACAGAACGTTGGGTTCCCTCAATAGCTCAAGCAAGAATTGAAGCCGCCTCTTTTGCCCACCACTCAGCTCAAACACTCGTGCGGAGAGGTGCGCCGAGCTAAAGCCGAGTCGCTCAAGAAGTTGGCTCGGTGTTACTTCAACGCCGCCGGCTTTGTAACTGGTCTTGTGCCGGGCGATAACCTCGCTGACGCGGTCGTTGGCAACCTCCTCGAGCGTGGCAAGCCTTTGATCGAGCAAACTCAAGTTCACGGTAGAGCCACGGCTGATGCTGCCTGTTGTTGGCTTCTGGGACCCACTGAGAAGTCCCAGAAGTGTCGACTTTCCGGCACCGTTGGCGCCCAAGATGCCGGTGCGCTCGCCCGGTGCCAGGCGCCACGTTAGGGGCTTAAGAATCGGAGTGTCTCCAAAGCTCACGGAGACATCGTCAAGCTCAATGACTTTCTTACCAAGTCTCGTTGTCGAAATTTGGCTGAGCGTTACCGGGTCACGGATAACTGGTACGTCGCTGATCAGGGCCTGTGCTGCCTCGATCCGGAACTTGGGCTTGGCGGTTCTCGCTGGGGCGCCGCGGCGTAGCCAGGCGAGCTCCTTCTTGAGTAGGTTCTGGCGCTTTGCCTCGGAGACCTGAGAGCTACGATCCCGCTCCACTCGCTGAAGGATGTAGGCGGCATACCCACCCTCGTAGATGTCCATTGTGGTGTCGTGCACCTCCCAGGTCATCTCCGTGGCGGCATCGAGGAACCACCGGTCGTGGGTGACCACCACGAGCGCTCCACTGCCCACGGGCCAGCGCCTTCGGAGATGATCGGCGAGCCAGGCAACGCCGGTGACATCGAGGTGGTTGGTCGGCTCGTCCAAGAAAATCACATCCCAGTCCTGAACCAACAGCGCGGCGAGGGACACTCGCCTGCTTTGGCCGCCGCTCAGATCCCCAATCTTGGCTGACCAGGGAACATCAGAGAGCAGCCCAGTGATCACGTCGCGGACTCTGGCATCGCCGGCCCACTCGTGTTCTTCCCGCTCGCCCACGACCACGGTTTTGACGAGGCTGTCTGGAGGGAAAAGATCGCTTTGATCCAACATGCCCACTCTCACGCCACCGCGGAGAATTACCTCGCCAGCATCAGGGGCCATTCGGCCAGCGAGCAGACGAATGAGGCTCGATTTTCCTTCGCCGTTGCGTCCCACAACCCCAATACGGTCGCCGTCGTTGATGCCGACTGTCAGAGAGTCGAGAACGACTTTGGTGGGGAACTCCAGGTGAAGGTTATTGGCGCCGAGTAAATGTCCCACTGCTTGAGCCTAAGCCCTGCCGCCAGGGGCGCTGGGCCTGGCTACGGGGACTTGGTGATCTTCTTCGGGGACGCCAGAGAGTGAGCGTTCTCGGCCTGGCGCGTGATCAAGATTGCTACGACCAGAGCAATGACTATTCCGCCGTTGACGATGAGCTCGAGAATTCCCCTGTCGAAAGCCTCGGTCGTCTTTCCCGTGGAGAGCGTGAGCGATGAACCGACCGAGAGGATGTGCCGAACGGAGGCGATGACTCCAATAATGAGGAAGCGGCTCAGTTGGTAGAACCCGTTGCTGAACCGGGCAATTACTGTCCTAGCGATTTCCAAGATGATGACGACGAACAGGATGTCGTTGACGGCCTGCAACATACCTGTGGGGAAGAACGGGGCGGTCGTGACGAGGCGGACAACGGTGAACACCAGTGCTCCAAGAGCCACCAAGAACAGAAGAACGGTGAGTACGACGTGGAAGAGATCCTCGGCCATATCGAGCACCTTGGGCGGAATCATTGAGGCTTCTTCGCTCCCGCGCGCTGAGTTGCTGGCCATGCCACCCTCGTTTCTCGTGTGACTCTAGTGTGGACCCAAACGACCAGAAACGATAGAGGCGCTCTCGGCGCGTAGTGCGGTTAATCGCTTGGGCCCTTGGGTACTCTCCAAGCAGGCCGACAGAGCAGGAGTAATCGTGGCGAGAATCGGCGGGCTTGTGCGAGCCTTCGCCAACCTTGTGCGTGGTGTGCTGATCGGTATCGCGGAAATTATCCCTGGTGTCTCCGGGGGGACGGTTGCGCTCATCGTTGGCGTCTACCAGAGCGTGATTGGTGCGGCTTCACATGTTGTGCGTTCCTTCGCGTTGCTGTTCTCTGGATCTGGGCGCCGGCGTATTCCGAGTGAGCTTGCGAATATTCGGATCGTCATCGTCGTCCCCGTGCTGGTCGGTATGGTGGCCGGCATCTTTGCCGGTGCGGCTCTGCTGGAGCCCGTTATCGTCGCTTACCCGATCGAGACCAGGGCGGTGTTCGCTGGCTTGATCCTTGCCTCTCTCTGGGTACCGATCACTATGGTGGGCTCGGGATGGAACCTCCCCGTGGTGGGCATAGCAGCGCTGGGGGCCACAGCAAGTTTTGTCTTTACCGGTCTTCCCGTTCTGGTTGACGCGTCAGATTCCCTCTGGTGGGTTGCCCCCGCTGCAGCGGTGGCGGTCTGCGCTCTCGTGTTGCCTGGTGTCTCTGGATCGTTCCTGCTTGTGACACTGGGCATGTATGAGCCAACGCTTGCTGCAGTGAACGATCGAGACTTCGCTTATCTGGGTGTTTTTGTCCTTGGAGCAATCGTCGGCTTGTCTGCTTTCGTCCGAATATTGCAGTGGCTTCTCGAACACCGCAGAGTGCTCACCCTGGTCGTGATGACGGGGTTGATGGCGGGGTCACTTCGAGCTTTGTGGCCATGGCAAGGCGAGGGCCGCGAACTTGAAGCGATGCCAGAGGGCAGTGCTGCTGTGTGGGTCTGGACCGTCGTTGCCGCACTGTTTGTCGTTGTCGTTATTGCCGTGGAAAGGTTCCTGCAAGCTCGCGTTAACCGGGGCGACTGACAATTTTTCTATGACTACTCCCGCTGTTCTCTTTGTGTGCGTTCACAACGCGGGCCGTTCGCAGATGGCCGCCGGCTATCTGCGCCATCTGGCAGGAGATCGGGTAACGGTTCTCTCGGCCGGCTCAGCCCCGGGAGATTCTCTGAATCCAGCTGCTGTTGCCGTGATGGCGGAAGAAGGCATTGATATTGCCAGCCAAGTCCCGCAGCTATTGAGCGTGGACTCAGTCAAAGCCAGCGACGTAGTCATCACCATGGGATGTGGTGATGCGTGTCCCGTGTTCCCAGGCAAGCGTTATGAGGATTGGGAACTTGAGGACCCTGCGGGGAAAGACCTCGATCGTGTCCGAGCAATCCGGGACGATATTCGGGGGCGCATCGAAAATCTCGTCCGCGAGCTCCTCGGCACTGAGAGCTGATATCCCCATCTTCTAAGGTGGGGTGATGAACACACCGGGTTGGGCGCTGATCACGGGCGCTAGCAGTGGGCTGGGAACTGAGTACGCGAGGGCCTTGGCTCGTGCCGGGCACCCGCTTGTCCTGGTAGCGAGAGATAGGGCACGACTGAAGAGTCTCTCAACAGCCCTCTCCCAGGAGTGGGCTGTTGAAACCCAGGTTCTCGCTGCAGATCTTCACGTAGAGGCAGAGCGCCAGCTGGTAGCGGAGCGCTTGAGAGACCCGCGCTTCCCGGTTGATGTGCTCATCAATAACGCCGGCTATGGGATTGCCGGCAACTTGGCGGAGAGCGATGATCAGCAAGAGGCGCATCATCTGGCTATTCACGTAACTGCACCCCTTGAGCTTACGAAGGCAGCGCTTCCGGGAATGGTGCAGCGTGGCCACGGTCGTGTCGTGATGGTTTCCAGCGTCGCCGGTTATCTGGCTAGGGGGACGTACTCGGCACATAAAGCGTGGGGGCTGTCACTGGCGAGATCCCTGAACGAGACTTATCGTCGCGCCGGGGTGCACGTGAGTGCGGTTGCACCGGGATTTACCAAGACCGAGTTTCATGAACGTATGGGGATGAACGTCTCCGGCGTTCCACGTTTCCTCTGGTTGAAAGCCAGTGACGTCGTGGCAAGTAGTTTGCGCGCCGTCGACGCCGGCAAGGCCGTGGTGATTCCGAGCTTGCGCTACAGGGCTTTGGTCGCTATCGCGCAGGTGCTTCCACGTCGCCTGCACCAAGGCGGGGTTTAGGCGGGGATAAGCTCCGCTTCCTCCCGAAGGGACGCCTTCCAGGCGACGAGTTTTTGAACCGTGGGACTTGCGTCTGCTGAGAGCAGCTCCATCGCATCGGCCGGGACGCTGTAGTTGATGGCGACGAAAGCGCGGACTGTTTCATCGCTGTCTTTGGCGAGGGTGCGCAAGACGTCACAGGGTGTTGCCTGGTTGCGAGCGAGGCATGCGCGCACGCCGGCATCTGGGTCCTTCGCGAGAGCTTCGTAGACCTCGAGCGGGGCGTGGTAGGAGAGGGCGGCACTCTCGCGAATTTTTGGGTTGGCGTCTTTAGACAGACGACGAATGCGCTCCACCTTGGACTCGGTGATCGCGGGGGACAGGAAGGCGGCAACAGGGTCGTCCCCGGCGAGGCGGGTCTCCCCAGAGAGCTGTTGGCGCTGGGCGGTGGTGTTGAACCTGATGCATGACATGGCCCCATGGTAGGGGGAGCGGGTGAGCTTTTCGGGCATTGAGACTGAGAATTCAACTGAGAAATGACTGACAATCACCCTCTGGCTCCTACACTGGGCTCATGAGCCTTGACAATGATGTGAGCTCGCGAATCTTCACGCTTGCGAACCTTGTCAGCGTCATTCGACTGATGGCCATCCCAGTGTTTCTTTACCTGGTGATTCAGGATCAGTTACTCGCTGCTTTC
>JAIOWV010000035.1 GCA_021741945.1 Pontimonas sp.
GCGCTCGGAGACTGTTTTGGCGGTGGGTGCATAGAGCTCGTTGAACAGGTACTGCTCTTGGGTGTCGACGAGCTCGAGTTCGTTCAGCCTGGTGCTCCAGTCTCGCCTTGGCCCTGCCGGCCACCCCAAAACACCTGCATTGAAAGGAAGACCGTGTTTGTCCGCTCCCCGTTCGGCAACCAGCAGCCCGTGCTGTGGCGTCGTTGAATCGAGCAGGCCAAAAATGCTGTCCCACCCTGGTAGCGCAATGGTGTCGGCATCGAGCCACAGGTGCGCATCGGGGTTCTGATCGGCGAGCAGGAACTTCGCAAACGTCGTTGGCGAAATGTGGCCCTGGGTGATGAAGCGGGGGTCATTTCCTAGGTCGGAAAAGGCGTAAGAAATGCCGAGGTGATCCATTACTCGTACGAGATAGGCCCGATCTCCCTCTGAGAGGGTGCCAGCCAGATAGCCGATGGTGAGCCGAAAGGGCTCGGTTGCGGTCCGCTGGAGAGACGACATCACTACAGCGAGCGCATAGACCATCTGTGAGTCGATTGCGCAGACGACGTGATGGGCGGGCTGCGCGGGGCTCTTCCGGCTTGGAGCCATTACCTAGAGACCGCCATCGCGTTGCCACAGCACTTGAGCCTCAAGGCCCTCTTCAAGACTGGTGGAGTTAACGAAACCGAGTTCCTGTGAGGCTTTTGTCGTGTCACCAAAGGTTCGATCTTGGTCGCCGCGCGCAGTCTCGTGGCGGCGAACATCAAGTGGGCGTCCCACCAAGTCAGAGATGACTGCGAGTGCTTCGTTGAGGCTTCGCTCCGTCGAGCCTGCGATGTTGTAGACCTCGCCTACCCGTGCGGAGTCGAGAGCGGAAACTGTTCCGGCGACGCAGTCGTCAATGAACGTGTTGGATCGGGACTGCTCACCCGTTCCATAGATGTCGATCGTTTCACCCGCCAGCGCGCGGGAAATGAATTTCCGATACGCCATGTCTGGTCTTTGGCCTGGGCCGTAGACGGAGAAATATCGCAACACGGTCACGGGGACATCGGAATCCCGCATGTAAGCGAAGGCCAGATTTTCTGCGGCGAGTTTCGTGACGCCGTATGGCGAGACCGGCAGCGTTGGCATGTTTTCATCGCCCACCGCATTCTTCCCATAGACAGAGGATGTAGAGATCTGCACGAACTTTGTGAGCGGCCACCGCTTGGCCTGGTCCATCAGCCTGGCAACGCTCGAGAGGTTGCACGAGCTGTAGAGCTCAAAGTCGCTCCAGCTAAGCCCGAGACCTGGCATTGCTGCCTCGTTGATGACGTAGTCGATGTCGTCTGGGAGAACCGATAGGTCGTCGTGTCGCAGGTCGAGCCGATGCGCTTCAACGCCTGGGAGAGACGAGATTGCGTCAAAGCGCTGAATCTTTTCATCAGGCGGATAAAGCCCACCGAGCAATCCATCAACGGCGATAACGCGATCACCCTGCGTGCTGAGCTTCCTCACGACCGCGGAGCCAACAAAGCCGGCAGCGCCCGTAACCAGAACTGTGCGGCTCACGGTTGTCTCCTCGTCATGATTTCCTAGGACCCATACACCTTGTCATACAAGGCAATCACGGAATCAATTCCCCACACTGCCTGGGCCTTGGAGCGAAGTGCTGTGCGGCGCTTGAGGCGGGCGGCAGGTGTGGTCTTTGATTCCTTAATCAGCAAGGTTTCCAGGTCGGCGCTCGCCACGAATGTGTGCCCATGGCCCAGCAGCGCCACCATCTCTGGCATCCCACCCACGGCCCTCACGATCGGGAGTACCCCAGCTGACGCAGCTTCTGCGATAACCAATGGGGCATTCTCCGCGCGTGATGACAGCACCAGAACATCGCATTGTGAGAGCAGCTGCCGAAGGTCCAGTGAGGGCAAGGCGCCAGCTGCTCTGATGCCGGCGCCGCTGTAGCCCTCGCCACCTTTTCCCACCAACACAAGCTCGGCACCGGAAGACGCAAGGCCAGCGCGGGTGAAGGCATCGACAGCTGTCGCTACATCTTTAACCGGGTCCATCAGATTCTGTGCGATCACGACAATTCGCAAAGTTTTGTCGCGCTCGGAATCGGTGCCCGGCTCCTCTGCGGTGAACTGGGGATTAACAGGATTCGGGATTACCTCGATATCAAAACCACGCATGGCACTGCTGCGACTTGCCTGATGGGCGAGCCAGGTGCTTGGCGCAACGATTTTCAGATGCTTGATCTGTGAAAGCTCAGCTCGTTTGCGCTCGAGATTGATCATGACCTTGTTCTGCCAGCCCGGGCGCACTGCAGGGCACGAATGACAGGCACCTTCGTATCCTTGGCACTCCAAGCTGTAGTGGCAGGCACCGGTGAAGGGGTTCATGTCGTGCAGGGTCCAGACAACCCGTGTCGTGGGCCATGTTGTTGCAACGTCACCCAGCGATAGAGCGCCGTTGATGCCGTGGAGATGGATGATGTCGGGGTTGCCGATTGTTCGCTGAAGCCCGCCCGTGCGCTCGTCTCTGAACAGACTGATGGGTGAATCAAAGTCTGGGTTTCGGACGAGGAAGTCATCCGTCGCGGCGGAGAGTGTGTGAAGCGGGGCCGACAGCGGGGCCGCTCGCAGATTGGAGGTAATTACGGTGTGCAGAGAAGAATCCCTGCCCTGGTCACGTTGACCTTCGGAGAGAATTCTCGCGACTGACCCAGCCCCACCCGAGGAGGAGAAGCTGACATGAGCGATCGAGGAAACCACAGCACTACGCTAGTTGGAGATGAACAATCTGGGGAGCCTGTCTCTCCCCGCGCGTTCGTGGGAGGGGTAGTGCGGCCGTGACCCGAATAGCTCCCGTTGTCCTTCTTGGCTATGCCAGGCCTGAATTCACTGCTCGGGTCTTCGAACAAATCCGCCGCGCGCAGCCAGAGCAACTCTTTCTGGTGATGGATGGGCCACGAAGCAACAAGCCAGGCGATGCCGATAACGTCAAACGCACCCGCGAGCTTGCCGAGCAGGTCGACTGGGACTGCACAGTCACTCGCCTCTATTCCGATGTGAACTTAGGGCTAAAAAAGCGAGTGTCATCGGGGCTGACAGAAGTCTTCTCCAAGGTCCCCGAGGCCATCATTTTGGAAGACGACTGTCTTCCAGACCCATCTTTCTTCCCCTACGCCACAGAACTACTCGAGCGCTATCGGGAGGACCCTCGGGTTGGCGTGATTAGTGGAAGCTCACGCCTTCGAGGTAAGCGGGTGAGCCCGTATTCCTATGATTTTTCCGCCGACGTTCGGATCTGGGGCTGGGCGACCTGGGCCAGAACTTGGAATCCCTTTATTGAATCCGGCGATCTTGACCCGGTCTGGTCGTCGGATGACGTCGAGACAGTGGTGGAAAGCCTGCCATCTGGCGCCAGGCGTTCGTCGGTTCGCACAATGATGTCGAAAGCGGCAGAGTTGGACTCCTGGGCGATGCCCTTTGTGGTGCATTGTCTGCGCCGGGGCTACGCAAACCCTGTCCCCGCTGACAATCTCGTCAGCAACATCGGGTTCGGGAGCCTCTCTACCCACACCAAGTTCGAGAGTTATGTCGCAGAAGTGTCCGCGAGCGCCATGGCCTTCCCGATGGAGCACCCGCCTGAGGTCGTTATCAACCGGGCGTTGGATGTGTGGGAATCACGCCGTGACCGGTGGGAGACCTTCCGCTATCCGCTTACTCATCCCTTTGACACGGCCGGGCGACTGCTGCGTTATGGGAGAACGCTGCTTCGGCGCGAGGCCCACCACTAGAGCCACAATCTGCTAGTCACCAGGGTAGATTGGTGGATTACGAGAGAAGCATGCACTGCGAAGGAATGGCAATTCGGTGAAAAAAGCGCTCATCACAGGAATCACTGGTCAAGACGGCAGTTACCTTGCCGAACTGCTCCTAGGCAAGGGCTATGAAGTTCACGGTGTCGTTCGCCGCTCGTCGACCCTGAATACCTCTCGAATCGACCACCTTCTGGCTGACCCGAAGATCGCTGACTCCAGGCTTGTCCTGCACTACGGGGATCTCAGCGACAGCTCCCGCCTCATCACGTTGGTCGAGTCTGTGGCGCCCGATGAGATCTATAACCTCGCTGCGCAGTCCCACGTCCGCGTTAGCTTTGATGAGCCAGAACACACCGGAAACACCACGGGGCTTGGCAGTATTCGTCTGTTGGAAGCAATCCGCATGGTGGGGCTCTCGACCAAGTTCTATCAAGCCTCCAGCTCTGAGATGTTTGGTGCTAGTCCACCCCCGCAGAACGAACATACGCCCTTCTATCCCCGCTCTCCGTACGGAGCCGCCAAGGTCTATTCGTTCTGGGTCACCAAGAACTACCGCGAGAGCTATGGAATGTTTGCAACGAACGGCATCCTTTTCAACCACGAGTCGCCTCGCCGCGGCGAAACATTTGTCACCAGGAAAATCACCCGTGCCGTGGCACGTATCAAGGCCGGCGTTCAAGACAAGTTGTATCTCGGGAACCTCGATGCCATCCGCGACTGGGGTTATGCACCCGAGTTCGTTGAGGCGATGTGGCTAATGCTCCAGGCAGACCAGCCGGACGACTTCGTCGTCGCGACCGGAACGGAATACAGCGTCCGAGACTTCCTAGGATTTGCATTTGGACACGTCGGCCTCGAGTGGGAAAAGTATGTTGAGTTTGATGAAGCTTTCTTGCGCCCAGCAGAAGTGGATGCCCTTGTTGGCGATTCCGCGCATGCCAGATCCGCGACCGGGTGGGAACCGAAAGTCATGACGCCTGAGCTTGCGCGAATCATGGTCGACGCGGATGTCAAGATTCTGGAGTCTGCTGGTTCGCAGTGGATTGATCGTCCCTATGATGTCTGATTCCCCCGAGAGTTCTGAGCCAACGAGGGAACGGAAGACTGATTTTCTTAGTCTTCTGAAAATCGCGGGGGTCTCCTGGTCGCTGTTGACGGCGAAGGAAAAGTCGTTCTTCCTCATCCGCGTTGCCGTTCGATTGGCGCTGAACGGCCTCGACATTTTTGCTGTTTCGCTGATGGGGCTGCTCGGCGCCATTACCGCCACCGGCCTGTCCGGGCAGAACCTCGAGATTTTTGGCTACCAGATACCGTCACCTACTGCTACCAACGTCATTGTTTTGGTGGCGCTCGTTGCGTTCTTGTTCATTGTCAAGGGTGGCCTTGCCATTATCTTTCAGCGTTGGACGGCCGTTTTCCTGGCCCGCGTGGAGATAAAAAATTCAGCGAAGATCACTCGATACCTTTTTAGTGGGTCGCTTCAGAGAGTCAAAAAGTACTCTCGCCCTGAGATTACTTTTCTAGTGGAGAGATCAACGAACTCTACGTTCTCTGGTGTCCTCGGGTCTATGACGACGCTAGCCATTGAGGGCACCCTCTTCATTTCGATATTTGTCCTGTTCATTGTTGTCGATTGGGTTGCCGCGCTTGCAATCGCAGCGTATTTTGCCGTTTTGGTTTATGTCTTGCAGATGGCCACCGCGCGGCGTTATGTGTCCTCGGGCAAAAGCATCATGAAAGCCACCGTTGACACCGGCGGCTCAATTCTCGAGATGGTCGATGGCTTCCGCGAGATTGCGGTCCTCTCGAAGCAGGACTTCTTCTTGACCAGATTCATTGAGGCGAAGAAGTTATCCGCCCGGACTGGGGTTACTTTACAAATTCTCAAGAGCATTCCCCGTTACATCGCAGAGACGGGGCTCATCGTGGGCGCGCTCGGATTCACAATCTGGCAGCTGAGTCAGGGAACCCTTGCCGAGGGCTTGTTCGCGCTCGGTATTTTTCTGTCTGGTTCGTTCCGCATGATGGGGGCCATACTGCCCCTGCAGGCGCTGTGGAATGAGCTGAGAATCATGCAAAAGTGGGTTGAGATGGCCCAGGAAATCCTGGTCTTGTTGCGAGACACACCTGAATTGCTGGATTCGGACATTTTTTCTGACACAAACCGTCTGCCAGAGCGGGAAGCTGTTTACCGGGGCGAAGGCGGTTTGTCGGTCGAACTGAAGAACGTTGTGTTCTCGCACTCTGACACTGCTCCACCCACTATCAACAAAGTTTCAATGAGCGTGGGGTCAGGCGGTTACGTTGCGATCGTTGGCCCCTCGGGCGCGGGCAAGACTACCCTCGTCGATCTTCTGCTTGGACTCTACGATCCTCACAAGGGCTCGGTCCTAATAGGTGGCGAAGACCCGCGAGCACTTCGCGAGCACTCACCAGGACTCCTTTCCTACGTCCCGCAGCGCCCGGGTCTGGTGAGCGGAACACTTGCGAACAACATTGCGCTAGGGGTCCCAGACGATGAAATTAACGAGGACGCTGTCCGGGAATCGCTTCGAAAAGCTCAGCTCCTGGATTTCGTGGACGCTCTTCCTGACGGGATCCACTCGTCGCTTGGTCCCCACTCCGACTCACTCAGTGGCGGTCAGATTCAGCGCCTGGGTTTTGCCCGCGCCCTATACACCAACCCTCGACTGATCATCTTGGACGAGGCAACTAGCGCGCTTGATGCCGCGACCGAGGCTAGCGTTGCGTCGAGCATCAAGAACGTTGGTGGTGAAACTACGGTCATCGTGATTGCACACCGACTCTCGACGATCCAAGACGCGGACCAGGTCCACGTGATGGATGCGGGAAAGATCATCGCTAGCGGGACGTTCAGCGAGGTTCGAAAAGCTGTTCCGATGGTTGAGGAATACGTTCAGCTGATGTCCTTCCGTGATGAGTAATCGGAACCTTTCCTTCCCGTTACTGGAGAAAGCCGTCCACCGGCTTGTGGAGCTAAGTTCCGCCACCTCAACCAATGCTGAGATCAAGAAGTTTCTGGATTATGGCGACGTTGTCGCCGTCCTTACTGACCACCAGACCGATGGACGTGGTCGTTTGGGCCGGCAGTGGGTGACAAACCCTGGTGAGTCCATTGCGCTTAGTCTCGCCTTCCCCTGGAGCGGTGAAGATCAAGAAAGAAGCGGATCATGGGTGCCACTTCTTGTAGGGGCAACTCTCGTGAGAGTCCTGCAACGCCATGGGCTTGGCGAAGCGAGTGTGAAGTGGCCCAACGATGTCTTAGTTGGCGGGAAGAAGTTGGCGGGAATCCTGTGTGAATGGATTCCAGAGGGCTGGATGGTTGTGGGCGTCGGCCTCAACGTTGATTTCCCTGCCGACAAACCGCCGAGCCCGCGCGCTACAGCGCTTGCTCATCATGTCTCGGTTGCGGATGGCCTTGTTGATTCACTGCTCGCCGAACTTGTGGCGGCGCTCGGCTTGGGTCTTGATAATCTGCGCACAGAATCCCCAGAAGCCATTGCCGCTGCGGTCTCAGCAGTCATGAGCACGCTCGGTCGGGCGGTAGAGGTTCAGGAACCTTCGGGCGAGTCCTGGCGAGGTAAAGCCCGGGGCCTCGATGCATCCGGACATCTGTTGGTGACACCAGAGGGCTCATCTGAATTGCGAGCGGTGGTCGCTTCTGACATTGAACACCTTTACCAATAGGCTCAGATAGTGACTGTGGTGGGGGTTATTGGCGGTGGCCAACTAGCGCGGATGATGATTCCGGCAGCAATTAACCTGGGACTCGAACTCAGGGTGTTTGCCGAATCGGAGGGTAGCTCCGCAAAGCTCGGAGCCAGCCAGGTTGGTGATTGCACCAACCTCGAGGAACTCGTGGCCTTTGCTGAGGGCGTGGACGTCATCACCTTCGACCACGAACACGTGCCACTGGATCACCTGCGCCACCTACGCGAGGCGGGCACTGCCATATTTCCGCCGCCGGAAGCACTCGCTCTGACCCACGACAAAACGGTAATGCGGCAAGCCCTGGCAGATGCAGGCCTCCCTCAGCCCCGGTGGGCAATTGCCACTGAGGGCACACTTGACGACGCACTCGCGGCCGTCGGTGGGCTGCCCTGCATCGCCAAGCTTCCCGTTGGCGGCTATGACGGCAAGGGTGTTCGGATTGTCGAGACGCCAGAAGAATTCTCTGACTGGTTGGCCCTTGGGCCAGTGCTCCTTGAGGAGCGTGTGGACTTCGTCAGGGAGCTGGCGCAATTGAGCGCCAGGCGTCCTTCTGGAGAGTTTGCGCCGTGGCTTCCTGTCGAGACACGACAACAAGGGGGCGTGTGCGCTCAGGTGCTATCGCCAGCGCCTGATCTTTCTGAAAAGTTGGTCGCCGAAGCGCAGAGCATCGCAACGACAATCGCCAGCACGTTTGATGTTGTCGGTGTGCTGGCGGTAGAGCTCTTCGAAACGCGCGATGGCCGGCTCCTGGTCAATGAGCTTGCGATGCGTCCCCATAATTCTGGACATGTGTTGACGGAACAGTCCGTGACGAGCCAGTTCGAGCAGCACCTGCGAGCGGTCGCTGACTACCCTCTGGGTTCCACTGCTTTGCGCAATCCCCACGGCGTGATGATTAATGTTTTCTCCGACGCGAGCATGGAGCTCTTCCGTGAGGCTGCCGAACAGGCGCCTGACATCAAGTTTCACTCGTATCAAAAGGCCCCTCGTACTGGCCGCAAGGCCGGCCACCTTGTCCTGACCGGCAGCGACGCTGATGACATTTTTGCGAGGGCCATGACAGCATGGGAGTTGCTGGAATCCAGAAAGGCAGACTCATGAGCGCTCGCGTTGCCGTGGTGATGGGGTCAGACTCCGATTGGCCGGTTATGAAGGCTGCCGCTGACGTTTTGGCAGAAGCTGGGGTCGAGTTCGACGCAGACATCGTTTCGGCTCATCGCACCCCCGACAAAATGTTCGCTTTCGCGAAAGACGCACGCTCCAACGGCTACCAGGCCATCATTGCTGGCGCGGGCGGCGCTGCTCACTTGCCCGGCATGATCGCGTCAGTAACAACACTGCCGGTGATTGGTGTGCCGATTGCTCTCAAGCAACTCGATGGCATGGATTCGCTGCTCTCGATTGTCCAGATGCCAAGCGGCGTGCCAGTTGCCACCGTCGGAATTGGGCAGGCCAAGAACGCGGGCCTACTCGCACTGCGAATCCTCTCAACCACGGATGAATCTGTTGCGGCTTGGCTACAGAAGTTTTCCAGCACCCAGCGAGACGCGGTCTTGGACAAGAAGCTCGACTAAAAGCTTCTAGTGCTGGTTTCGGTATTTGATCCGGGCAAGCACAGAGCCAAGGGCGAGACCTACACGTAGAACCTGGCGCAGGGGCCAGTAGACAGGCTTGTCATAGAGCCGGAAGAGGAAACGTCTGGCGCTCTCATGGTGAACCTTCACCATGTCAGCCATCCGGCTCTTCGTGGAGTGCCCACCAGAGTGTTCGATTCGCGCGCCTGGCACATACAGCGAGCGCCACCCCCCGCGCTTGAGTCGAAAGCAGAGATCTACATCTTCAAGGAACATGAAGTAGTCGGCGTCAAAACCACCGACCTGCTCCAGGGCTTCCTTCTTGGCAACGAGGCATGAGCCAGATAGCCAGTCGACGATGCGCACATCGCCGCCGTCGTAAACACCGAGGTATCTCCTCGTCCACGGATTCTTTTTCCATATTTCGCCAAGAATCGCATGGCCAATCCCAACCCGTATACCGGGGAAGGCTCGGGCGGATGGGTATACAGAACCATCCGGGTTGATTACCGCTGGGCCCGCGATTCCAGCTGTGGGATGAGCAAGCAGGGCGTCAATCATTCGCTGAAGGGTCTCTGGTTCAAAGGTGATGTCGGGATTACACATCACAATCACAGAGCATTCTTTGGGAAGCAGGGTCACTCCCTCGTTGATGGCGGCACCGTAACCGGGGTTGTCAGGACGGTGCTTCACGACCAGGTGTCCCTTGTAGAGAGCGGACAGGTCCTCTGGCACCTCCGGAGAATTGTCGATCACTACAACAGACTTCGGCTTTATTGTCGAGCGCGAGAGCGAGGCGAAGAAATCTGGCCATACGTCAGCGGACTCGAACCCGACCGTGACCACGCCAACGACAGGCTTACTCATCTGGAGTTCTCACTCACCAGTGTGTGAAGTTCGGTGTCCCACGCGTCATCGAGCGCTTCGCGCCAGTGTCGCGGAGCCGGTAGGCCGTTCTTCTCCCAGTTGTCATGGCCGAGTACTGACCAGGCCGGTCTTGGCGCTGGGCGCACAAACGTTTCCGACGTCGTGGGAAGCACCCGCTCTGGGTCCCAGCCAGCGAGCTCGAAAAGCCGCCTGGCGAATTCCCACCACGACGCTTGCCCCGCATTGGTGGCGTGGAAAACTCCGGAAGTTACTGATGATTCGAGCAGTGAGCGGATCATGCGCGCCACATCGCGCGTCCAAGTGGGCTGACCGATTTGATCGGTCACAACCTGAAGGGTGTCCCGCGTCTTGGCGGCACCCATAATCGTTGCCGGGAAACTAGAGCCTGGAACACCATAGAGCCACGCAGTTCGGACTATCACCGAACCATCCGGCAGGATTTCTCGCAGCAAGTTCTCTCCGGCACGTTTTGACTCCCCGTAGACCGTGGCGGGATTAGTGGGGGACTCCTCGCCATAGGGCGCACTCGCTGCTCCGTCAAAGACGTAGTCCGTCGAGACGTGGATTACCCGGGCATTCTTGGCTTTGGCGACGCTGGCGAGGTTCGCCACCCCGGTGGCGTTAGTAGCGAAGGCTGCATCGCGTTCTTCTTCGGCGGCATCCACTTGGGTGTATGCCGCCGCATTGATGACTATGGAGCCGGGCGTGATGAAGGCTTCGAGGGTTTCTGGCCGTGTGAGATCAGCGGTCTCTCGGGTCCCGCTGGAGACGGAAAAGTCTGAGAGCTCTCGCACAAGTGCTTGGCCGAGCAT
>JAIOWV010000036.1 GCA_021741945.1 Pontimonas sp.
AGGCCAGCGCTGGGAGGACCATCGGAAGAACCTGGCTCGCATCAGTGGAGAGACCAAAGAAGAGGAAGAACGCCGCGGCAAAAAGGTCCCTCAAGGGTGAGAGTAGCGCTCCCGCACTGTGTGCCACCTGGCCTGAGAGCGCGATTCCCACCAAGAAGGCGCCAACGGCAGAGCTGACATTGACCTGTTGGGCGAACCCGGCAACCAGAAGTGTCAAGCCCAGAACACCGAGCAGTAAAGACTCCGGGTGACCGGCACTGAAAAAACTGGAGAGGCGATCGCCGTGACGAAGTGCAAGATACAGGATCACTACTACGGCCACGATGGAGATTGCGAGGGTGATGCCACCTTCCACAATCCCCGCGCCAATCATCAGCACGGAGAGTACGGGTAGGTAGAAGGCCATCACGAGGTCCTCAATGACCAGAATCGAGAGAATCGTCGGTGTCTCCCGGTTTCCGAGACGCCCGAGATCGCGCAGGACTTTGGCAATAACGCCTGAGGAGGAAATGTAGGTAACTCCGGCAAGAGCGAATGCGGCGATGGGCGACCATCCCAAGAGCAAGCCCATCGCAAACCCCGGCGCCCCATTAGCCACAAGGTCAAGGAGTCCAGCAGCTCGGGACTGCTTCAGATTGGTCACAAGCTCGGAGGCGGAGTACTCAATACCGAGCATCACAAGGAGCAGGATCACACCGAGTTCGCTCCCAATGGCAATGAACTCGCTGCTCTCGCTATCCGAGAGAAGTCCTGAACTGCCGACAATCAGCCCGAGCACCAAATACAGCGGAATCGGAGAGATTCCCACGCGGATGGCCAACCTGGAGAGCAGCCCCAGGAGAAGCAGAAGCGCCCCAACCTCAATCAAGAGGGTCGCTATCGAGTGCATGGTCTAGAGGTGGCCGTCGGTGAGCAGGGAGCCGAGCTGCTCGAGGCCCTTCTGGGTTCCCACAGCAACAACGATGTCGCCGGCTTCAAGCAGATCGGACGGTGTGGGGGAGGGAGTGATTGCTGCCCCGCGCAAGATCGCAACAATCGATGATTTCGTTAGGGTTCGAGCCTTGGTGTCGCCCAACGTTCGCCCGGCAAAAGGCGAACTGGCAGAGAGCACGAACTGTTCTGTGTAGAGCCCGGTTGCTTTGTCGCCAAGGCTTGCCAACTGGCCGAGAATCAGCGAGGTTCCGAGCACTTCGGAGAGAGCCATCGCTTCGTCATCACTCAGCGTGATGGCGTCACTGCAGGCGTCAGGATCGGCGGGGTCAAAGACAGCGAGCTCGCGCTCGCCATCTTTGTGAGTAACGACGCCTAAACGCCGCCCAGTCTTAGTGATGACATCGTGTCTCGTTCCGATGCCTGGCAGGTCAACTTTCTCAATGCGAACGCTCACGTTTCTCAGGCTAGCAGGTGCCACTTGGGCGACGGAGCTCCCTAACGAGAGCGCCCGATTACCCCGAGCGCGCTGAGCGCGCTTGCTAGTCCCGCGCCATTAGGAGCCGACACCCACGGTGTGCTCTGCGGGTGTTTCGTCTTGTCCACATGGTGACGTCCACCGGCGAGGATTGCTTCCGGGGTGAGAAGTTCACGAATGGCGATGGCCCGCACGCTCTTCGGATGCCGCTCCGCAAAGTCCGCATAGATCGCTTCATCATGTTGACCGTCATCCCCGATCAGGATCCAGCGGATTCCTGGAAACTGGGATGCGAGGCGGTCCAAGTTGGTGACCTTGTGCACGCGACCGCTCCTGAACCAGCGATCGTGGGTGGGCCCCCAGTCGGTCAGCAAGAGTGGGCCAATCGGGAAGAGATGGCGTGTGAGGAAGCGGTGCAGGGTCGGTGCGACGTTCCACGCGCCAGTTGAGAGATACACAACCGGCGCCCCGGGGTTATCCCGGACGAGCCTTTCCATGAGCACGGCCATGCCGGGGACAGCGCTACGAGCATGCTCGTCCCGAACAAAGGAGTTCCAGGCTGCAAGAAAGGGCCGTGGCAGGGCAGTCACCATGACGGTGTCATCGATGTCGCAGATAACCCCGATGCGAGCCTTAGGTGACACAACGGTAACTTTCGCTGTGGCTGGTTCTGAGTTTTCTGTTCGAAGCTTGAGTGTGTGCCAGCCCGGGGACAGTGTGACCGGAATGACGTGGTCGATCACACCGCCGCGGTCAGCGGCAAGGGTGAGTGAGAAACCGTTGATCGTTATGTGGACTTGGGCGTTGGCAACCGGAACGCTCGTGAAACTTCGCCATCCTCGAATCTTCTTGAGTTTTCCACGACTTGTTGTCTTGGTCTTTGTGAGCAGTACCCGGCAAAAAACGCGGACTTCGCTAGTAGTGCCATAGCCGGTGAAGGGCACGATCTGCTCCCGGTGACCGATTGCCCGGGCAAAGCGCGCACGCTGGGATAGATACCAGTCCTCAAAGCGCGAGGCTCCGTGAGCCTTCTGCCCCGAGGCTTCCTTGCCCTGCGAACTCGACTCATCCACAGATGTAGTGTCCCAGATATTCCTGGCCCACTGGTCCACTAGGTTTGTCGGCGGTGCCTATCCAGTAGGGGGACGTCCACACACCTGAGCGGGATTCATCTAGACTGAAAGCCGTGAATTTCTCACACATGAGGCTCCCGTGGGCGGGCCGAGAGGTTGTTTTTTCCCATGAACGTTGTCACTAGCATTCCGACACAGGCGTCTTCCGTTTCGATTCGAGTAGAACCCGTTCAAGCCCGCAGCACCGCTCGCGTAAACGCTCTTCTTGATGCGGCACGAGACACCATCCATGACGTGGGTTACGAACTCTTGACCACCGCAATGGTTGCTGAGCGTGCCGGGGCGTCGATTGGCACCGTCTATCGATACTTTCCGGACCGGGTCGCAGTTCTTCAGGCGCTTGCCGCAAGAAACCGCGATCGTGTGATTCACGCCGTTACAACTCGTCTGCACGATGACAAGCCGGCCACGGTTCTTGCCGAAATCGATACCGTCGTCGACACTTTGGTGACTGTGTTCCGCACCGAGAAAGGGTTTCGTTCGCTCCGCGTGGGCGACGTGCTCGATATTCGCCCGGTGACCTCACCTCGGTCTGGCAACTCTGAGATTGCTCGGGTCATCAGTGACGATCTCCGCGAACGCCTAGGGCTCCGTCTTGATTCGGCCGGCCGCTTGGCTGTGGAGACCGCGGTTGACGTGATCGATGCCCTGTTGGGACGCGCGTTCCTCCATTCGGACAAGGGTGACGGGACGCTCATTGACGAAGCGCGCCGGATGGCACGCCTCGCTCTCGCTGACATCTAGTTCCGGGGTCGACCTCACGGGCGTGGCCTGATTGACTAGAGGAAAGTCCGCTTGGTCCGATAACGCTGGGGATGTCACGCCATGATTCGCTTCGAGCATGTCCGTAAGGAATACCCGGGCGGGGCTGAGGCGGTCCAAGATTTCAGTCTGGATGTGCCCACTGGTTCGATCACTGTGCTGGTTGGCTCGAGCGGTTGCGGAAAGACGACCCTCTTGCGGATGGTCAATCGGATGGTTGATCCGAGCGCGGGGCGAGTGTTTATTGATGACACCGACGTGGCATCGCTCGACCCTGTCGAGCTGCGGCGCAGCATCGGGTACGTGATGCAAAGTGGCGGGTTGCTGCCGCACAAGACTGTTGCGGACAACATCCAAACCGTTCAGAAACTGCGCGGGGTCAAGCCCGCAGCACGTCGAGCCCGGGTTGACGAGCTCATGGCAACAGTGGGGCTCGATCCGGAGCTTCTCGGCCGCTATCCAGCCCAACTCTCGGGCGGTCAGCAGCAGAGAGTGGGCGTTGCTCGGGCTCTCGCCATTGACCCAAACATCTTGCTCATGGACGAGCCCTTTGGTGCGGTTGATCCCCTGGTCCGCTCAGATCTCCAGCAAGAGTTGCTCGCGGTGCAGAAAAAGCTTGCCAAGACGGTGTTGTTTGTCACCCACGACATCGACGAAGCATTTCTATTGGGCGATCAGGTCGTGATTCTTGATACGGGTGGTGTTGTGATCCAGAAGGGCACGCCGGCGGACATTCTTGCTGCACCAGCCAACGATTTTGTGGAGGCCTTCGTCGGGGCCGATCGCGGCAAGCGGGCTCTCCACATCGAGAGCCGCGGTGGGCAGCGCATCGTTGTCGATTCCGACCAGAGGGTCGCGGGCCGTCTGGTGGAAGGCCCTTAGCGTGGACTGGGTTCTTGACAACCTTGATCTCATCGCGTCACT
This sequence comes from Pontimonas sp., assembly GCA_021741945.1. Classification (GTDB taxonomy): domain Bacteria; phylum Actinomycetota; class Actinomycetes; order Actinomycetales; family Microbacteriaceae; genus Pontimonas. The sequence continues at coordinate 4,228 of JAIOWV010000036.1, forward strand.
GACACTGGATCATGTGCGGCTCTCGCTGATTCCCATCGTGATTGGCGTGGTGATTGCAATTCCGCTGGGGTGGTTGGCTCACCGTTTCGCGTGGTCAAAAACGCTGATTCTGAGCGCTGTGGGTTTGCTCTACACAATCCCCTCGCTCGCGCTGTTCATGTTGATTCCCCCGCTGGTGGGCATTTCGGTATTGAGCGAAGCAAACGTCATCATCGCCTTGACCGTCTACGCGGTGGCCATCATGGTGCGTACGGCATCCGATGCGTTTGCCAGCATTGAGCCGACGTCGCTGCGCGCTGCCACAGCGCTCGGTTACGCGGAATGGGGCAGGTTCTTCTCCGTTGAGTTGCCACTGGCGGGCCCTGTCCTGCTTGCGGGCGTTCGTGTGGTGGCGGTCAGCACTGTCAGTATGGTCACTGTCGGCGTCTTGGTGGGGGTCCAGAGCCTTGGCTACTTCTTCACCGACGGGTTCCAGCGCCGAATCATCGCTGAGGTTGCCACCGGAGTCGTGATGACTGTGGTTATCGCGCTTCTTCTTGACGCGCTCCTCATCGTCCTCGGCCGGTTGCTGATGCCCTGGAGTCGAGCCGCCGCTATCTCGCAGCGAGCGGGGGTTCGCTAAATGGATGTGCTTCTGGATGCCTTGCTGTGGCTGTCTCAACCCGAGCAGTGGAGTGGTGACGGCTCTCTTCCGCAGAGGGTAATCGAACACCTCTACTACAGCGGCCTTGCCGTGGTGTTGGCAGCTCTCATCGCTATTCCTGCGGGGTACTTTGTTGGCCACACGAGCCGGGGCTCAACCTGGTTGGTGGGCTTGGCGGGGGCCGCCAGGGCGCTGCCCTCATTTGGCCTGATTCTGCTTCTGGTGTTGCTACTGGGAGTGAACGGCCGAGAAATAGCAGCGGTGCTGGCGCTCGTGATTCTAGGAATCCCGCCACTCTTGGCCGGTGCTTACTCAGGGATTCACCAAATCCCTCGCACCGTGATTGATGCAGCCAGAGCGCAGGGGATGACCGAGTGGCAGATTCTCTGGAGGGTCGAAGCCCCCTTGTCGCTGCCTGTTCTTATCGGGGGGTTGCGGCAGTCCGTCCTGCAGATTGTGGCCACCGCCACGCTCGTGGCGTATGTGGGCCTTGGCGGTCTTGGCTACGACATCATCCAGGGAATACCGCTGCGCAGGTTCGATCAGACCGTCGGCGCAGCCATCGTGATTGTTGTACTCGCGCTGGCTCTCGACGCTTTTCTAGGTTTAGCGACTAGATTGGCGACTCCCCGGGGGGTTCGTGTGGGCCGTCTGGCTGATGTTCGAGCCAGGTAGCGCAGATGCCTCCGGGGAATGATGACACGTGTGGTGGACATAGCGAGGAGAAATAATGAGATCGACAACTATCAGAAATAGCCTCATGGCTGTGCTCGCAGGCGCAGCACTCGTCCTCTCTGGCTGCGCAGCAGCCGAGGACGACGCCCCCGAGATGGAAGCGGCTCCCGCAATGACCGAGGTCATTGTGGTTGGCTCGCAGGCCTACTATTCAAACGAAATCATCGCCGAGATTTATGCTCAGGCCCTGGAATCCGCCGGCTACGAAGTCGAGCGCAAGTTCCAGATCGGCCAGCGCGATGCCTACTTGCCAGAGCTTGAGTCCGGTGCGGTGGACTTGTTTCCCGAGTACACCGGCAACCTTTTGCAGTACTACTCTCCCGACACCATGGCCACGCAGGCCGATGAGGTCTATGCCGAGCTCCAGAGCGCTTTGCCCGAGGGGCTGACAGCTCTTGCTATGTCGCCGGCAACAGACCAGGACTCTTATAACGTCACGGCGGAGTTTGCAGCAGCGAACAGCCTGGTCAGCATTGCTGACTTGGCAGGCCTTGTTGGCTTGGTCTTGGGAGGTGCTCCAGAACTTGAAGAGCGCCCCTACGGGCCTGCGGGTCTCTTGGAGACCTACGGAGTCACTGTCAGCTTTGACGCAACGGGCGACATCACCGTGGATGCGTTGTTGGAGGGCGTTATTTCTCTGGCCAACGTCTATAGCGGTGACCCGCGCATTGCCGAGTTTGGCCTGGTAACGCTGGCAGACCCAGAAGGTCTTTTCTTGGCCTCCAACGTTGTGCCAATCGCATCGAGCGATGTTGCAGCAGAGCTTGCTGCGATTATCGATCCGATCAGCCTGGCGTTGAGCCCTGAGGCATTGGTCGCATTGAACCTGCAGAGCATCAAGGACGAGCTCTCAGCGGCGGATATTGCCGCCGCGTGGCTTGCTGAGAACGGCTTCTAGAGCTCTAGTCAGACAAGAGGGGGTGGGCCTAAGGCCTGCCCCCTCGCGTCTTTTCTCCTTGTCACTTATCGGAGGAGACGTCTGTGGCGTCATCGTCCATGTGTGAGTAGCGGTGCAGGATCTGTTTGATAATCGCAATGAAGGCGATTGCCAAGACGAAGATTCCTACGAAAATCCAGCCTGCCCACGAGACGGTGTCCTGGAGTTCACGGTAGGTCTCTGCAGCTCCAGAGCCAATCGACACGTAGAGGAAGGCCCAGATGATGCAGGCCGGTGTCGTCCATGCGATGAACGTCCGGTAGGGCATGGGGGTCATTCCGGCGGTGAGCGGCACCACAGAGTGAAATACGGGAAGGAAGCGGGAGATGAACACAGCGATGCCACCCCGACGCTTCACAAACCGGTCAGCCTTTTCCCATCGCTCGTCACCAATTCTCTGACCCAGCCAGCTTGCTCGAAGCTTTGGTCCGAATATTCGGCCAAGACCAAAACCGATGGATTCGCCTACCAGTGCGCCCAGCACGATAGCGATGACCATGAAGATGTACTGAAGGACTGTCGTCACCCCGGTGCTGGAAACCAAGACAATGGTGTCGCCTGGAACAATCAGGCCAAGAAGCACACTCGTTTCGAGCATGACGGCGACACCAGCGACGAGGATTCGCCACACGGGGGGCACGCCCTCAACGAAGTCGAGTATGGAGTTGAGGACCTCATTCATATGGCCTGAAGTCTATTGGCTGCGCGGTGAGGGCACACCGTAAAGGTGCTCATATGAGCACCGTGGTTTTTCCCCTTCGACAAATGACCGTGATACAATCGTTATGTTGTCCTCGCCAACGCAAGAATGGAGGGTGACGGACATGTTAGAGCTACTCGACCCGCTCGTTCTCGCACGGTGGCAGTTCGGATTGACAACGCTGTACCACTTTCTCTTCGTTCCGTTGACGATTGGTATGGCTCTTCTCGTTGCGATTTTGCAGTCGGCGTGGGTGCGCACGGGAAAGCTCAAGTACCTCCACCTCACCCACCTGTTTGGGCGAATTTTCTTGATCAACTTCGCCATGGGCGTCGTCACAGGCATCGTCCAGGAGTTCCAGTTCGGAATGAACTGGTCGGACTACTCGAAGTTCGTAGGTGACGTCTTTGGTGCGCCGCTCGCGATGGAGGGCATCCTGGCATTTTTCCTAGAGGCCACCTTTATAGGTTTGTGGATTTTTGGCTGGGACAAGCTTTCCCCCAGGGTCCACCTGATGACCATCTGGATGACCTGGTTCTCCACCATTCTCTCGGCCTACTTCATCCTCGCCGCGAATGCTTTCATGCAAAATCCGGTGGGCTTCGTTATCAACGAAGAGCGGGGGCGGGCTGAACTCGCCGACATTGGTGCTGTGCTCACTAACCCCGTGGTTCTCGCCTCGTTCCCGCACACACTGTTTGCTTCGATCATGTTTGCAGCGGTTGTAGTAGTCGCCGTAGCGGCCTGGCACTTGATGAGAGGCCAATACTCGGAAGAGATGCGCACCGCGCTCAAGTTCGGGGGTTGGGCCAACATCGCCGCGTTTGCCGGAGTGGCCGTTACTGGAGATTCCTTGAGCCTCATTATGGTCCAGACGCAGCCGATGAAGATGGCGGCCGCCGAGGCGCTGTATACGACGACTGCGGGAGCTAGTTTTTCGCTGTTCTCCTTGGGTACACCGGATGGCTCCAGCGAAATTTGGTCGATTCGAGTGCCGTATCTGCTGTCGATTCTCTCCACCCACGACCCGATGGGCGTTGTAGAGGGCATCAATGACCTCCAGGCGCAATACGAATTGGCCTACGGTCCAGGCGATTACATGCCCATTATTTGGTTGGCTTACTGGTCTTTCCGTTGGATGATTGGCCTGGGCGCACTCGCTGCCCTTATCTCTGCTGTTGGCCTCTTCCTCACCAGGAAGGGTCGCGAGCCCAAGGCGTGGCAGTGGAAGATCGCGGTATTCGCGGCGCCGCTGCCGATGGTCGCGAGCCTAGTTGGCTGGCTGTTCACCGAGATGGCTCGCCAACCCTGGATTGTCTTTGGGTTGATGTTGACCGAGGACGGGGTGTCTCCGAATGTGACGGGGCTCGAGGTGTTGATTTCCCTGGTCGCCTTCACGCTTTTGTACGGCATTCTCGCGGTGGTCAACGTGAAGTTGATTGTCAAGGCGGCGCAACACATTCCTGACACGTGGAACGCCAACGACACTGAGTCCCCCGACCGCAACGCTTCCGCGTTGCAGACCGTGTACTAGGAGAGGAGCGGTCATGGAACTGCCCTACGTATGGTTTCTTATCGTTGGCTTCCTCTTCATTGGCTACTTCGTGCTCGATGGCTTCGATTTCGGCGTCGGCATGTCCTTGCCGTTTCTAGGCAAGGACAATACTGACCGTCGCGTTCTGGTCAACACCATTGGCCCTGTCTGGGATCTAAACGAGACCTGGCTGATTGTTGCCGGTGCCGCGCTGTTTGCCGCGTTTCCGATTTGGTACGGGACGCTTTTTAGCGGTTTCTATTTGGCCTTGCTGCTGATTTTGCTCGCGCTCATTGCGCGCGGGGTTTCCTTCGAATATCGGCACCAGGGCAAGGGCGAACGCTGGACCAACTGGTTCGACGGCATGATTATTGTGGGCTCGGCAGTGCCGGCACTGCTGTGGGGTGTCGCATTTGCCAACATCATTCAGGGTGTGCCCATCGACGAAACTGGCAACTATGTCGGTAATTTATTCACTCTGTTGAACCCCTATGCGCTTTTGGGCGGCGTGACGACCTTGATGCTGTTCTTCACCCACGGTGTGATCTTTGTCACACTGAAGACAGACGGGGAAATGCGCAGCAACGCCAAGGGCCTGGCAACGAAGGCAGCATTGCTCACCGTTGCTGTAGCTGCGAGTTTCTTAGTGTGGACCATCTGGCAGCACCGCGAGGTCGATCACGTCTTAGTCATCATGGGTATGGCGGTGGCGGCGGCCGTGTCCCTCGTGTTAGCGCTGATTCTGAATGTAATCGGGAAAGAAGGTCTTGCCTTCACGGCGATGGCGCTGACCATTGTGTTTGCCGTTGGTACCATCCTGAGCGCATTGTTCCCCAACGTTATGCCCTCTAGCATCGATCCTGCCTTCAACCTCACCATTGAAAACGCCTCGAGCACGCAGTACACCCTGAGTGTGATGTCGTGGGTCGCTCTGTTCGCAATGCCGTTGGTGCTCGCATACCAGGGCTGGACCTACTGGGTGTTCCGCAGGCGGATTACCCGGGCGCAGATTCCGGTGGAGTCTAGCCACTGAAGCCGCTAGATCCCCGGCTTTTGCAGGTCGCCCGGGCAGCACGACATTTTCTTGCTGCCGGGGCAATGGTGTCGGTGGCTCACGGGGTCTCCATCGTTGCTTTTGCCTACACCCTGGCGCAGGTTGTCACCCGGATTATCGATGAGGCGCCCCAGGATTCAGTCATCGAGGCCCTTGTTTTGTTCGCAGTGGCGACACTGGCCAGGGGAATCACGCTCATTGTCCTTGATGTCTTGGGGGTCCGCGGCGGTGTTCTCGCGAAACGAGAACTTCGCGAGGCCCTGATTGATGCCCTAGCCAGGCGCGGTGCGCGGTGGCTCGGCGCTACTCGGACCCCCCACGTTACGAGCGTGATGACGACGGGGTTGGACGCGCTGGATAACTACTTCGGGAAGTACCTGCCTCAGCTTCTGATGACTATCGTGGTAACACCGATTGTGGTCGGGGTGCTGTATGTCAGCGACCTCACTACGGGTATCGCGGTGACGGTGATGCTCCCTCTCATTCCCTTGTTCATGGCGCACGTGGGCTGGGCGACTCAGAATGTTCAGAAAAGACAGTGGCAGGCGCTGACCCAACTCGCAGAAGGCTTTGTCGACACGGTCGAGGGCCTCTCCACGCTGAAGATATTTGGGCGCCATCACCGTCAGCGAGAACGGATTGGCCGCTTGACCGACGAGTATCGCACGCGCACCATGAAGGTGCTTCGAGTGAGTTTTCTTTCGGCCTTTGTGCTGGAGCTGGCAGC
>JAIOWV010000037.1 GCA_021741945.1 Pontimonas sp.
ATCGAGAACACCGACTCCGACTACGACCGCGAGAAGCTCCAGGAGCGTCTCGCCAAGTTGGCCGGTGGTGTTGCTGTCATCAAGGCTGGTGCCGCAACCGAGGTTGGACTCAAGGAGCGCAAGCACCGCATTGAGGACGCCGTCCGTAACGCCAAGGCTGCCGTGGAAGAAGGAATCGTCGCCGGTGGTGGCGTTGCCCTCATCCAAGCTGGCGCCATGGCATTCAAGGACCTCAAGCTCGAGGGTGACGAAGCAACCGGAGCAAACATTGTCCGCGTAGCAATCGATGCACCTCTCAAGCAGATCGCCCTGAACGCAGGACACGAGCCCGGTGTTGTTGCCGAGCACGTGCGCGGCCTCAAGGTCGGTCACGGTCTCAACGCTGCAACGGGTGAGTATGTTGACATGCTCGCCGCTGGCATTGCTGACCCCGTCAAGGTGACCCGTTCGGCACTGCTGAACGCCGCCTCGATTGCCGGTCTGTTCCTCACCACCGAGGTTGTTGTCGCAGAGAAGCCTGAGCCTGCTCCGGCCGCTCCAATGGGCGACCCCTCTGGTGGCATGGACTTCTAAGTCCACACACTGTCTGTGGGGTGCTCCTCTTCGGAGGGACACCCCACAGTTCGTTAAGGCTGGAACAGCCTGGTGTTCGCCGCTTCCATCTCTTGGTAGTGCCTACCCGCGTGCGATAGCGATTCGCTGAGGCTGTGGAGGTTCTCTTCGACCCTCAGCTGCGTTGTTTGCCACGTGGCATGAACCGCGACAAAGGCTGACGCTGCTGGCCCGCTCCAACTGGAGGAGAGGGCGTGGAGGTGAGAGTTCAAGGTCTGAACCTCACTGTGGAGGCGCTCTATGGTGGCGCGGGCCTTCGTAGAGGCGAGAAGAACCTGTTCACTATCGACGTGGTATCTGGTCATCTCAGGAGGATAGAGACGCCGGTGCTCTCGCGGTCTGGGCAACACCAGGTCGCAGAAAACTCAAGAACGAGATTGGCTGGGGACAAGAGGCAGAGACACCTTGATGGTGGCGCCCCCTCCTGGTGTGTCGATTACTGAGATTGTGCCGCGGTGGCGTTTCACGATGGTGTCGACAATTGCCAGACCAAGACCTGATCCACCCGTTTCGCGGGCACGGGACGTGTCCGCCCTCCAGAGGCGTTGGAAGATCTTGTCGCGAATCTGTGGCGGAATACCCTCGCCGTGATCGACGACTGCGACGACGCCGCGATCTGGCGCCCCCTCGGTAGACACCTCGATTTCAACGTTGGACCCCTCGGGGCTAAAGCGCAGGGCGTTTTGCATCAGGTTGGCCACAACCTGGCGAATCTTGTTTTCTTCTGCGCTCACGATGACCGGCTCCACGGCGCTCGCATCGCTCACCTGCTGGCCACCCGCCCACACGGAAATGGTGCGGCCTGGTGCACTTGCCCCCGCATCCAGTGCCGCGTCAAGCGCAAGGCTCACAAGGTTCACGGGGCCAAGCTCGAGTGGCTTCGCCTCGTCGAGCCTGGCGAGCTCGAGAAGGTCAGTCACGAGCGCTGTCATGCGCTCGGCTTCCTTCTCGATGCGCTCCATGGCTTGGGCCACATCGGCCTTCTTAGTGATGGCACCCATTCGATAAAGCTCGGCATAGCCGCGCACGGATGCTAGAGGGGTGCGCAGTTCGTGGCTGGCATCACCGACAAAGCGACGCATCTGCTCGATGGTGTCTGCTCGGTCGGCAAACGCTCGGTCAATACGAGAAAGCATGGTGTTGAGGGACCTGGTCAATCGACCGACTTCGGTGTTGGGTGTGGCTCCGGAGAGGCGCTGTGAATAATCACCGCCGGCGAAACGGGCTGCCGTCTGCTCCACTTCGCGCAGTGGCCGAAATGTGGTGGTCACCAGTATCTGGGTTACTCCCGCACTGAGGATGACAGCAACCAGGCCGAATATGAGGAAGATGCTGGCGAAGGTCCCCCGGGTTTCCTGGTTTTCTCGCAAATCGACACCGATCACGAGCGTGGCGGGCTCGGCCACCATGTCTGCCTCGTGGACGATGCGCAACGTGTACGTGTGCAGGCGCCATTCTGGGCGCTGATCAACGCTTGGAACCGTGATTGATCGGGCGTTGTTGAGCACCCAGCCGTAGGTGAGCTCGCTGACGTCTGGCCCGTAACTTGCCTCCGATTCCGGCAAGTTACTGGCCAGCACCACGCCATCGACGGAGACAGCCGCTAGATAGTAGCTACTTCTCGCTCCTTGGCCACCGGTTGGCTCAAAAGAGGCGAAGTCCTGCGTTCGAAGGCTCGCTGGCAGGCCGGCGGCAACGTCATCAATCTTTCGATCGATTTCTGCCTGGAGGTAGTTCTGGACAGCAGAGATGGTGCCTATGCCAATGCCCATCAGCGAGAGCGTCACCACGATGACGGTCACGCCAGTGATCTTGGTGCGAAGCGACGTCGAGTCCCACCAACTCTGCAGGCGAAGAAGCATGAGAGCCGGTTTAGGCTTTTCCGGTCTTCAGGAGGTAGCCGAAACCACGCTTGGTCTGAATGATGGGCTCGTCCGTGTGTGGGTCAAGCTTCCGACGCAGGTAGGACACATAGCTCTCCACGATGCCGGCGTCTCCGTTGAAGTCGTACTCCCAGACATGGTCGAGGATCTGTGCCTTCGAGAGCACACGGTTGGGGTTCAACATCAAGTAGCGCAGCAACTTGAACTCGGTGGGGGAGAGCTCGATGGGAATAGAGCCAAGGAACACCTCGTGGGTGTCCTGGTCCATCGAGAGCTCGCCGACTCTAATGAGGGCGTCGTCCTCTTCGTTCAAGGTGCGACGAAGGATGGCCTTGATACGAGCCACGATCTCATCGAGGCTAAAAGGCTTGGTGACGTAGTCATCGCCACCGACCGTGAGGCCAGTGATCTTGTCTTCAGTGGAGTCCTTGGCCGTGAGAAAAAGAATCGGGCAGGTGTAGCCGCTTGCACGCAGGCGCTTGGTCACGCCAAAGCCGTTGATGTCGGGGAGCATGACGTCCAGCAGGATGAGATCGGGCTCTTCCTCAAGGACGGCAGAGATGGTCTGGGCTCCGGTTGCTACAGCCCGGACAGCGAAGCCTGCGAAGCGCAGGCTCGTAGTGAGTAAGTCCCTAATGTTGGGCTCGTCATCGACAATAAGAATCTTGGGTCCATCAGCCATGCTCCTATTATCTGGGAGGTAGCTGGACTTTTTCTGAGAGCATCGCCGGAATCTTCTGAGTGACTTCAGCAGCGTCCATGATCGTGTAGCCATACCCCTGTTCAGCAAGGAAGCGTTGGCGGTTCAGCGCGAAGTCTTGATCCACTGTGTCTCTGGCCACCAGCGTATAAAACACGGCTGGCCGGCCATCAGCCTTGGGGCGCAGGATGCGCCCCAGACGCTGCGCTTCTTCTTGTCTGGACCCGAAGGAACCAGAGACTTGGATTGCGACCGATGCTTCTGGAAGATCGATCGAGAAGTTCGCCACCTTCGAGACCACGAGGCGCATCAGCGCTCCAGTCCGGAATTCGTCATAGAGGCGCTCACGCTCGGCAACGGAGGTCTGCCCGGTGATCATCGGAATATTGAGTGAATCGCTCAAGTGCTCAATCTGGTCCACGTAAGTGCCAATAATCAAGGTCGGGTCATCAGGGTGGAGCTCGAGAAGTTCCTTCACCAGCTTGGCTTTGGCCGGAGTGGTCGAGGCGAGGCGGAAGCGTTCCTGGTCGGTGCTCGCGGCATAGTCGAGGCGCTCCGTGGGGGGAAGATCCAACCTGATCTCCACACAAGACGCCGGGGCGATGTAACCCTGGGCCTCAAGCTGCTTCCAGGGAACATCGAAGCGCTTGGGTCCAATCAAACTAAAGACGTCGCCCTCGCGGCCGTCTTCCCGCACCAGTGTTGCCGTGAGACCAAGCCGTCGGCGGGCTTGGAGCTGAGCGGTGAGCTGGAACACGGGCGCTGGCAGAAGATGGACTTCGTCATAGACGACAAGTCCCCAGTTCAGGGCGTCGATGACTCCGAGGTGAGCGAACTCACCCTTCCGCTTAGCCGCCATGATGCTGTAGCTGGCAATGGTGACCGGCTTGATCTCCTTGATGGAGCCCGAGTACTCCCCAATCTCATCCTCGGTGAGGGTGGTCCGCGCCAGTAGTTCGGCCCGCCACTGTCTGGCGGAGACGGTGTTGGTCACAAGAATCAGGGTCGTGGTGTCTAGCTCAGCCATCACGCCAGCTCCCACTAGCGTCTTCCCCGCGCCACAGGGCAGAACGACCACTCCAGATCCTCGCTCCACGAACTTGGCGATTGCCTCCTTTTGATAGTCGCGAAGCGACCATCCCTCAGGGGCGATATCGATGTCGTGGGGAGTGCCCTCGGCAAAGCCTGCGTGATCCGCAGCCGGCCAGCCCTTCTTCAGCAGCTCCTGCTTGATGACACCGCGCGACCAGGGAGCCAGGGGGAATCGACCCTTGTCATCCCGGGGGCCCAGTAGCTCCGCAATCTTGGCTGTTCGGGTGATTTCCGCCTCTATGCTGGCGTCCGCGCAGGAGAGGAACAGATCCTCGCCATCGCGCGTGATTTCAATCAGGCCATAACGACGGATGGTCTCGCGGATGTCATCCACGATGGCGGGGGGAACCGCAAACTTCGAAAAGGTTTCGAGGGTGCCAACAATCTCATCGGCGGTGTGACCGGCGGCCCGGGCGTTCCAAAGACCAAGCCGGGTAATCCGATAGGTGTGAATGTGTTCTGGTGCCCGCTCGAGTTCGGCAAAGACCGCCAGAGCGTGTCTAGCCTGTTCGGCATCGGGGTGTGCCACCTCGAGCAGAACAGTCTTGTCGCTTTGGACAATCAGCGGGCCATCGGGATTCATAGCCTGCCAGTCTAGGCTTCTTTGCTACTGCCCCGCTGGGGATGACCACGGCGTCGCACTGCGGATTGCCGAAATCGGAACCGTCTTCTCCATGGAGTTCTTCAGTTCAACCCCGCGGAGTCTTCCGCCGGCCAACGAACGCGGCTCCATGATTAAGTTCACCGATGTGCCACCTGGCATATCGACCTCAATATCTAGGGCAACCTTGGCAGCAATGGCGACTTCAAGAACACTGCCAAGCCAGGGCGGAACACCTTGGCTTGCTGCTTTGGTGATTGATGTGGCAAGTGTGCGAACAGCCTCCTCAAGCGGGTCTGGCCCGGTTGTTCCGAGAGCGACCCGCTCTTCAGCCGGCTGATAGATCGCGTCTTCCCCGGCGATCATCGCCATGTGTCTGGCACCTAACAAGATGTCGTGCACCCGCTCCACCGGCAGTCTCGTCACCAGGGTGCGGTCATCGAGTTCGCGCAGCGATAGTGGGCCAAGGCTTGGGTCAGCAAGCAGCTCCTGGCGCAGTTCGGGTCTTGTGAGCGTGATGGTCGTGCCGTTTCTGGTGGCACTCAGCTCGATGTCACCTGCCAGGCGGCAGGTGTCGTTGATCAGGTGGACCATGCCACTGGGCAACGGGGTCTGTGATGCCGACTGCAGGAGAGGAACAATTTTCTCTGCGGCGATGCCGCCGTGGAGGGCGCGGAGAACCGAACGCGAAGTCAGGCGATAGCGGGGGACTAGCCCACCGAGTTCACGGTGAGCAATCCGGTCCAGAATCAACCGGTGTTCGAGAGTGAGGGGGCCGGGGGCCAAGAGGGTGAAATCCTCAGTGGCATAAACACCTGGGACAGCTGAGGGTAGATAGCGGCCGAGGTCAGGGGCTTGGCCGGTGAAGAGTGCTTGCCCCCACGGAGTGGGGCAGCCAGCGGCAATGATGCCAAGCATGCTGGCCCTGGTCTTCGCGAGGTTCAAAACCTCGTCTGCCGCAAGCCTCGGATACAAGAAGCTGATGAGGGCGGGAAGGTCTTTGTCCCAGTGAGCCGCTGGGTGGCCAGAGAGCACCCGCTGTAACCAGGACGGCAAAGCTGCGCACCAGGCCTTCGCGATGTGGTGCCACTGTTCTTCCGACGTGCTCTCTCGCCAGGAGAGAGCGCTGGCGCTCGCTGACACGTGGGTTGCCGACATATGCAGCAAGCCAGAGGCGACACCGACCTCCACGAGGGAGGGGATGTCGTAGCCCTCTCCAAGAATTTCCGCGAGCGCTTTCAGGCCGGTCACGCTGACCAGCCCCTGCCGTGTCGATGCCTGCGGGCGACGCGCGAGCGTGTCAATCACGTCGCCCAACTCGCACAGAATGCTGGCGACCACGGTCGCTTGCTTCCCGAGGGCATCGTCGCTCCACGCAGGACAACCCTTGATGGCAGGTGGTTTGTCCGTCGAGCGGAGCGTTGCCAGGCCTGCAACGTGCTCGGGAGAGATGAGAGCTAGGGCTGGGTCCTCTCGCTCATCCACGAGACCGAGCTCGGCGAGCTCCGCGAGTCCTTCTTGGTTCCCGCCTGCGGCCAAGCCGGAGAGTGCCGCCAGCGCATCCCTGGAGAGCGCATCGAGTGTCTCGGTGAGCCCCCGCTCATCCAAGAGCTGTGTTGCGGCGGCGGTAAGGCTTCCCACCTGAGCGGGGCTCAGCCCTCGCGCTTTCGCAAGAACCAGCAGTTGCTCTTCGCTTCGGCTGGCCAACCACTGAATAAGTCGAAGTGTCTCTTTACTCGGCAGAGCCATGGTCACCCGCGCCCCGACGACGTCTGGTGGACACAATGAGCAGGGCAATGATGAGAATGAAGCCAAGAGGTAGACCAAACAGAGGCATCAGAGTGACGCTTGGCCAGAGCCCCGCCGAGAAGTCAGCGCTTTGCATCCCACTCCATGTGCCAATGATGATGGCAAAGAAAGCCATGACGCTCAGCGCAATCACCGCGCCAATGATGGCGGCGAGCACCCGCTCGAGCCGGCTGGGCGGTGGAACTTCGCTCTCTGACATCCCTCCAGGATATCGGGACTCCGGAGAAGGTATCCTTCTGGTACGGCACAACTGTGCGAAGCCCCAAAGAAAGGCGAGTCCATGCCCACCGGCAAGGTCAAGTTCTACGACACGGAAAAAGGCTTCGGCTTCATCCACACCGATGACGGCGAGGAAGTTTTTCTGCACGCCTCTGCTCTTCCCGAAGGCGCTGTCGTTCGCGCTGGGGCCAAAGTTGAGTTTGGTGTTGCTGAGGGCAAGCGCGGCGCACAGGCATTGAGCGTTCGCATCCTCGAACAGCCCACCGCCCGAGTTGGCCGCAAAGGTGCTGACGACATGGCCGTCATCGTTGAAGATTTGTTGAAGCTTCTGGATCGCACCGGGGGCGACCTGCGCCGTGGCCGCTACCCCGACGAGGACCACTCCCGGAAGATCGCCGCTCTGCTGCGCAGAGTGGCTGACGAGTTTGATGTCTAAAGCCAAGGCCACTGCCACCAAGCCTTCGAAGTTCCAGGGCCACGCCGAGGGTGACCTCATTGCCTTGGCAACCTCCGCGCTCCTGGAGATCACGCAGGCTCACACCTATCGCATCCCACCAACGGTCATCCGTGGCGAGGGAATCGCCACCGTTACCTTCGCCTCCGCCGAGCGCGGTTATCCGGGGTGGTTTTGGACCATTAACTTGAGCGACGTTGAGGGCATTGCCCCGACTGTCCTCGAGCTCCAGCTGCTGCCAGGTGACAAAGCACTAGTTGCCCCTGAGTGGGTGCCCTGGGCTGATCGGATGGAAGAGTACCTTCTCCACGAGAAGGAGGTCAGCGAAGCAGCGGCAGCGTCGGCGGATGATGATGACGACGATGAAGATGATGACGATTTCGACGACGACGTAGATGGCATCGACATCGACCAGCTGGATATTGAGCTAGATCCCGCTCCGCTGGAGGTCCCAGACGAGCCCACAGACGCTTTTGACCACGTCGAATTCGACGAGGCCGACCCTCTCGACCCTTAGAGGCGCTCGAGCACGTAGTCGAGGCTCGCGATGAGCTTCTCGACATCCGCGTGGTCAACGCCGACAAACGTTGCCACGCGAATCTGGTTACGACCAAGCTTGCGATAGGGCTCGGTGTCAACAATTCCATTGGCGCGAAGAATCGATGTCACGGCAGTGGCATCAATCGTGTCATCAAGATCGAGTGTTGCCACAACCGGAGACCGGTGCTCGGGCTTAGCCACAAACGGTGTCACGTCACTGCGGGCCTCGGCCCACGCATAAAGCAGGCCAGAGCTGTGAGCGGTGTGTGCGGACGCTGCTGTGAGACCGCCACGCTCCATCATCCACTCAAGCTGTGCCTCCATGAGTAGGAGGGTCGACAGTGCTGGAGTATTGAGTGTTTGGTGCAGTCTCGAGTTATCAATCGCTGTCTTCAGGCTCAAGAATTCAGGGATGTAGCGATCGGTCGCTGCAATTTCTTCTGCCCGGGCAATCGCCCTCGGTGACATCAGCGCAAACCAGAGCCCGCCATCGCTCGCGAAATTCTTCTGAGGGGCGAAGTAGTAAACATCCATTTCGTTGGCGTCAAAATCAATGCCACCGGCAGCGCTCGTGGCATCCACCATCATGAGGGCGTCAGAGGCAGCGCCCTGGACCCTGGTAACCGGAGCACTGACACCTGTTGAGGTTTCGTTGTGAGGCCACGCATAGACATCGGCATCCCCGATGGCCTCGAGGGTTCCCCTCGTGCCAGGTTCGGACTTCACGACATGCGGCTCGCTCAACCACGGAGTGGTGTGAGCAGCCACACACTTCTGCCCAAATTCACCAAAGCTCAGGTGAGCGCTCTTGTTCCTGGCAAGACTTGCTGCTGCGACATCCCAAAACGCGGTCGAGCCACCGTTCCCGAGGACCACCTCATACCCGTCAGGAAGACGGAAGAGCTCGTGAAGGTGTCCTTGAACGCGAGCAACTAAGTCTTTCACCGGGGCTTGGCGGTGTGACGTTCCCAGGATTGCCGCAT
This sequence comes from Pontimonas sp., assembly GCA_021741945.1. GTDB lineage: Bacteria > Actinomycetota > Actinomycetes > Actinomycetales > Microbacteriaceae > Pontimonas. The sequence continues at coordinate 8,894 of JAIOWV010000037.1, forward strand.
TCGCAACGAGGTGCTCAATTTGGGTGTGACGGACCTTGGAGGGCCCAGAGCCAAAACGGCCATCGGAGGGAAGAAGTTCGGCGGGAATCGTGATGTCCGTCATACCAAAATCCTAGGCGCTCAAACGAGCGCCCTCTGCTGGGGTCCTGCGAGTAAGCTAAGCCTTACCTCATAACCCTCTGGTTCACGGAGACCCACCATCATGACTGATCTCGTCGATACAACGGAGATGTATCTGCGCACCATCATCGACTTGGAGGAAGAGGGCATCCCGCCATTCAGAGCGCGGATTTCCGAGCGTCTTGGGCACTCAGGGCCCACGGTCTCACAGACCGTCGCGCGCATGGAGCGCGACGGACTTGTGGTGGTGGAAGCTGACCGCCAATTGGCGCTGACGAAAAAGGGCCGCACGAAGGCGATCCAGGTGACCAGGAAACACCGTCTTGCGGAGCGCTTGTTGGCAGACGTGATTGGTTTGGACTGGTCGCTCGTCCACGAAGAGGCCTGCCGCTGGGAACACGTGATGAGTGAAAACGTGGAACGGCGCTTGATTGCGATGCTGGGAGAGCCCACCGAGTCTCCCTATGGGAATCCGATTCCTGCGATGCAGGAAATCGGTGGGCCAAAGTCCGAAGATTTCTTGGCCGGTGTGATTCGGGTGACAGATGCGCTCACCGACCAGACCACCTCTGGAATCCTCCGTCGCATTGGTGAGCCGGCACAGTTTGACCCTGATCTTCTGAAGAAATTCAAGAATGCCGGCTTGATGCCAGGCGCTAGGGTCACCGTGAGCAAGGACGCGGGTGGCTACCGTGTTGAAGCTGCAGCAATGAACGGCGCTGTGGTCGTTTCAGCAGACATTGCCCACCATCTCTACCTCGCAGCCTAAGCACCACGCCCGGCGTTTCATAGCGGGTGGCACTCAGGTCCCCGGGTTAGCCTTAGGCCACTGCGAGTCGCAACCAGCAGGGGGTAAACCAATGTCCAGGCGAGTCAGTATCTCTCCCAGAGATACTCGCGCTCACTTTCGGATACTGGGTAGTCACCGGCCCTGCGTCAGTTGTCTGCGCCAAGGCCCCGTCACGACACCATCGGTTTTCGATGGTGTCGTTTGTGTTAACAGGGGTTTCGGGGGTCTCGCATGACCCGGTCAGAACTCGCCCTCCAGGCGAGTGCCACCCAGGAGGTAAGTATGCGAACACTTGTATTAAATGCTGGCTATGAGCCGCTCTCTGTTGTGTCGTTCAGACGAGCACTGGTTCTTGTCATGAATGGCAGAGCG